>JAJDNI010000194.1 GCA_022340755.1 Gemmatimonadota bacterium
CGCCCCCTCCAGCTCCTGGAACGCCCGATCCCGATCGCCGAGGCCGGCGAAGACGATGGCAAGGTCGTACCCGGAAACGTACTCGCCCCCTTGCTGTCGCGTCTGGAGTTCTCGCAGCAGCTCCTGCGCCTTGCGCCTGTCTCCGGCGAACGCGCTGGCGCTGGCCAGATCCGCCACGCGGCGGCTCGGCCGACTGGACTTGATGGACGCCTCGAAGGCCTTGACTGCGGCCGGGTAGTCCTTCTCCGCGAAGTTGAGCTGTCCCAGGAACCAGTGTGAGAGCTCGAAGTTCTGGTCCATCGCGATGGTGGCTTCCAGCTCCCTCCGAGCGTCTTCGAAGCGGCCCGCGGACATGAGGATCCAGCCGTGCACCGCCCGCACGGGCAGAGAGAGGGGAGCCGCGGTCTGGGCCTCCTTGATGCGCGCCTCCGCCTCGGCGAAGCGACGCGTCATGGTGAGAAGCTCGGCGTACCACTGCAGGGCGTCGGGCGACTGGGGATTCAGCTGAAGCGCCCGCTGGAACTGACGCTCCGCACCCGTCCAATTCCGGTCGTAGTCACGCAGCACGAGGCCCAGAGCGGCGTGGGCGTCGGCGAGGGATTCGTCCAGATCCAGCGCCTGCTGGGCCGCGACGCGCGCCCGCGGATACGACCCCGCCGGAGCAAGGTCACCGTAGTAGTGAAGCAGGATATACGCGCTCGCCAGGCCGACGTATGCCTTCGCGAAAGTCGAGTCCGCCCGGATGACCTCGTCGTCGAGGCTGATGGCCTTCCTGAGGCTCGCCGCGCTGCGGTCGCCAAGGTAGTACTGGGCCTGCTGATAGGTCTGCAGGACCTGGAGCCTGGCTCGATCCGTGGCGGTCAATCGTAGCTGGAGGCTATCCACTGCCTGGCGTGCGATCTGCTCCGGCAGTCCCTGGGCGTCCGTGGTGGGACCGAACACGTTCCCCCACACGTGCGCCCCAGTGCGCACATCCGTCACCTCGACGATGACGCTCACCGAGTCCGCATGCTTTCGCACCTGTGCCGTGAACACGGCGTCCACATGCAGGGAGGACCCGATGCCGATGGCACTCCGACCCTGTCCCAGGAAGGGAGTCACCGCCTCGGTCGAGGGTGGCGGCGTCAAGCCGGGAACCTGTGACAGGCCGTTGTTGATGCGCTCCCGGAGGAGGGAGCAGAAGTACTCGGTCCCCGCGTCCGCCGTCTGGCCCATGCAGGGAAGGACCGCAATGGAGCGTATGGGGCGGACCGCCAGGAAGCCCGGCGACAGTTGGCGCCAGGCCAGGAAGCCTCCTGTCGCGATGACGACGGCGCCCACCGCCCATGGCAGCTGCCGTCGCCACCACGGCTTTCGCTCCGCCACCCGATGCCACTCATGTCCTCCGCTGGCGCGGCTGACGCCGGTGACCAGGTCGCGGCGCAGCGCGCGCAGCGCCGCGAGGAGATCCGCCGCCGTCTGATAGCGCATGGCGCGGTCCTTCTCCAGCGCACGGCTGATGATCCGGTCGAGCTCCATCGGAAGCGCGGGCTCCAACGACCGCGGACCGGGGACTGGATCAGGGGAGACCAGCTGTGCGACGATGGAGGTCGGACTCCCCCGGAACGGGGGCACGCCGGTGGCCATCTGATAGAGGACCACGCCCAGGGAAAACAGGTCCGAGCGCGCGTCCACGTCCTCGCCTCTGACCTGCTCCGGCGACATGAAGTTCACCGTGCCGACGACGGCACCGGCCCGGGTGATGGGCTCCTTCTCCCTCGCCTGGGCCTCGGGTGCGATCATCGCGAGCCCGAAGTCCAGGACCTTGGCGTCCCCGTGGGAGTTCAGGATGATGTTGCTGCTCTTCACATCCCGATGGACCACGCCCGCCTTATGGGCGGCATCGAGGGCCGCGGCCACCTGAATCCCGATGTGAAGCACGCGCTCCACGCTCAGAGGACCCGACTCCAGAAGCTGCTCGAGGGTTTTGCCCTCGATGAGCTCCATCACGATGTAGGGACGCCCCTCATGGAGGCCGGTGTCGAAGATCGTGCAGATGTTCTTGTGGTTCAGGCGCGAGATGGCCTGGGTCTCCTGCTCGAAGCGCCGCCGGAACTCGGGGAGCTCCGCCAGCGGCCGGGTCAGGGCTTTGATGGCAACCTGACGGCCCAGTCGGGGATCATAGGCCGCGTACACCTCCCCCATGCCGCCTTCGCTTATGAAGGAGCGGACCTCATAGGGGCCGAGGCGCGTTCCCTGGGAGAGGGCCATGGTTCTCCGGGGAGGGGGACTCGCATCTGACGCCCGACGCGCGGGCAGGTAGGTGCGGCTGCGCGGTATGACTAGGATCCGTGTTGCACGGTGTCAACAACGCGAGATCGGACTCCCTCGTCGCCACCGCCTGAGATCCTTGCTGTCGCAGGTCCCGCCCAGTAGGCTGACCCTCCCGAGGCCGCAGCGCCCCGCGAATCCGATTTCATGCCCCGTGCCTTGCCAGGAGGCATCATGAGACCCTTCCCCCGCGCCGTTTTCACGACCCTGGGTGTGTCCCTCCTCGTCGTGACGGCCACGATCCCCGCTACCGCCCAGGTCGATCCCGGGCTCTTCAGGAATCTGGAGGCACGAAGCATCGGGCCCACCGGAATGAGCGGGCGGGTCGGAGCCATCGATGCCCTGGACGCCGATCCGGACATTCTCTACGTAGGAGCAGCGACAGGCGGACTCTGGAAGTCCGTGGACGGAGGCGTCACCTGGAAGCCGCTTACCGACTCGCTTCCTGCGGCCTCCATCGGGGCCATCGCCGTCTACCAGCCCAACCCGGACGTCGTCTGGATCGGCACCGGGGAGCGCAATCGGCGCAACTCGGCGGGTGTCGGCACCGGTGTCTACAGGTCGCTGGACGGCGGGAAGACATGGGCGAGCATGGGCCTGCCGAACACCGGCGCCATCGACGCCGTCCTCATGGATCCCCGGAACGCCGCCGTCGTCTACGTAGGTGCGCTGGGGAACACCTGGAAGGACAGCGAGGACCGGGGAGTCTACAAGAGCACCGACGGCGGCAAGACCTGGAAGAAGATCCTGTACGTGAACCCGCGCACCGGCGCCGGGGACATGGTCATGGACCCCTCCAATCCGAACCATCTGATCGTCGGGATGTGGGAGCACCGTCGCTGGCCGTGGTTCTTCAAGTCCGGAGGTCCCGGAAGCGGCATCTACACGACGTACGACGGCGGCCAAACCTGGAAGCGCCTCACTCCCGCCGACGGCATCCCGGAGGGTGAGCTGGGCCGCACCGGGCTCGACTTCTCCCGCGGCAGGCCCGACGTGGTGTACGCGCTGGTCGAGGCGACGCGGAGCGTCGTCCTGCGCTCCACCGACGGTGGAGACTCGTGGACCGTGGTCAACCGCACCCGCAACATCGACGGGCGCCCCTTCTACTACGGTCAGATCCGCGTGGACCCCACCAACGAGAACCACGTGTGGATCGTGGAGAGCCCGGTCAACGAGAGCACCGACGGCGGCAAGACCTTCCAAACGTTGCTGGGCTTCGACGAAGTCCACGT
The DNA here is from genome assembly GCA_022340755.1 of Gemmatimonadota bacterium. GTDB lineage: Bacteria > Gemmatimonadota > Gemmatimonadetes > Longimicrobiales > Gaopeijiaceae > SZUA-318. Next base: position 3,543 of record JAJDNI010000194.1, read on the forward strand.
CGACCACCACGCCTTCTGGGTGGGGCCGCACGGCAAGGTCATCCTCGACGGCAACGACGGCGGCGTCTACATCTCGCGGAACGGCGGGGGCACGTTCCGCCACGTCCAGAATCTGCCCTTCTCGCAGTTCTACCACATCGCCGTGGACAACGACACGCCGTACCACGTCTACGGAGGCCTCCAGGACAACGGCTCCTTCGTGGGCCCAGCCCTCACCTGGCACAACGGGGGTATCCGCATGTACGACTGGGAGGAGGTGGCCTTCGGAGACGGAATGGCCACCTTCCCCGATCCGAGCGACTCCCGGTACGGGTACTCGTCCACCCAGAACGGGGACATCCTGCGCTTCGACCGGGTGACCGGAGAGCGGAGAGTCATCAAGCCCGCGGCGCCGGACACCGCCACGGAGTTGCGCTTCAACTGGAACGCCGGGATGACCTTCGACCCCTTCGACGGGTCCATCTACCTGGGAAGCCAGTTCGTCCATCGCAGCACGGACCACGGCAACTCGTGGACCACCATCAGCCCGGACCTCACGACGAACGACTCCACCCACCAGACCTACCACCGGTCCGGTGGCCTCACCTACGACGTGTCCGGAGCCGAGTTCTATACCACCATCATCCAGATCGCGCCCAGCCCCGTGAAACAGGGCTTGATCTGGGTGGGCACCGACGACGGCAACGTCCAGCTCACTCGCGATGCCGGTAAGACCTGGACCAACGTGGTGGGCAACATCAAGGGCGTACCGGCCGGCACCTGGGTGCCGCACATCGAGCCGTCGAAGTTCGACAGCGCCACGGCCTTCGTGGTGTTCGACGACCACCGCCGAGGCAACAACCAGCCCTACGTCTTCAAGACGACGGACTTCGGGAGGAGCTGGACCAGCCTGGTGACACCCGACCTCCAGTACTTCATGCACACCATCGCTCAGGACCCCGTGAGCCCGAACCTCCTCTTCCTGGGCTCGGAGTTCGGCATGTACGTGTCCCTCGACGGCGGCGGTCGCTGGGCGCTGTGGCGCGGGCTCCCCAGGGCGCCCGTACGGGGCATCCTCGTGCATCCGCGGGACAAGGATCTGGTCGTGGGAACGCACGGCCGCGGCGCCTGGATCCTCGACGACGTGCGTCCTCTCGAGACCATCGCGTCGGATCCCGGGGTGACGAAGCAACACCTCCACCTCTTCTCGATTCCGCCCGCGGTGGAGTACGTGGAAGGCCAGGTGAACGGCCCGCGCTTCACGGGATTCGCGATGTTCCAGGGCGAGAACCGCCCCTACGGAGCGCTCCTCACGTATCTCGTGGGCGGCGAGTCCGGCGAGAGCGGGATGGCACGCGACTCCAGCGCCGCGTCCACCGACACCACCGCGACCATCTCGGTGCTTCAGGGTGACCGGATCATCCGCACCTTCCGCGGGCCGGCGAAGCCGGGGCTGAATCGCACGGCGTGGAACCTCGCCATGGACGGCTTCCGCTCACCCCGCGCCGCGGGACAGAAGGACCCCGAGATCCTCCCGTCCGGTCCGAGCGTTCTCCCCGGGACGTACACCGTCCGCGTCGCGGCAGCCGGCGACACGGTCACGGGTACCGTGACGGTGAGTCCCGATCCGCGCATCAAGGTGAGCACGGCGGACCGCCAGGCGAATCTCGAGGCGATGCTGCGCGCCGGACAGCGCCAGGACGTCGCCACCGAAGCGGTGGACCGGCTCCGGGACACCCGGCAGTCGGTGGACGAGGTGAGCAAGTTGTTGGCGGACAGAAACGATGAAGCCTCCAAGGCGCTGAAGGCGGCCGGGGATAGCCTGAAGCAGAAGCTCACAAAGGTCGAGGAGCTATTCACCGGAGAGGAGGACGTCCAGGGGTTCGCCGACGCCCCCAATGCGGTGATGTCCCGGATCGGCGGCGTGATGTACGACCTCAGCTCGTCGTGGGACGCACCCACGAAGAACGCCACCATGATGATGCAGCAGGCCGAGGAGCTCCTGCAGACCGCTCTGGCACGCTACAACCAGGTGGTGAACGAGGACGTGGCGGCGTACCGCCGCCGGCTGGAGGCGGCGCAGGTACAGGTGTTCACGGCACCCGCCACGCTGACCAGGGAGTGGAGAGGCACCCGATAGACCGCGGCTCCCTGCGGGAGAGACGGCGGCGGCCGGAGCCCGAAGGCTCCGGCCGCCGCCTTTGGATACCGGGCCAGCTCTTCCCGCTACATGATCAGGCACCCCTCCGGCTTGTCACACTTGGGATCCAGGGGCAGGAGCTTCAACCGCGTCAGCTCCTTGTTCACGGACGCCAGATCCGTGCTCCAGATGACCTGCAGCCGGTCCGTGTACCCCTTCAGCTGATCGCTCATGATCTTGAAGATCTCGGGCAGGTTGTTGTTGGGCCTGCCGTCGCCCTGCTCGGCCATGGACATCAGGTTCGCCAGACGATTGTTCACGCGGATGGGGAAGTTCAGCGGGTCCTGGCCGCTCTGGTTCTTCACCTGGTAGATGTCCGCCTCCACAGTCGACGCGTCGGTCTTCAGCTTGTCGCCGGCGCGGTGCAGTGACTTGTCGTCGGACTTCTTGTAGCGGTCGTCGAGCTGGGCCTTCACCCGACGGATGTCGATGACGGCCTGGTTCGCCTCGTTGACCTTGTCACGCACCATGCGGCTGAACTCGTACTGCGCGTGCATGTCGGCGACGGTCACGTCCGGGATCCACGGGTTGGCCTCCACGGTGAGCGGCGCGGTTACCGTCTGATCATCTGCGGTCAGCCGCAGCGTATAACGTCCCGGCGGCACCGTCGGTCCTCGGGCCCGGGCGCCCCAGAAGATCATCCCCGGAAACGTCACGAAGGGCTCCGCCGTCAGGTCCCAGCGCATGGTGTTGAGGCCCGCCTCGTTGGGAAGCCACGCGCCGCCGCCGAAGCGGCGGAAGTTGCCGGGACCGCGGGTGGTGTCGGGCCTGGTCGTGTCGGGAACGAACGTGCGCAGCACTGCCCCCGCCGAGTCCAGCACCTCGAGCTTCGCCGTCTTCGCGGGACTCTTAAGCCACCAGGAGACGGTGACGTCGGGACCCGAGCGCACCGCCGCCGGCGGGTCGAAGAGCGTCACCGCCGCCGTCGTCATGTCCGGCGTCGCCTGGCGCAGCGGCGCGATGTTGTCCAGCACCCAGAAGCCCCGCCCGTGGCTGGCGATGACCAGCTCGTTCTTCTCGACCACCAGGTCCACGACGGGCAGGTCGGGCATGTTGTTGGTGATGTCTTGCCAGGAGTCGCCGTCGTCGTACGAGATGTAGACACCGTGCTGGGTAGCCGCGTACAGCAGCCCCTGGCGATTCGGATCCTCGCGCACGGCGTGCACGTAGTCGTCGGACGGGATCCCCGAGACGATCTTCGTCCAGGTCTTGCCGTAGTCCCGGGTCCGATAGATGTAGGGCGCCCGGTCGTTCAGCAGAGGCCGCTTCACCGCGACGTAAGCCGCGCCGTCGTTGAAGCTGGACGCGTCGATCTGGCTCACCCGGCCGAAATCAGGCATGTCGGGAGGCGTCACGTTCGTCCACGACTGGCCTCCGTCCTGGGTGACGAAGACCAGGCCGTCGTCGGAGCCGGTCCAGATGACGTTGATGTTCTTCTTGCCCGGTCCCACCGAGAAGATCGTAGCGTACACCTCCGGGCCGTTCATGTCGTGGGTGATGGGCCCACCCGAGTCGCCCATGGTGTTGGGGTCGTGGCGGGTCA
>JAJDNI010000251.1 GCA_022340755.1 Gemmatimonadota bacterium
GGCCACCCTCCGGCCCGGCCGTATGAACCGCTTCGAGTGCCGCTTCGTGAAGGTGAAGAAGCGCCCTGCCCCGAAGGCCCGCTTCCGGAACGGGAGGCTCCGCTTCCGCACGGAGGATCTGGAGGTGGTCGTGAACGCGGAAACGGGCCTCCTCGACCGGTACCGGGTGGGTGGCGTCGACTTCCTCACCCCGGGCGCCGTCGGCTTCCGGATGATGCGTGACGACGCCGACCCCTGGGGATCAAGGGTAAGGAGCTTCCGGAAAGCCGCGCGCCCGCCCCGCCTCATGACCCCGGAGAAGGCGGCCCGCTTCGCCGGCGTGAGCAGGGCGACCCTCGCGCCGGTGCGGGTCATCGAGGACGGCCCCGTGCGCGTGGTGGTGGAGGCGCTGTTCTCGTACGGGGATTCGGCCTTCTGCCAGCGCTACAAGCTCCCCCGGGAGGGGACCGAGGTAGAGGTGGAGACCCGGGTTCTCTGGCAGGAGAAGGACCGCATGCTCAAGCTCTGCCTGCCGACGCCGTGGTACGCGGGCAACCTCCGGGGTCAGGTGGCCTACGGGGCCCAGGAGATGGCGGCGAACGGCGAGGAGGTGGTGGCCCAGAAGTGGCTCGCGGTCCTCTCCGACGACGGACGCCACGCCCTCACCGTCGTCAACGACGCCACCTATGGCTGCGACTTTCTGAAGGGAGAGCTCCGTCTCTCGGTCCTCCGGGGGCCTGCCTACGCCGCGCACCCCACGGGGCCCGGCCGTTCCCTCGTCCGGGAGGATCGCCTCACGCCCCGCCTGGACCAGGGTGAGCACGTCTTCCACTTCTGGCTCAACGCCGGCCTTCGGTCCGAGCGCCTCACCCGGGTGGACCGGGAGGCCCTGGCCCACGCCGAGCGGCCCTTCGCCCTGGCGTACTGGCCTCCGGGGGGTGGCGACGCCCCCGCTCCCGGGCCGGTTCTGAGCGACCCGGCGGTCCAGATCACGGCCTTCAAGAAGGCGGAGGGCCGCGACGAGCTCATCGTCCGGCTCTTCGAGCCTACCGGAAAGGCGCGCCGGACCACCCTCACGCTGCCGCACCTCGGGCTGACTCACTCCATGCGTCTGGGTCCCTTCGAGATCCGCACCCTGGCCGTCGATCCCTCTTCCCGGCAGGTGCGGGAGGTGAGCCTCATGGAGGAGGCGTGACTGCCTCCGCCGATGGATCCAAGAGGGGCGTCGGGCCCGGCTCGGCGAGCATCCCCGGCGGGGCCCCCATCCCGGATTCCGTACATGACCCCGCCGCCCCGGTGACGGTGGTCCTGGTGGCCCTGGGGGGATACGGCGAGGTGTACCTCGAGTCCCTCCTGGACGACCCGAGAGGCGCCGGATGCCGCATCGTCGGCGGGGTGGAACCCCGGCCCGAAGGATGCCGCAGGCTGGCGGAGCTGGGGGCTCGGGACGTGCCCATCTTCGCTACTCTGGAGGAGTTCTACCGGGAGCACCGGGCGGACCTGGCGGTGATCTCCTCACCCATCCAACTCCACGCCGAGCACACGTGCGCGGCGCTGGCAGCGGGAAGCCACGTCCTCCTGGAGAAGCCCGCCGCGGGGAGCACCGCCGACGTGGATCGCATGATCGCGGCCCAGGATCGGGCGGGACGGTTCGTGGCGGTGGGTTTCCAGTGGTGTTTCGCCGAGTCCTTGCTGGCGCTCAAGGCGGATATCCTACGCGGACGTCTGGGCCGACCCCTGCGCGGTCGATCCCTGACGCTGTGGCCCCGAACGGAGGTGTACTACGGCCGCAACGACTGGGCCGGGCGCAAGAGGGATCCTGCCGGGCGATGGATTCTCGACAGCCCTGCCAGCAACGCCATGGCCCATCACCTCCACAACCTCCTCTTCCTGACGGGAGACGCCCTGGACCGGAGCGCCGAGCCCCTTCTCATGGAGGCCCGCCTGGCCCGGGCCAACGACATCGAGACGTTCGACACCGCGGCGATCCGGGTAGCGACGGGGAATAGAGCCGAGATCCTCTTTCTGGCCTCCCACGCCATCGCCGAAGAGGAGGCCGCAGATCCGAGGTTCACGTTGGAGCTCGAGGAGGGGACGGTCACGTATCCGGGAGGTACCGAGCCCATGACGGCACGACACCGGGACGGGAGGGTGTGGACCTATCCGCATCCAGACGCCAGCGCGCAGGTCCGAAAGCTGTGGGAGAGCGTAAAGGCCGCTCGTGCGTGGCCCGGGTCAGGACGCGGGGGAGCCGACGCGGTGGCGTTCCCCCCGTGCGGGCTGGAGACGGCGCGGCCCCACGTCGCCGTCGTGGAGGCCCTGGAGCGATCGACGGTGACGCCCCTCGCCTACGACCACCAGGCCGTCCGGATCACCCAGAGCTCCGGCGGTCGCCTGCACTGGGTGGAAGGGCTCGCCGACGCCCTGCGTGCGGCCTATGAGGCCGGTGAGATGCCGACTCTGCCCGCCTCTCGCTCCATGTAGTCCGAGTCGATGAAGGGCTCGTCGTCCCGATGGGCTTCCATGAGGGCTAGGCGCTTCCGAAGAGATTCCCGGAGGTTCTCCCCATAGATGAGGGGCGTCTCCCCCTGGTCCGTGGTGGCCATGAAGTCCACACCCGAGTCCAGGAGCTTCAGGAGACGCCGGGAGTTCTCCAGCTCCTCCTCCATCATCTCTTCCACCACGACCCTGGCCCGGGATCTCTCCTCGTCGGTGGTGGCCTCCATGTACCCGCCCACGCCGGCGATCCACGCCGCCACGCTCCGCTGGGTGGTGAGCCAGCAGCGAAGGGCCTCGAGGCGCACGAGCTGGTCCTCCACGACGTTGCCCCGGCCCAGCGAGGATGCGGCCTGCTCTCGAACGTCGCTCAGTAGGGCGATAGCCTCGTCCAATGGCGCGGACACGTGGGCATCCATGCGCTCCATGGCTTCCCTGGCGCCCTGTACCGTGGCCAGCTGGAAGAGGACGTCCCGGGCCAGGTCCACGTTGTTGGGGTTGTGGGGCGTGGTGCACATGTGGTCCTGGTAGTACGCCCTCTCCTCCAGAGGGATAGCCTCGATGTCGGGGACCAGGGGCCGGGCCCACAGGCGGTACCAGACGAAGCCATACATGGAGTAGAGGGCGGAGACGTGGGGGAATGCCTCGATGGCCTCCTCCGCGAGCGCCCACGCCTGCAGCAAGGTATCCGCGAGATCCGGTCCGGCCCACTCCTCCGCCACATGCCGGAGATAGGGTTCCAGAGCCATTCCCGGATTGAACTGGAAGGCCCGCAGCACCTCGTGGTTCACGTTGAAGGGCGCCATGGCCGGCGGGTGAGTACCCCCCATGTGGGCCAGTCGCCGCACGCCGCCATTCCGGAGGAGCTTCAAGCGCCGGTGGGTGAGGGTCGGGTAGGGAACGCCCACCAGGGGCGCGAAGAGCAGCCAGGGGCCAGCGGCCATGTAGAAGTGGGCGCCGGAAGAGCGTTCCTCCAACTCGGTGGCCAGCTTGCCCTCCTCAGGCAAGAGGTCCTGCTGGTAGACGGAGCCCGCCGGGTAGTTGCGAGAGCCGGGATAACGGGGATGGTCGTAGGGGTTCTCCCACCCTCGGGTGGCCAAGCACGACGTCTCCACCTCGAGGCCCTCCTCCAGGCCCCCCCAGATCACGTCGTGCTCGCCGTAGAACGACTCCATGCGAGTGAGGACGCGGAAGTCCGAGCGTGTCTTTCGACCGGCGTCCCTGAGGGTGCGGAGGAAGCGCAGGGCATTGCCTCCGGCGGCCTCGGCGATGTCCTCCTGGGTCTTCCACTCCCGGATGAGGTAGGCGCCCCCGTTACGCCCCACGTACAAGGACTGGGTGTGCTCGAAGCCGGCGCCGCTGTCGTTGGTCCACACCGAGAGGTAGGCCAGCTCCGGCACGGCCTCGTGGAGGCGCTCGACCATCTGCGCGTAATGCTCCCGCACCAGCGGGTGGGTGATGGTCATGTTGTACCGGGGCTTGAAGCTCCGGAACGGGTGGTCCACCCTGGCCCCGCGAAGCATCGGGTACTTCTGGAAGAAGGCCTCGGGGACGTTGCGGGGCTCGAAGCAGAGGAGCCCGGGCTCGAGGCCGTACTTCAAGGCCAACTCGGCGTTCTTCCGCAGGAAGTCGAGGTTAGCCGACAGGTAATCCGCGGGATAGAGCCCCTTGCCCAGGTCGCTCTCCACGAACTGGTCCAGAGCCGGACAGTACGTGTAGAACATCGGGTAGGCCTCATCGGGAGGCCCGGACTCGATCCCGGTGGGAAAGGCCAGCCCGTTCACCTCCACGTGGGTGAAGCCGGACTCCGCCAGGCGGCGCACGTAGGCTTCCCGGTCCAGCCCCTTCTGGATGCGCGCCTCCTGAGTGAGAAAGAAGTCGTAAGTGGAGCGCACCCAGGAGAAGGCGACGGGAAAGGTCGTTCCGTCTTCCAGGTCGCCCAGTTCCCGGCCCGCCAGATCCCGGATGAGGTGGGTGACGAAGCCGTACAGGAAGCGGGGGGAGGATGCCTCCAGGTACCCGGCGCCGTCCGGGCGCAGGCGCAGGTGGACGCCGTGGCCTTCGGGTGGAGGCGCAGCGCCGGGACCGGACGCACGGATGCCGAGCACGCCGGCGGTGAGGTCGGCGTGTGCTTCGCCGGCGGGCGCTCCCCCTGCCGTCGCGTCCGGTCCACGGTCGCCGGGCCCATAGCCCGCGGCCCCGGCAACCTCCACCTTCGCACCGGTGGTCACCGCCAGCGCCTGGGCCACGGTCTCGAACACGAAGGGCAGCCGGGCGGGCTCCGTTCCACCACCCTCCACCCGGATGGTCTTCACCCTCGAAAGGGCATCCCTGACGGTCATCTTTCGTGATCCTGTGATACCGGTGCAGTGGCCCGCGGCTCCACGGACCACCCAGATCTCATTCGAAGAGGACTTCGACCTGCGTCTCGCCGGAGACCTGGCAGGAGAAGTCCACGTAGTCGCTCTGCCTCACCCTGGAAGTGCGGGAGGGCACCTCGGCACCGCTCACCTTCACGGCCGAGGGGCGCGCGCCCGGCGGCAGCATGAGGTGGACGTCCACCTCACTCTCGGAGGCCCGGATCGTCATCTCCACGCCGGGGGCGCCCCGCCGATAGTCGTACGAGAAGGCCGCGCCGGAGCTGGCGTACTCCACGCCCACCTCCACCGTGTCCGCCCCGGCGGCGTGCCAGCGCGGGGACAGGGCTACCGCGTCGAAGCACTTGCCTCGGTCCTCGATGCCCGCGAGCCCTCCCAAGAGGGCCATGAGCATCGCGCTGGAGCCCCACCCGTCGGTAGGCAGCGCGTCGGGGCTGGTGCTGGCCTCCACCGAGGCCGGGGTGCCGTCGGGGAAGTACCAGAGGAAGCTCTCCTCCCTGGGGGCGACGAGCGCGTGGTACCGCTCCAGGATGTCCACCCCGTACGCCTCGAAGCCGTGCTGGAAGGCGCCCAAAGCCAGCTCCCCCCCCACCAGCGGCATGATGCCTCCGTTCACGTAGGCGCCCCCCACCAGCTTCTCGTCGCCGAAGACGCCGTCGGGGAAGGGCGGGTCGATGGAGAACCACTCGGCGAAGGCCGCGGTGCTCTCCCGGCGGCGCTGGTACTCCTCCAGGATGGACACCGCCATCTCGTGTGTGGCGGCGCCGCGGTTGATATCCATGGGGTTGGAGAGGGAGAGCTGGGTGGCCTCGTCCGCGCCGGGCACGGCGAAGTCCCCCAGCTTGGCGAAGTGGGTGTAGAAGCGCCCGTTCCAGCAGAGGGCGTTCATGCGCTCCCGCAGCCCGTTGGCCCTTTCCTCCCACACCTGAGCACGGCCCGACTCCCCGAAGCGATCCAGCAGGTAGGCCATCATGCGGAAGGCCTGGTAGTACCCGCTGTTGTCGCCGTGGAGGATGCCCCAGAACGTGTTCTCGTCGATCTGGAACTGGAGCCAGTCGTGGCGCCCGGCGGTGTAGGCGAAGTCCCAGGTGTCGATGGTGTACGCGCGCTTCACGAGACCGGAGTCTTCGTCCCAGTACCACGGGTGGCCCAGGATGTACTCCAGAGCCCGCTCCATGCGGGGTAGCAATGCCTTGATCCAGGCGTCATCACCCGAGGCCTGCCACGCGGCGAAGGCCCCCTGCACGAACCGATACTCCACGTCGGCCTCCACGGGGACCCGGACGTACTTGGTCCAGTTCTCCCGCTCGCAGGGGAGCTTTTCGGGCTCGGTGCACACGTAGTCGAAGATGCGCCCGCTGGCCGACTGCGTGTCGGCGAAGTGCTGGACGGCGCTGGTGACGTCGCTCAGGAAGTAGCGCCCAGCACGCAGCATGTCCGCATGATCGCGGATCCAAAGCGACGGCGCATCGGGAGTGCGAAATCCCCGAACGACTCCTCCGTCGATGTGCATCTCCCGGATATCGGCCACCAGGAATCCGCCCACCAGGCGAACCAGGTCGTCGAGCGCCGGGATGCCGCTGCGGAGGTAGGTGCCGTCGGTCATCTCACTTCTTCACCTCCGCCGTCCCGCTCCAGTAGCGCCACTTGGGCGCGCCCTTCCCCGTGCTCCAATCGTCGGGCTCGAGGGTGAAGGTGCTCCACGGCGCCGCGAAGAGCTCCTGATCGTGGTAGCGGACGCCCACCATGTCGGTGGCGGCCCAGCTCACCGTGTCCCCGGTGGTCCGGGCCACGAGGAAGTCGGCGTCGGTGGCGAAGGGGCCATAGTCCACGCGCCCCGACTCCCAGGTGTAGCGGGGACGCTTGTTGGCGGTGAGAATGCCGTAGTCCAGGTCGGTCTTGGAGCCCACCAGGATCTCTCCGCCGTCCACCGTCAGCACCACGCCCACGCCCCGTCGCTCCTGGGGCGTCTCCACCAGCCGAACGCCCTTCACGGGGGAGTGGGTGATGTCGGACCGGGGCACCGGCGTCAGGACCGTGACGAAGGTCTCCACCTGGCCGGCGAGGTAGTGGCTCCCCAGGGCCTCGTAGACGGCGGTGTTCGTCTCGTTGTTCCTCATGAGGGGGAAGGTGCCCTCCTTCCTGGCTCCGGTCTGCGGCATATCGATGCGCAGCGCCGTGCCCATGTTCTGGGGGTGCCTCGCGATGGTGTCGATGGCGGTGACGAAGTAGTTGTCTCCGTGGTCGAGGACGGCGGTGCCGTGCCACAGGTCCGCCATCGTGTAGTACCCCGCCTGCAGGAACTTCACGATGTCGAAGACGACCCAGACGTTCTCCTTCTTCAGCCAGGTGATGACCCTGTCCTGCTGGACGCCGTGGTGGCGGTCCGTGACCCGGGTCCGTGACATGTCGAAGCCGTCCCCCCGGAGGAAGTCGATCTTCTCGGTCTCCACGGTCTCGTGGCCGCCGGAGTTCCGGATGAAGTCCCAGATGGGCTGCTCCCGGCCCACCTTGCCCATCCGCCACACCAGGCGGTTGTGGAAGTAGTCGGCCCGGTTCTCCCCGTTGGGGCCCGAGGGCATCTCCGGCCGGTACCCTGCGTCGTCGAGGAGGATGGATCCCTTGCTCATGAGCAGGTTGATGGCGTTCTCGTCGGAGTGCCCGTGGTGCATCTTCTCCTCCTCCACGGGGATGGTGTGGCGGAGGTAGTCCCGGGGCATGCGGTCGAAGGTCCCCTCGTCCCGATAGTTAAGGAAGAGATAGTTGGCGTCGGCGTCCCACCCGTCGCGGAAGACGATCTTCTTCCCCACGAGGTCCTCCATGACCTCTTCGCTCCTTGCCTCGGGCGCGACGGCGGGGCCGTCCTCCGACCAGTTGTAGGCGTCCATGAGGTTCATGCCGTCGCCGGTGCTGAGGCGCCCGTCGGTGGGCAGGTTGGCGCTCAGGATCCTCTGGGCCGCCCACCGGTAGTCGGCGCGGTGGTACTCCTTGGCTCCCCGCTCCAGGATGGCCGCGTACCAGGACCAGTTGGCGTGGAAGCGGGCGTCGCCGAAGTCCGGGACGTTGCCCGTGGGGTCCAGGAGGTGGGTGAAGTAGTCGAAGTAGTAGTGGACTGTCGGATGCTGGAAGAGGGTGGAGTCCCCCACGGCATCGGCGTACCGCAGCAAGGTGATGAACCAGACCGGGTGATAGATCTGGGCGTCCTCCTCATCCCAGTGCTCCCAGCTGTCCGAGGCGAGGATCCGCGACAGCTTCGCCCACCGGGGCGCGTCGGGGCTGTCCGGCATGGCCTTGGCCGCCAGCTCCAGGGCGTAGGCCCGGAGCAGCGCCCGGTTCATGGGGCCCCACTCGGGGAACTTGAAGACGTAGTTCGCCGACGCGGCGATGCTGCTCTCGATGGTCTTCCGGTCCGCCGCGGTCATCGACGGGCTGTCCTTCACCAGCAGGTAGCCACCGATGTAGTACGGGAACTCGAAGAAGTTGGTGAGGGGCGGTACCCCGTCTACGTAGTCCGGCCGGTAGTGGCTCATGGAGTCGGGGAAGAACTTCAGATACGTGGGCTCGGCCACCAGCCACTTGATGGCCTCACGGGCATAGCTTTCGTCACCGGTCTGCTTGTACAGCATACCCGCTAAACGTGCCATGTAGGGTGGGGCACCCGGTGGCGTGTACCCCCACTCCGGCGTGGGTTTGAAGGTATTCTCCCAATTCTGCACGCTGGCGGGCGTAGTGGTGAGGCCGCGCTGGTACGCCTGCTTTCCCATCTCCAGGAACTGGTCCCGCCCCTGGCCGCGGACGGCCTGAGGGAGGGGAAGGAAGGCGCACGCCGCCATGACGACAGCGAGGCCGGACCGTGATTTCTGCGAATAGGACAGGGGCATGGAACAGTTTCCTGGGTATCGAGGAGCTACGTACCCAGCCCTGCCATTATCCACAGCAGGGCCAGGATCAAAAGGACGAAGAGCCAGCTGCCCCCGAAGCCCGCCACGTCGATCCATCCGGGCTTCGGGATGTCCCACTGGGATCCGGGCCAGAGCTTCTGTTCCTCGAAGATCTCCGGGTGGGCGGCGGAGTGCTCCACCGCGGCGGCGTCCTCCTCCGGTGTCGGCTGCACCGGGGTGCGGAGCTTGCCGAAGAAGCGATCGAGACGCTTGGCGTCCGTGGGTCGCGTCAAGGGGCTGATGGCAAAGAGAAGGACGAAGGGAAAGAGGGCGTCGAAGAAGAAGCGGGCCGCCCCCAACCCCGCCTTGGACCACCGGGTGAGGTCCAGGCCGAACCAGCTCAGGATCCAGACCTCGGCCTCGAACCTCCCCTGTCCCTGAAGGGCGGAGCTCGGGTCGTCGGGGTTGGTCCGGACCACGTTCTCGAAGAAGATCCCCTGGGCGGGAATGTGCTTGATCTTCTGGATAGTCTCGCCGACGGTGGTGGCCCTTCCCTCGGCCACGTCCTCTTCCAGCGCTCCCGTCACCACCGTGACGTCCTTGGGTTTGGTCTGGACCAGGAAGGCCGGATGGCTACGGATGGCGGGGATGGCGGGGAAGACGTTTGGAATGATGGCGTACACCGTGAATGCCAGGACGACCTGGACGACGACTGCGGTCCTGGTGAGACGTCGCCAGACGAACGCCAGCCAGATGGCGGCGCCGAAGACCGCCGGCAGGGAGATGAAGTACTGGAAGAGGGTCAGGAGGTTCTGCGCCCACGCCGCCGCCACGATGCCGCTCACCAGGATGACGCCGATGACCACCCGGCCCACGTCGATGTAGTGCTTCTCCGCGCGCCCCTTCACCAGGGGCTGGTAGAGGTTCCGGACGAAAAGGGCGGAGGTGCTCACCGAGAGAGCGTCCAGTGAGGACATGTTGGCAGCCAGGACCCCCGCCAGCATGAGGCCGATGGCGCCGGGGAAGAGGAGGCTCCGGGTCATCACCCCCCATATGAGGTCCGGGTCGTACAGCGTGCCCCCGTACAGGCCGATGGCCATGAGCCCCGCCAGGGCCCAGAAGAGCATGAGGAAGCGCTTGAAGAACATCCCCCCCAACATCCCCACGCGCGCAGTCATCTCGTCCGTGGCGGAGCCCGCGGCGGCCATCATGGGAGGCGATGCAATGATGGCCACCAGGTTCGCCACCACCATCCCCAGGATGGTGTACCATGCGTACTCGCTGGTCGCCGCCGAGCCGAAGAGGGAGAACATGTAGTCAGGCACCTTGGCGTGGAGCCCGGCGAAGCCTCCCAGCTTCGCCAGCCCCAGGGGGATGAGCATCACCGAGAACACGATGATGAGCACCCCCTGGAGGGCATCGGACATCGCGGCGGCCGCGAACCCTCCCATCATGGTGTAGAGTGCGACGATCAACGCGTATCCCACGTAGAAGACCATGGGGTTCGTGTACGAGATCATCCCCCGGAGCTCCCCCTTCTTCTCCCGCTCGTGGAGGACCTCGTAGCGGGCCAGCTCATCGGGGGCCAGCCCCTCGTCCAGACGGGATTCCAGCTGCCGCAGCTCGTGGAACTGGGCGACGGAGCGGGCCTCCACCTGGGTGTACGCGCTCTCGGGCTTCGGGGTGAGGGCCATCATGGTCTTGCCCGCCACGAGGTAGGCGGAGCCGCCACCCAGGCACACCATCACCAGATTGAAGGCCGCGAAGGCGCCGCCCAGGAACTTGCTGTTGAAGCGCTCCTCCAGCAGGTCTCCGGTGGTGATGAGGCGGGAGCGCCGGAAGAGCTGGGTGGTGAACCAGTAGAAGGGGGTGAGGAAGAGGACGAGGTACTGGATCCACATCCCCCCGAAGCCCTGGCGGTAGATCTCCCGGGATACCCCGACGGCCTGATTCGCGTCGGTGGAGGTGCCGAAGTTCAGGAAGAACTGGAAGATCTTCCCGAGCCTCCGCCCGGCGATGTAGAAGTCCGCCTGGTCCTTGACCTTCCGGCCCACCCAGCGGCCGATCCACACGACGGCGACGGCGTAGACGCCCAGGATGGCGACATCGACGGGGTGGAGTCCGAAGATGGTCATGCGACGCGCTTCCTCATGACGCCTGCCCGTCCAGGGCGGCGACCAGGCCTCGGAGGCTCGTCAGGTCTCTTTGGGTGCGCTTCTGGCAGAGCCCCGGCCAGTCGGCGCGGTCGGTGATGCGCACCTCACCCCTGGCGACGCGCGCCGCGTCGCGTTGAGCCGACGCCACCAGCCGGGTGAGGTCCTCGGCGCCCAGGTCCGGGAAGCGAGCCCGGAAACCGGTGTCGAAGAAGGGGGTCCGGAAGCTCCCTCCGTGGTCCTCCACCGAAAGGTGGACCAGGTGGGGGAGGGTAGCGAGACGCTCCAGGATGCCCTGGAGGTCGATGCTTCCTTCGCCGACAGCCGTGGGGAACGTGAGAAGGCCGTCGGCGTCCAGGCTCGCGACCCCGTCCTTGACGTGAGTGGCCACCACCCAGGGCAGCACCCGCTCGGTGGCCAGGACGGGGTCCTCCAGGAGAGGAAGCACGTTGAAGGTGTCCAGGCAGACGCCCAGCCACCCTCCCGGCTCTGCCCCCACCTTCGCGAACAGCCGCGCCAACTCGAAGGTCGTGAACTCGAAGTGAAGCTCCAGGGCCAAGGTGACACCCAGGTCTTCGAACACGGCGCGCTGGGGCTCGAGAGCCCGGGCCATGTCGTCGAGGAGCTCCTCCGTGGGAGGAGCGTCGTCATGCCAGCGGAAGAAGCCTCCGGAGCAGGAGCGGACGACCCGCGCCCCCAGGACGCTGGCCTCTTCCGCCGCCTTCCGGTTCAGGCCCGCGAGGTCCTTCGGTGTCCAGGTCGTGGTGTCGAAGGGGACGTGCTGGCCTCCACCCCACTCCAAGTACATCCCCCGCTCGCGAGCCGCCGCGGCCAGCTCCCGCAGCATGCCCGCGTCCAGCGGACGCTCCGGGCTCGGGTGTACCTCGGAGAATTGTACGCCCTCCCCCGCCGCCGCGTGCACCCATGCCAGGACGGCGAAGGGGTCCATGCGCAGCGGGTTCAGGCAGTAGCTGTCGATCCCGACTCTGAAGGGGGCCATGGGATCCGTTTGGGGGGCGTCATCGACTCGCGAACGGGTCGGAAGATGTCCCGGCCCGACGACGCGGTGCAAGCAGGGATGACGGAACGACATCCGCGTGCGCCCGAGCCTCGCTCGCCTCGCGCGCGGGCACCGTATCAGTGCAGAGCTTCCCTAGCCTCCCCCCGACTTCCCCGGATTCGACGGGTAGTACCGCTCTTTGAAGGTCGGGTCCTGCCCGGCGAGCTTCATGAACAGATCCAGGGGCACTACCTGGAAGTCGGGTCCCAGCGTGTCCAGGATCGACTTCACCCGTTGGATGCTGCTCCACTCCCGCACGTGGACGAAGAGGAAGTAGGGCCGCCGGGGGTTCAGCTTCGCCAGCTCCTGGAGGTCGGCCACGGCGTCCGCCTCGGGCCGGTCCGGTGACAGGTAGTAGTCGAAGGAGATGAAGGGCCGGCCGTCCCGGGACGCGAAGGTGTAGGCGGGCGCATAGCCGTTGGCGAAGCCGATGGCATCGGGCATGGCCTCGTAGTACGCGTCCACGATGTACTTCGGGATCTCGGTGTTCCCCCGGACCGTGGCTCCCTCGGAGTAGTCCATGGTCTCGAAGATGTTGATGTCCAGCTTCTTCATGAGGCTGTCCGCCAGGCCGATGACCTGGGGGAGCATCTTCGGGGGAATGGCCTTGGGGTACATGTAGCCCGGGCCCGTCAGCGCCCCGATGAAGAGGTCGTTGTCGGTGGCGGTGCTGTAGTAGTACTCGAGCATGGCGGGGGCCATCCACGACATGTTGATCTGGGCCTCCCACGCGTAGGGCATGGAACCCCGGCCGGGTTTCTCCCACGCCCCCAGGCCCAGACCATCGCTCTGCAGGCACGCCACGTAGACCTTCGCCTCGGGCTTGTAGACCTTATCCGCCACAACTTTGTGGTGGTTCTTGAATTCGAAGCCCGGCTCCGCCGGCGTCATGCTGGTGAAGCTCAGGTCCGGGTAGGTGTTCAGCCCCTCCACCCGCAGCCCGAAGCTCGACGTCATGGAGACGAACTCCCGCTCCAGGTCCTTGGCATACGAGTGCCACCCCATGACCATGGACAGCGGCTCTTGCTTGCCCATGATCTCCCGGGACAGTTCGTACTCCGCCGTGTCCGATGCCCGGGTGGAGAGGTCCGCCACGAAGGCGTGCTTGGCGATGGCGTAGTCCGCCACCCCGGGCTTCATGATGGCCCCGGCGGCGCCTCCCATCCACACCAGGGTCTCCCGGCTCGTCCTGGCTCCCCAGGTGTCGTACGCCTTCCGGAAGATCTCGGCGTCGTTCATGCCGGCGAACATCCCTCGCAGATCCTCCAGCTGGTGCAGCCCCGCCTTCTCCACCATGGGGATCTGGTCGGCGCTCACCACCACGCCCCTCTCGACGCCGGCCACGGTGAAGGCCACGTCCAGGGAGCTGCGCACCGCTTTGTCCCAGACGATGTAGCCCTTCACGTACGGCTTCAGGGTTTCCAGCGCCGCCTCGGGCGTCTTCAGCTCGGTGAAGGTGTAGTCCAGCCCCTTCTCGTAGAAGTCGTAGAGGTGGGCGGTGAAGCCGAACTCCCAGTCCTCGGGATAGACGAAGTACAGCCGCGGGGCGTCGGTGTTGGCCAGCCCCTGGAGGCTGATGAGGAACGCGTTCCGGTCCAGGTCGTCGGCCACCGTCCAGTGATTCTCCAGGTGCATGACATAGGCGTTCTTGGTCCCCGCGCGCTTGAAGGCGTAGTGCAGCGGTGGCCCCTCGGTGCGGGTGGCCCGGGCGATGTCCAGGGTGAGTTGGTTCTCGCCGGCGCCGAGCTCGTACGTCTCGATGGCGCTCTCCTCGCGCTCCCCCTGCGAGACCAGGACGGTGTACTTCCGCTCGACCACCAGGGTGCGACCGTCGTCGCTCCACGCGGCCGTGACCCGCTGCGTCGATCCCACTTTCATGGAAACGCCCATGAAGGGTTGCGCCGGCCAGACCCGGTCGTCGACGGGCACCTCGTTCACCGTCCCACCGGTGGTGAGCGTCATGCTTCGCTCGATGGCGTACTGGCCGCTTCCCCACGTCTCGCGGATGGTCACCTTCCCGCCGTCCCGCCGGATCTCCAGCGCCACGGTGCCGAAGAGGTCCACCTGGCTGCTCTTGAGCGGGAGGAAGGTCCACTTCCCGTCGAACGCGGGTGCGCCGTCGGAGGCTCGGGTGGCGGCGGGGGCCAGGGTGGTCCGGGTGGTCGAGCCCTGGTCTTCGGCCGTGGTTGGGAAGGTGGCGGAGCGTTGGGCGGATGCGCCGAGCCCGAGGGCGGCGAGGGGAGCGAAGAGCGGGAGGAAGGTGTGGTATCTCATGATGGATTCCT
>JAJDNI010000259.1 GCA_022340755.1 Gemmatimonadota bacterium
CCGTCTACCTTGTCCTCCATGCCGGTAACCTTGACCACCTCGACGGGGCGCCGCGGCGCGCTCTTCCTCATCCTCGCGGCCGTCGCCGTCGCAGGGGGGTGCGCTCCGCCCCCACCCCCGGTGGTGCGCCCCGCCGTGGACGCCGAGCAGGTGGCCCTGGCCCTGGAGGACCGCACGGCGCTGCGCGACCCGATCCGGGTGGTCTTCGATTGGCAGCTCAACGAAGCGGGCGTGCGTGTGAAGGGGCGCGGTGTGGCACGCATCGAGCCTCCTTACAAGGCGCGCCTCGACCTCTTCCTCGACAACGGCGAGACCGTCGTCAGGGCGGCCCTGGTGGACGGCGACCTGCGTCTTCCGCCGGGAGCGCCCACCAACATCCTGCCCCCTCCGGACCTCATGTGGGGTGTGTTGGGGGTCTTCCGACCGGGCCGGGCCACCGAGCTCGTCGGTGGCGATCATCTCGCGGACGGAGGAGTCCGTCTCCGGTACCGGTACGCCAACGGCAAGGAGCTCGACTTCAACGTGGCGGATGGCCAGGTGCACGAGCTGGAGCTGCTGGATGGGGGAGGTCACGTCACCGAACGTGTCCAGGTTGGCATGGACGCCTCGGACCGATATCCGGAAGAGGCCACCTACCGCAACCTGTCGGCGTTCCGTGAGCTGAAGCTGACGCGGGAGTCGCTGGAGCGGGTGGAGCCGTATCCCCCGGACATCTGGAATCCCAACGGAGCCGGCCGATGAAGAGAGGCGCGCGTGGGCTGGTGATCCTGTTGCCCCTGCTGCTTTCGGGGTGCCTCTATTCGTTCAAGGCCGGGAGCTTTCCCCCACCGTACATCAAGACCGTCGCCATCGAGCCCTTCGACAACGAGACCACGCGTTTCGAGCTGACCGGAGAGCTCTACGACCAGCTCCTCAAGCGTCTCCCCTCGGCACTGGGCATCCGCACCGCGGGAGCGGACGTGGCGGACGCGGTGGTGAAGGGAACGATCGTCCGCTACGACGTGGCCGCCCCCAACTATCGTGCCGGCGCCGCGGGGCAGGCCGCTCAGGTCCTTCAGCGCCAGGTGACCATCAGCGTGAAGGTCCAGATCATCGACCAGGTCAACAACGTCGTGCTCTGGGAGGACACCGGGGTCGTGGCCCAGGGACAGTTCGCGGACGCCACAGAAACCGAGGATGTGGGGCGAACCCAGGCCATCACCACGCTGGTCCAGAAGATAGTGGACGGGGCCCAGTCCAACTGGTAGATTCGCCGTCCGTTTCCCCCCGGGCCTCCGCCAGCCCGACGACGTCAAACCAAGACTGGAAGGGCCGTTGCTCCGAGCCGTCGGACTGGGTGCGATCCTCTTCGCCTTCTGGCTGGTGCTCTCGGGGCACTTCGAACCCAGGCTCATGGGCTTCGGATTGGCCTCCGCCGCGTTCGTCGCCCTTCTGGCCAAGCGCATGGACGTGGTGGACCACGAGGGGGTCCCGCTCCATCTCGGCGGCCGCTTCTGGGTGTATTTTCCGTGGCTCATGAAGGAGATCCTGGTCGCCAACCTCCGGGTGGCAAGGATCATCCTGACCACCCGCCTTCCCATCCACCCGATCCTCGTCCACTACCACGCCAGCCAGAAGACCGACCTGGGGCGGGCGATCTACGCGAACTCCATCACCCTCACACCCGGGACCATCACCACCGGTGTCGTCGGTGACGACCTCGAGGTGCACTCGCTGACCTGGGTCGACGTGGATGGCCGGGAGGAGGACGAGATGGATCGTCGAGTGCGCTGGGTCGAGCAGGGTAGGTCAAGGCCGGGGCCCGAGGCGGGCCCGGAAGGAACCGGGTGATGTTCGCAGTCGCGGCCGCCGGAATCCTCGTCGCCATGGCCATGGCCATGGCACGGGCACTCCTCGGACCGACGGTCTTCGACCGCGTCCTGGCGCTCAACACGGTGGGCACGAAGACCGTGATCCTGCTGGCCGTGATCGGCTTCCTCACGGGGCGACCGGACTGGGTGGACCTGAGCCTGGTCTACGCGCTGATCAATTTCATCGGCACCATCGCCGTGCTGAAGTTCTTCGAGTACGGCGACCTGGGGCGCCAGCGTCCCGGTTCGAGGGAAGGCAACCGATGAGCCTGGTCGCCGATATCCTGTCCTGGACCTGTATCCTTGCCGGCCTCTTCTTCGTGCTGGTGGGCACTCTGGGCGTGCTGCGCATGCCGGACGTCTACTGCCGCCTGCATGCGGCGGGCATGACCGACACGATGGGCGCGGGCTTCCTCTTCCTCGGCATGAGCATCCAGGCCGGCTGGAGCCTGCTGGCTGTGCGACTCCTGCTCGTCTACGGATTTCTCCTCTTCACGAGCCCCATCGGCACCCACGCCCTCGCCCGGACCGCGCTCTTCGCCAAGGTGGAGCCCTATCGCGTCCCGCCGCCAGGGGACCGGGTATGAGCGTCGTCGTCGACATCGCCCTGCTCGCTTTCCTCGCGGTGACGGCGTTCGCCGTCATGAAGCAGCGGAACCTGTTCGCCGTGGCCATGCTCTCGGGGATCTACTCCCTTCTCTGTGCCGCCCTCTACACGATGCTCGATGCCGTGGACGTGGCGTTCACCGAGGCGGCGGTGGGGGCGGGAATCTCCACCGTGCTCGTGCTGGGAACCCTGGCCCTGGTGGGGCACAAGGCGAAGAAGCCGGCGCGGCCCAGGCTGCTGCCCCTCTTCGTCGTCCTTATCACCGGCGGCGTCATGGTCTACGGCACCCTGGACATGCCGCCCTTCGGCAACGCGGACAACCCCGCGCACCAGCACGTCGCCCCCCGCTACATCGAGAAGTCGGAAGAGGAGACGGACGTGCCCAACATCGTGACTTCGGTGCTCGCCTCGTATCGCGGCTACGACACGATGGGGGAGACCAACGTGATCTTCACCGCCCTGGTGGGCGTGCTCCTCCTCATCGCCACCGGGGAGCAGAGCAGGCGCATCTGGTCGGCCGACGAGCGGAACGGAGGCGTGTTCGAGGAGAGCTCCGAGCCCGTGGAGGACGGCCATGGATGATCGGGTCATCCTTCGGGTGGGCTCGAAGATCCTCATCCCGTTCATCCTCCTCTTCGCCCTCTACGTGCAGTTCCACGGCGATTTCGGACCCGGGGGCGGCTTCCAGGCCGGGGTGATCTTCGCGGCGGCGTTCATCCTCTACGCCCTCGTCTTCGGCCTTGGGGCCGCCAAGGCCGTGCTCCCGCCCATCGTCGTCCACACCTGCGCAGCCGTCGGTGTGATGATTTACGCCGGCACCGGCGTGGTGACGCTACTGCTGGGAGGCAAGTTCCTGGACTACAACGTGCTCGCGCACAACGCCGCACATGGTCAGGAATGGGGGATCTTCTCCGTCGAGACCGGCGTGCTCGTCACCGTGTTCGGGGTGATGGTGGCGATCTTCTACGCCTTCGCCGGGCGCAGGAGGGCCGAGCCGTGAAGGAGGTCCTGGGGCTCTACAACTACTGGATCGTCATCGGACTGATGATGATCGGCTTCTACACCATGATCTCCCGCGGAAACCTCGTGAAGAAGCTGGTGGGGCTCAGCATCTTCCAGACCTCGGTGATGATCCTCTACATCAGCATGGGGAAGATCCTGGGGGGCACCGCGCCCATCATCATCGAAGGGCGAGAGAATGTGGTGTACACGAACCCCATTCCCTCCGTCCTCATCCTGACCGCCATCGTCGTAGGGGTCGCTACGCTCGCCGTGGGTCTGGCGTTGGTGGTGCGCATCAAGGAGGCGTACGGAACCATCGAGGAGGACGAAATCCACGAGCAGGACGACGTGATGTGAGCCAGCATCTGCCCGTTCTCCAGGTCGTCGTGCCGCTTCTGGCCGCGCCGCTCGCCGCCCTCGTGCGCCGGCCGAGGCTCTCGTGGCTGGTGGCGTTCCTGGCCGCGCTCTGGGCTTTCGGCGTGGCCGTGGCGCTCCTTCATCACGTCCTGTCCGTGGGACCGATCAGCTACCACATCGGCGATTGGGCGCCGCCGTGGGGCATCGAGTATCGCGTGGACCAGGTGAACGCCTTCGTCCTGCTCATCGTCTCCGGCATCGCCGCCGTGGTCCTGCCGTACGCCCGGGCCAGCGTGGAGTGGGAGATCGAGAACGAGCGCATCCCGCTCTTCTACACGGCGCTCATCCTCTGCATGACCGGGCTCCTGGGAATCAGCGTGACGGGCGACGTGTTCAACGTCTTCGTCTTCCTGGAGATCTCCTCGCTGTCGGCGTACGCGCTCATCGCCATGGGCCAGGACCGGCGTGCCCTCACCGCTGCCTACCAATACCTCATCATGGGCAGCGTCGGGGCGACGTTCATCGTCATCGGCATCGGCCTCATGTACGTCATGACCGGGACGTTGAACATGGCCGACCTGGCCCAACGACTCCCGGCCATGGAGGCCAACCGCACCATCCCCGTGGCCTTCGCCTTCCTCACGGTGGGGATCAGCCTCAAGCTGGCGCTCTTCCCGCTGCACCTGTGGCTGCCCAACGCGTATGCGTACGCGCCGTCCACCGTGACGTCCTTCATCGCCTCCACGGCGACGAAGGTCGCGGTCTACATGCTCCTCCGCTTCGTCTTCACGGTGTTCGGGGCCGCATTCTCCTTCGACGTGATGAACATCGACCGGATCCTCACACCGCTGGCGCTGGCGGCCATCGTCTTCATGTCGCTGTCCGCCATCTACCAGCCGAACGTGAAGCGATTGCTCGCGTATTCCAGCGTGGCGCAGATCGGCTACATGGTGCTCGGCATCAGCCTGGCATCGGTATTCGGTGTTGCGGCAGGGATCCTGCACCTCTTCAATCATGCGCTCATCAAGGGCGCTTTGTTCATGGCGATGGGCTGCGTCATGTACCGGGTCGGGTCGGTGCGTATCGAGGCCATGGCGGGATTGGGGCGGACCATGCCGTTCACCATGGCCGCCTTCGTCATCGGCGGGCTCAGCCTCATCGGCGTTCCTCTCACCGTTGGCTTCATCAGCAAGCTGTATCTGGTGCGGGCGGCCCTCGAGCAGGGGATGTGGCCCGTGGCAGTGCTCGTGTTGGTGGGCTCGCTCCTGGCCGTGATCTACGTGTGGAAGGTCGTCGAGGTCGCGTATTTCCGTCAGCCCATCGGGGACGGGAGCATCCGCGAGGCGCCGTTGAGCCTCCTCCTCCCCACGTGGGTCCTCGTGCTGGCGAACATCTGGTTCGGGGTCGACGCGAAGCTCACTGCGGGCGTCGCCATCCGCGCCGCCCAAACGCTCCTGGGGGTGGGCTCGTGACGCCCTCGGTCCTGGTCGGACTCGCGGTCGCGCTCCCCCTCGTGGGGGCCGGGCTGGTGCTCGCCCTGGGGAAGTGGCCGAACGCAAGGGAGGGAGCGACGCTGGTCACCGGCGTCGCCCTCTTCGCCACGGTCATGGGCCTCCTGGGGCCGGTGCGATCCGGTCTGCGCCCTTCGCTCACGCTCGTGGAGGTCGTCCCCGGCTTGAAGCTGGGCTTCCAGGCCGAGCCCCTCGGGCTTCTCTTCGCCCTCGTGGCGTCGTTCCTGTGGGTGGTCACGTCGCTGTACTCCATCGGGTACATGCGAGGGCACCACGAGGAGCACCAGACCCGCTTCTACGCCTTCTTCGCCTTCTCCATCGCGTCGGCGATGGGCGTGGCGTTCAGCGCCAATCTCTTCACGCTCTTCGCCTTCTACGAGGCGCTTACCCTGTGCACGTTCCCGCTGGTGACGCACCACGGAACCGAGGAGGCGCGCAAGGCAGGGCGGGTCTACCTGGGAATCCTGCTCACGACCTCCGTGGCCTTTCAGCTCCTGGCCATCATCTGGACGTGGCAGCTCGCCGGCACGCTGGACTTCCGGCCGGGGGGCATCCTGGCCGGCACCGCGTCGAAGGGCGTGCTGAGCGTTCTCCTCGCACTCTTCGTGTTCGGCGTCGGCAAGGCCGCGGTCATGCCGTTCCACCGATGGCTCCCGGCGGCCATGGTGGCGCCCACGCCGGTCTCGGCCCTTCTGCACGCGGTGGCTGTGGTGAAGGCCGGTGTATTCACCATCCTCAAGGTATCGGTCTACGTGTTCGGCCTGGACGTCCTCGGGACCCTGGCGGCCACCCCGTGGCTGGCGTGGGCCGCGGCGGCCACCATCATCCTGGCCTCGCTGGTCGCGTTCACGAAGGACAACCTGAAGGCGCGCCTCGCGTACTCCACCATCAGCCAGCTCTCCTACATCGTGCTGGGGGCCCTGCTGGCGAACCGGTGGGGCATCATCGGCGGGGGCATGCACATCGCCATGCACGCCTTCGGCAAGATCACGCTCTTCTTCGGGGCGGGAGCGGTGCTGGTAGCGACCCACGAGACCGAGATCAGTCGCATGCACGGGCTGGGGCGCACCATGCCCATCACCTTCGGCGCGTTCTTCGTCGGCGCCCTCAGCATCGTGGGTGTCCCGCCCGCCGGGGGGGCGTGGAGCAAATGGTTCCTGGGCTTGGGCACCCTGGAGGCGGGACAGATCTGGCTCCTGGCCGTGCTCATGCTCAGCTCGCTGCTCACCCTGGTGTACCTGCTGGAGGTGCCGGCCAGAGCCTTCTTCGGAAAGCCGGCCGAGGGGAGGGCGCCGGTCGAGGGCATCCACGAGGCGCCGTGGCCCTCGGTTCTCGCCCTCACCATCACCGCGGTCGCGACGGTCATACTCTTTGTGCATCCGGGGCCGGTCTTCGACCTCGTCAGCCTGGTGGTGCCGAAATGAGCCGGCAGCCATCGAACGCGCCGCATGCCCACGGCGAGGAAGGTGCCGCGCGTCCGCCTCTGGGGCCGCGCGCGTGGATGAAGGACCCCGACGAGCCGCCCCGCATCTGGGACAAGAAGCAGAACGTCGCCCGGCTCTTGAACGCCCTCTACGCCCTGTGCGCCGTGCTCGTCGTCCTGGACCTGGTTGTCCACCGGCACACCGAGCATCCCTGGGAGCACGTGGTGGCGTTCTATCCCCTGTACGGCTTCGTCGGGATCGTGATCCTGGTGCTCGCCGCCAAGGGGCTGCGCCGCCTCGTCATGCGCCCGGAGGACTACTACGATGTCGAGTAGCCTGGCGGCGCTCCCGGTGATCCCCCCGTTCGCGATCTTCTTCGCGGGCGCGCTGCTGGCCGCCCTTTTGCGCGGGCGGGCCCGCAAGGCCGTGCTCATCCTGGCGCCGTTCGTCGGAGCGCTGTTCATGCTCCGGCTGCACTCGGGCACGACGTGGACCATGGGCTTCCTCGGCTACGAGCTCGTGCCCCTCCGGGTGGACAGGTTGAGCCTCATCTTCGGCTGGCTCTTCCATCTAGCGGCGCTCATCGGAAACGTCTATGCCCTGCACCTCGGCAAGGACGAGCGCGCCGGCATCCAGCATACCTCCGCCATGCTGTACGCCGGGAGCGCGCTGGGGGCGGTCTTCGCCGGTGATCTCATCACCCTTTTCGTCTTCTGGGAGCTGCTGGCGTTCACGTCGGTCTTCCTGATCTGGGCTCGGGGCTCGGAGCGCTCGCTGCGTGCGGGCTTCCGGTACCTCGTGGTCAACGTCCTCTCCGGGGTGCTGCTGCTTTCCGGCGCGTTGCTGCGGGCGTACCGCACCGGATCCATCGAGTTCGGCCATATCGGTCTCGACGGGTCTCTGGCGGCGTGGCTGATCCTTCTCGCCTTCGGCATCAAGTCCGGCTTCCCGCTGCTCCACAACTGGCTCACGGACTCCTATCCCGAGGCGACGCCGACGGGGACGGTGTTCCTGAGCGCGTTCACGACCAAGGTGGCGGTCTACGCCCTCGCTCGGAGCTTCGCCGGCACCGAGCTGCTGCTGTACGTGGGCGTGGTCATGACGTGCTTCCCCATCTTCTACGCGGTCATCGAGAACGATCTGAGGCGCGTGCTGAGCTACAGCATGATCAACCAGATCGGCTTCATGGTCGCGGGGATCGGGATCGGATCGGCGCTGGCCGTCAACGGGGCCGTGGCGCACGCCTTCGCGGACGTGATCTTCAAGGGCCTGCTATTCATGACCATGGGGGCGGTCCTGCACATGACGGGACGGGTCAATGGCTCCGACCTCGGTGGGCTATACAAGTCCATGCCGGTCACGGCCACCATGTGCATCATCGGAGCGGCATCGATCTCGGCCTTCCCCCTGTTCAGTGCATTCGTGACCAAGTCGATGATCATGAGCGCAGCATTGGAGGAAGGTCACAAGTGGCTCTGGCTACCGCTGCTCTTCGCCTCGGCGGGCGTCCTCGAGCACGCCGGCATCAAGATCCCCTACTTCGCGTTCTTCGCCCACGACTCCGGGATCCGCACGAAGGAGGCGCCAAAGAACATGCTGGTGGCCATGGGCGTCGCGGCGCTGGTGTGCATCGCCATCGGCATCTTCCCCGGGACGTTCCTGGCGCTGCTTCCCTTCGACGTGGCGTACGTCCCCTACACGGTGACCCACGTCCTCACCCAGACCCAACTCCTGGTCTTCGGCATCCTCGCGGTCGCCGTTCTCATTCGCACCGGCATCTACCCGGCGGAGACTCCTTCCGTGAACCTCGACTTCGACTGGACCTACAGGCGTCTCGGGGCCGCCGTGGTGCGGGCGGTCGGGGGCGGGATCCGGACTGTCGACCTGGCGGTGCGATCAGCGGTGCTCGAGCTGGTGGATACCGGCCTCGGATTCGCGGTCCGCGGTCACGGACCGAAGGGAGCCCTCTCCCGCACATGGCCTACCGGAAGTATGGTGCTGTGGGTGGCGATCCTCCTCGGGATCTCCCTCTTCCTCTACCTGTGAGGCGGTTGCCGTGACCCGGCGATCTTCCCCGATGGAGATGGCGTGAGCCTGGGCCTGACGGTTTTCTCGGAACTGCGGGACGAGGCGATTCCCATCGTCGAGGCGATGAGAGGCGCGGGTTTCCAGGTCGAGTTGGCGGGGCCCGCGCGCGCCGACTCGCACGACCCGGTGGCCAAAGTGGCGGCGGGGGTGGCGCGTCTCGCGCTCGTCCCCGCCGATGCGCAACACCCGCTTCCTCCCGGCCTGACCTGGGCCGCCGTGCCCAAGCGCGCGGACGCGCGGGACGTGCTCGTGCCGAGCGGCGGCGACTCCGCCACCCTGGTCAACCTGGCTCCGGGGACCCGAGTGGGCGTGGCCGGAGCGCGGCGATGGAGCTTGCTGCGAGCCCACCGCCCCGACGTCGAGGCCGTGGCCCTCCTCAACGGAGGAGGGCCGGGCGCAGCACTGTCGTCCGGGACCGCGGATGCCGCAATCGTGGGCGCCGCGGAGGCGCGGCGCGGACTGCCCGGATGGCGAGCGACGGAGATCCTCGACCCGAAGGCCTGGATTCCCGGAGCCTGTCAGGGCGCGGCGGTGCTGGTCTCCCGAGACGAGGACGAACATGCCAGGCTCGCCGCGTCCTCGGTGGAGCACACGGACAGCCGGGTGACTCTGCTGGCCGAATCCAGCCTCCTCGAAGCGCTAGGGGTGCCGTGCACATCGCCTTTGGGGGTGGCTGCGCTCCCGCATGGAAGGTGGATCCGGATGTGGGCCATGCTGGTCTCCAGTGATGGCCGCAAGGTGGTCCGCGGGGACGTGACGGGCATGAAGGACTCACCCGAGGCGGCCGGGCGAGTGCTGGCGGACCTTCTGATGGCTCGCGGCGGGGACGATCTGCTCGGGGAGAGTGGCGCGTGAGCTGCCGGAATCCCGACGGCAAGGTGCTGACCAGGGCCGTGCTGCTGGAGCGTCTGAGCCGGCCCCGAGATCTCCGCCTGGTCTTCACGAACGGTGTGTTCGACATCCTCCACCGGGGCCATGTGGCGTACCTGCACGAAGCCCGGGGGCTCGGAGACGCTCTGGTGGTGGGAGTGAACACGGACGCCTCGGCGCGACGGCTCGGGAAGGGCCCGGGTCGGCCGCTGAACGCCGAGAGGGATCGCGCCCTGGTGCTGGCGGCACTGGAATGTGTGGACGCGGTATGCCTCTTCGATGAAGACACGCCGCGTGCCCTGGTAACCGATCTCCTGCCCGATGTTCTGGTGAAAGGGGGCGACTACGCCCTGTGGGACGTGGCCGGGCGAGAGGAGGTGGAGGCCGCCGGGGGCAGGGTGGTGCTGATTCCGTTCCTGGAAGGGTACTCGACCACGGACCTCGTCCAACGCATCCGAAGAGAGAAGTAGGGAACGCTGAATGGCGACACGAAAGAGCGGACGCAGGCACGACCAGCTTCGGCCGACCATCCTCGAGCTGGAGGTGGCGCCCTACGCCGAGGGATCGTGCCTCATCGCCACGGGAGAAACCCGGGTGTTGTGCACGGCCTCGGTCATGGAAGGCGTCCCCGCCTGGCGGGAGCCCAGCGGCCAGGGTTGGGTAACCGCCGAGTACGCCATGTTGCCCCGCGCCACCCACAGCCGTACGCGCAGAGAACGGGACGGAGTGAAGGGGAGGACCCAGGAGATTCAGCGCCTCATTGGGCGATCTCTCCGCTCGGTGACCGATCTCCGCTCGTTGGGGCCGCGGACGGTAACCGTGGATTGCGACGTCCTCCAAGCCGACGGCGGCACGCGCACCGCGGCTATCACCGGAGGATGCGTGGCCTTGATGCTCGCCGGAGCCTGGCTGCTGGACGAGGGCCTGGTGCCGCGCAACCCGGTGCGCCAGCGTGTGGCGGCCGTCAGCGTCGGCCTCGTGGACGGAGAGCCGAGCCTGGATCTCGACTACGGAGAGGACTCTACCGCCCAGGTGGACATGAACGTCGTGGCGACGGAAGAGATGGGGCTCGTGGAGGTCCAGGGTACCGCCGAGGGCGATCCCTTCCCGCGCCGTGACCTCGACCGCCTGCTCGACCTGGCGTTATCCGGCATCGAGGAGCTGCTGGCCGCTCAAGCGCGGGTGCTCGCGCAACGATGAGGGAAGGAGCCCGATGAAGCTGGTCGTCGCCACGCGCAGCAAGGACAAGATGCGGGAGATCCGCAGGATCCTCGGTGCCGTACCCGGGCTGGAGGTCCTGGACCTGGACGAGGCCGGCGTTCCGGTGGACCCCCAGGAAGACGATCTGGAGCCGTACGAGACCTTCGAGGAGAACGCCCGCTCGAAGGCGCTCTGGTTCCACGAGCGATGCGGCCTTCCCACCGTCGCCGACGACTCGGGGATCGAGGTGGACGCCTTGGATGGAGCCCCCGGGGTACGATCCAAGCGTTTCGCACCGGAGCAGGAGCTCGACGGGCTTCCGCGAGACGAGGCCAACAACGCCCATCTTCTTCGCCTGCTCAAAGGCGTGGCGCCGGAGGGCCGGACGGCCCGATACGTGTGCGTGGCTGTGCTCGTGGAGAACGGAAAGGAATCCCTGGCGTGCCGCGGCGAAGCCCCGGGCGTCATTCTCGACGCCCCACGGGGGGTGGCCGGGTTTGGCTACGATCCGCTCTTCTTCGATCCCGAGCTGGGGCGGACTTTCGCGGAGATCGACCGCGACGCCAAGAACGCCCGCAGCCACCGCGGCCGCGCCTTCCGGGCCCTCGCCGAACAACTCAGGAAGCGGCCATGAGTCCCGTCGATCCGCGCCTCAGGCCACGGGAGATCGGCCCCACCGAAGACGGTACCCGGCTGGCCATCACGTGGGAGGACGGCGTCCGATCCGAGTACCGCCCCCGCTTTCTGCGACTCCATTGCCCGTGCGCGGGGTGTGTCGACGAGATGACAGGGATCCGGACGCTCCGCCCGGAGACCGTACCGGAGGACATTTACCCCCAGGCCATCCACTACGTCGGCCGGTACGCCCTCCAGTTCGTCTGGAGCGACGGCCACGACACCGGCTTCTACACCTTCGAGCTGCTGCGGCGGCTCTGGGACGAAGGAGCCGAGGCGGGAGGGTAGGGAAGTCCAGCGGCCGTGGGGCGCTCTCTGGCCTACGGCGGCTCAATTTCGATAATACGTATGATTAAGTAGGATGTACACACACCGACGAGGGCACCTTACTGGCCGATTCAAGACCAAGTAACCAGCCGTCAGGAGGCGTTATGACCTGCCCCCCTCCCCTCGGTCCACAAGCCCCGCGCCGGACTCAGGTCGAGCTATCCATTGGACCGCCGACGCAGCGCCGTCGACCTCCGCCCGCCCCGGACAGCGCACGCGAGACCCGGGGCTTCGACATCGTGGTGATCGGCAGCGGCATGGGCGGGGGCACGCTCACCCACGCCCTCGCAGCGACGGGAGCCCGCATTCTGCTCCTGGAGCGCGGCGACTTCATCCCACAGGAGCCCGAGAACTGGAGCTCCCGCGCGGTCTGGCAGGAGGCGAGGTACCGCACTCCCGAACGGTGGCTCGACGGGGCCGGCCGTGAGTTCCGACCCTACACACACTACTGCGTGGGCGGCAATTCCAAGTTCTGGGGGTCGGTCCTCTACCGTCTGCGTCGTGAGGACTTCGGGGAGCTGCAGCACAAGGGCGGAGACTCCCCCGCGTGGCCCATCACCTATGAGGTCCTGGCCCCGTACTACGAACGAGCCGAACGGCTGTACAGCGTTCACGGAGATGCCGAGGCCGATCCCACCGAGCCGCCCAGGACGTCCTTTCCGCATCCGCCGGTGCCGCACGAGGACCGCATGGCCCTCATCGTCGAGAGGCTTCGCTCTCTGGGCCTGCACCCCTCTCACCTTCCTCTGGGTCTGCAGAGTCCGGGCGAAGAGGACGGCTGCGTGCTCTGCGGGACATGCGCGTCGTTTCCTTGCCGGATCCGGCGGAAGAGCGACGCCGACGTGTGCGCCGTGAGCCCAGCCCTGGGGCGCGGGAACGTGACCCTCTGGACCCACGCCTGTGCGCATCGGCTCGTCTCCAACGCACGCGGCGACAAGATCATCGCCGCCGAGGTGAGCCGACAGGGAAAGCTCATCCGCGTGGAGGCACCGCTCTTCGTCGTCTCTTGTGGCGCGGTCAACTCCGCTGCGCTCCTGCTTCGATCCGCGACTCGGGCCCGTCCCCAGGGGCTGGCCAACTCGTCGGGGCTGTTGGGTCGGAACTACATGGCGCACCTGTCGACCATGATCGGAGCATTCATGCCCCCGAGGCACGACACCACGTTTCAGAAGACCGTCGCCGTCAACGACTTCTATCTGCGCGGCCCGGACAGCGATTACCCTCTCGGTCAGATCCAGTCCCAGGGGCGGTCGAACGCGGTCATCGTGAAGGCCGGCGGGCCACCGATGGCGCGTTGGATCCCCACGTGGGCCTTCGACATCTGGTTCTCCCGAAGCGTCGAGTGGCTGGCGATGACCGAGGATCTGCCCAGCCAGGACAACCGTGTGACCGTGACCGACGACGGCCGCACGCAGCTCAGGTGGAAGCCGCGCAACGCGCTGGCGCACAAGCAGCTGGTAGCGCTTACCGGGCGCATGCTGCGTGGCGTCGGCTGCTGGCAGGTGGTGCCAGTCTCCCTCGGCTTGAGAAACACGACGCACCAGTGTGGCACGGCGGTGTTCGGAACGGACCCCCGACGCTCGGTGCTCGATCCCTGGTGTCGGGCACACGACGTGGACAACCTGTTCGTGGTCGACGCCTCTTTCTTCCCTTCCTCGGCCGCGGTGAACCCAGCGCTCACCATCGCCGCGCAGGCGTTGCGTGCGGCCGACCACATTCGTCACACTCACCTTCGATGAGGAGCACCACATGCGAGCTCGATCCTTCAGCCACACCGGCCTGACCGTCGTCGACTTCGACCGCTTCGTGCAGTTCTACTCGCGGGTGTTCGGATGCCGTCTGGTCGCGGTAGGGGAGAGCGACCCCGCTCGCGTGCGCGCGTTCTTCGGTGTCGAGGCGGAGGATCCCCGGTGTCGCATCGGATGGCTGCGTACCCCCGGTGGCGGCATGCTCGAGATCTTCCATTTCGAACCGGCGCAGCCCGCGGAGGAGGTCGTGTGGTCCCGTGTCGGGCTCACCCACATCAGCTTCGACGTGCGCAACTCCTACGCCTGGTACGATCGCTTGGTGAAGGAGGGAGTCGAGATCGTCAGTGAAGTGGAGACGTCGAAGCACGGCCACACGTTCTTCTTCGTAAAGGACTGCGACGGCAACCTCATCGAGATCATCGACTTGAAGTACAGGTATCCCTTCCTGAAGTGGCTCGGGTGGTTCGCCGGATGGCTCTTCCGACGCGGCATGTACCGCAAGCACTACGAGTCCCAGGAGGCCTTCGCACCCGGAGGTGGTGATTGAAGCCAGTCCACATCGCCTTCCTCGGATGCGGGTTCATCACGAAGGTCCACAGCAGCCACCTTCGCGCGTTGCGGAGCCAGGTGGTCTGCTCCTATGCGAGCCGCGATCCGGCACGGTCGTCGGATTTCGCGCGGCGATATGGAAACGGGCGCCACTACGCCGGATACGACGACGCTATCGCCGACCCCGCCGTGGATGCGGTGGTGGTCGCCGTTCCACCCCGCTGGCACCTCGACCTTACGCTGCGGGCTCTCGAGGCCGGCAAGCACGTGCTTGTGGAGAAGCCGGCGTTTCCCCGACTGGAGGACTACCGCACCGTCATCGCCGCCCGGGACAAGGCCTCTCGCGTGGTCATCGTCGGCGAGAATGACCACTACAAGCCGCTGGCGGTCCGTCTCCGCCGTCTTCTGAGCGAGGGGACCATCGGCGAGTTGGTGCTCGCGCACTTCATCACGGTCGCCGACCGCCCCAAGCCCCCGGGAGACTGGCGCAACGACGAAGCGCTGTCGGCAGGTGATGCCTTCTTCGAGGAGGGCATCCACTGGCTCCACTTCGCGGGGAGCCTGGGGCCCCGCATCCAGGACGTGCACGCGTACCGTCCGCCCGGCCCGGCCCGGCCACGTCCCAGCGGGGATCGCCGGCGCAGCAGCATGCTCGTCTCCTTCCAGTACGACAACGGTGCCGCCGGTGCCCTCTACTATTCCAGGGAGATCCCCTCGCTTCTCAGGGGACTGCGCCTCTCCAAGCTCTTCGGTCGGGCGGGCGTAGCCACCTTCGAGTCCAACGGCGCCTTCCTCGTGGTCCGTGGACGGGGTATGCCCCGACTGACCTTTCCCGGGTTCCGGGACATTCGTGGCTACCGCGCCATGTATCGCGACTTCGTACGTTCCATCCGTTCGGGCGGCTCCCCGGAGATGAGCGTTGAGCGGGCGGAGGAGGATCACCGCCTCATGGAGAGGATCCAGCGTAGCGCGGAGGGGTCCACGGAGTGACAGCGGGTGGGGCGCGCGGTCTCGCCCCTGCACGGGTATGGTTACGCACCAACGACTGATCCACACAAAACTCGAGGACCGTTCACTGCCCTCACCATTTCCGCCTACCGGAAGCAACGGGGTGGCTTCGGACCGGGGGTGAGGCCGACGCCTGGGACCCCCGCTAGCCGTTCTCGCGCCACCGACTCCCGCGTCGCACAGCCCACGACGCATCCCGCTGGTTCATGACCTCCAGGACCGAGACGGGGGGCGTGGCGCAGTCTTTGGCATATCGGCCTTGGCATCCACACCCCGCGCTCTCACCGAGCACCTCGACGCGATCGACGAGAGGATGCCATCCCCCCAGACACCCGTACCGCCTCGCCGACCGGTAGCCAGATCTACCGGCCCCCGGTGCAACGAGATCCTTGACACGGCCTTTGCCAATACGTATTAACTCCGCAACAACCATCCCTCCCGCCCCCACTTTGTCCGCCCCACAGGGGGTGTTCGTCACTTCGCCATATGGCCAAACGCACCCGCGTCACCAGCCATGATGTCGCCGCCCGGGCGGGGGTCTCGCAGCCCACCGTCTCGCTGGTGCTGAGCGGCAACCCGCGGGCCCGCGTGGCGAAAGCGACGAGGGCGCGAGTACTCCGGGCGGCGGAGGAGCTCGGCTACCGCCCGAACCTGCTGGCCCGGGCGCTCGTGCAGCAGCGCTCCTTCGCCATTGGCGTGGTGGTGCCGACGCTCTCCAACCCGTTCTTCGTGGATGTGGTGAACGGGCTCGAGCGGGTTGCCGTGGCAGAGGGCTACGCGGTTCTGCTCTGCAACGGACGCGGTGAACCCGTGGCGCCGCAGGTGGAGACACTGCGAGGGCGGATGGTGGATGGGCTGATCATCGACGCCGCTGGAGCGGCGGGCCTGCCGGAGGCGCTGCTGGCCGACATGACCGTCGTGCTGGTGGAGGAGGTGTCGGAGCGGTGGCCGACCGTGACCAGCGACGCGGAGGCGGCGGGCCGGCTGGCGGCGGAGCACCTCCTCGAGCTGGGGCACCGTGCGGTGGCGATGATCGGCCCGGCGACGGACGTCCACGCGCTTCGGCGCCGGGAGCGTGGATTCCTTGCCACGCTCCGACAGGCAGGGGTCTCGGTGCGGTCGCGGTGGCTGCGGCGTGCGCCCGCGACGGTCCGGGGCGGGCAGGAGGCGATGCGCGCGCTCCTCGGCCTGGACGCGCGCCCGACGGCGGTGTTTTGCGCCACCGATCTCGTCGCGCTCGGCGCGCTGAAGGCCTGCGTGTCGGCGCGGGTGCGCGTTCCGGAGGAGGTGTCTCTGGTCGGTTGCGATGACATCGAGATGGCTCGGCTCACCACTCCCGAGCTCACCACGGTGGCCGTTCCCGCCCGGGAGCTCGGGGCACGAGCCGCGCGCCTGCTCATCGGGATGCTGGAGGGTGGACCCGACACACGCGGCCGCCGTCGGCCGCTGCCCGTGAGCTTGGTCCGACGCGGGACCACCGCCCCTCCCGTGGCATCCGCAGGCGGCGCAAGGATGGAGGGGTCCCGATGAGCGCGCCGCTTGTGGGCGGACCGTTCGCCGCCGCCTCCTCACCAGCGCCCGCGGTGGGCCCCTGGTCCAGCGTGGCGGCCCTCTTTGTCGAGCAGGCGGAACGACACCGGGGGGACGTGGCGTTCAGGGAGCTCGTGGCGGCCGGGGGCTCCGCGGACGGTGTGCTGACGTGGGGCGACTGGTTGGTTGGCGCACGACGCTTCGCGGCGGCCCTAGTGGCGCGTGGGGTGGCGCCGGGAGATTGCGTGGCGGTGCTCGCGGGCAACGGACGCGAGTGGCCCATCGCGGACCTGGGGGCCTTGCTGGCCGGCGCCGTGGGGGTGGGGGTCTATCCCACCAGTGCCCCCCCTCAGGTAGCGGAGGTCCTGGAGGACTGTGCCGCCTCCGTCCTGGTGGTGGACACGACGGAGCGGGCAGAGCGGGTGGCTGCCGTACGCGAGCAGCTACCGCGTCTCCGCCTGGTGGTGGCTCCGGCACCGGCCGGCGCCGGCGAGACCGTCGCGTGGAACACGTTTCTCAAGGCCGGGCGCATGGCTTTGGAAGACAGCTCTGTCGCGGCCGAAGTGGAGCGGCGGATCGCCGCCGCCCGTCCGGAGGACCTGGCGTTGCTCATCTACACCTCCGGCTCCACCGGCATGCCCAAGGGTGCGCGTATCACGCACCGCTATCTGCTCGCCTCCGCCGCCTCCATCCGAGACACGCTGGGACTCCAGCCTACGGACACCGAGCTGTCGGCCCTCCCGTTCTGCCACGCCGCCGAGAGGATCTTCGGGATGTACACGCGGATCCTCGTCGGCATGGAGGCGCTACTGGTACCGGACCACACCCGCCTCTGGGACGCCGCCCGCGCCTACGGACCGACGGTCTTCGGCGGGCTTCCCCACTTCTACGAGAAGGCCTACGAAGCGCTGCGCGCCGCGGAGACGGCGGACGGAGAGGAAGCTTCGCGCTGGCGTCGAACCCTCGAGCTGGGCCGCGTCCTCTCCCGTGCCCGGAGGGGACTGGAACCTCTCCGGAGTCCGGACGAGCTCCTCGCGGTGGAGGCCGAGTGGGCCGAAGTGGGTGAGCCCCTGTTCAGCCAGCTCCGCGACCTCTTCGGCGGCGGCATACGGGTAGCCACTTCCGGCGGCGCCGCGCTGCCGGAGGAGGTCGCGGAGTACCTGGACGCCCTCGGGCTGCGGGTGCTCGGTGCCTACGGGCTGACCGAGCACCTCTGCGTCGCGATGAACCGGGCGGACCGCTACGGATTCGACACCGCGGGACCGCCGATGCCCGGAACGGCGCTCCGCGTGGCGGCGGACGGAGAAGTGCAGATCCGGCGCAGCGCGCTGACGTTCGATGGCTACCGCGGCCGTCCCCTAGACACGGCGGTGGCGTTCACGCCCGACGGCGAGTGGCTGCTCACCGGCGACCTGGGCTCCCTCGACGAACGCGGCTTCCTGCGCATCACGGGCCGGAAGAAGGAGCTCATCGCGCTCTCCACGGGCAAGAAGGTCGCGCCTCTGCCCATTGAAGCCCGCCTCACCGAGCAACCGCTCATCTCGCAGGCCGTCCTGTACGGCGAGGGGCGGAAGTTCATCTCAGCGCTGCTTACGCTGCGCCGGCAAGTGCTCGACCCCTGGGCGCGCGCTCAGGGGCTGGACCCGGCGGACCCCGGGCTCCTCGAGCATCCGGTGCTGCGTGCCGCGGTGCAGGCAGCCGTGGATGTCGTGAACGCCGGCCTGTCCCGCCCCGAGCGCGTGAAGCGCTTCTTCCTCCTGGATCGCGAGCTGTCCACCGACCGCGACGAGCTGACACCGACCCTCAAGGTGCGCCGCGACGTCGTCTGCACCCGCTTCGGCGCCGAGCTCGACGCGCTCTACGACGGAGGAGAGTCGTGAGACGCCGCGTCCTGGCCTCCGTCTTCGTGAGCACGCTCCTCGTGGCCGCCGCCTATGGCTCTGCCTTCCTGCCCGGCGGTGCCCCTACCTGGGCGCCCTGGCTCATGGTCGTGGGCACGGCCGGCCTCATGGTCTCGACCATGGCGCTGGGCGCCACCCGCGGGAAGCATCTGCGCCGGCTGGCGCTCCCCTTCGCGATCGTCTTCCTGATCATCGTCGTCGGCTTCGGCGCCGTGCTTCTCATTCCCGACGAGGGCCCCGGCACTCCCCTCTGGCTCGGGCTGCCGCCGCGCGCAGCGATCGTGTTGTACGGCATCGGACTGCTACCGCTCTTCGCCGTGCCCCTGGTCTACGCCCTCACGTTCGACGCCGTCACGCTCTCCGACGCGGACCTCGAGCGCGTGCGTCGCGCCACCGCCTCCCTCCGGGCGGAAGGAGGCGAAGCCGTGGAGCCGGAGCCCACCTGCTCGGAGACGTCCTCGCGAGAGGTGGCGCGATGAGCGTCTTCGCGATGCTCCAGACCGAGGCCCTGCCGCGGCTCAAGGAGCCAGCCATCGTCGGCGTCGCCGTCGCGTACTTCGTGGTCGTCGCCGCCATCGGGGCCTGGGCCACCCGGCGCACCCGCACCGCGAAGGACTTCTTTCTGGCGGGGCGGGGGATCGGGCTGTGGGCGCTCGCGCTGAGCACCATGTCCGCCACGCTCTCCGGCTTCGCGTTCATCGGCGGGCCCGGGCTGGTGTACTCCATCGGCCTGGGCGCCATGTACATCATGCTGCCGGCGGCCATCACGGGCGCGATGGGGGCCTGGGTGCTGGCCAAGCGGATGCGCTTGCTGGGAGAGATCCGCGGACTCATCACCGTGCCGGACGCCATCGGCGCCCGCTACCGGTCGCGCACGGCGCAGGGATTTTCGGCGCTGGCGATGCTCATCGCCATCGTCGGTTACATGGCGACGAACGTGCTGGCGCTGGGGCTCGTCATCGATGCCATCTTCGGCACCGGCCTGGGGGCCGGCATCTGGATCGGCACCGGGATCACGCTGGCCTACTCGGTGGCGGGGGGCATCCTGGCCGGCATCTACACGGACGTGTTCCAGGGCGCGCTCATGGCGCTGGCTTCCGTCCTGGTCTTCCTCTTCACGCTCAGGATCGGCGACGGGCTCGGCGGGATCTCACACACGCTCATGGCCGCCGGGCCTCGATTCCTGGGCCCCTGGGGCATGGTCACACCGCTGGCGGCTCTCTCCTTCTTCTTCGTCTTCGGGATGGGCTCGCTCGGCCAGCCGCACGTGCTCCACAAGTTCTACATGCTGCGTGACCCGCGCCGTCTCAAGTGGTTCCCTCTGCTTGGCACCTCCGCGGTCCTTCTCGCCACGCTCCTCTTTTTCGGCGTCGGCGTCGCCGTCAAGAGCCTGGTGGTCCGGGGCGTTCTGCCACCCCTCGCCAACCCCGACCAGGCGACCCCGACGTTCTTGCTCCACTTCACCCCGGCGCTGCTCGCGGGGCTCGTCTTCGCGGGCGTAGCCGCCGCCATCATGAGCACGGTCAACTCGTTCATGAACATCGGCGCCGCCGCGCTCACCCACGACCTGCCCGTCGCCCTTGGCCGCAGCCATGGCAACGAGCTGCTCGGTGGCCGCATCGCCACGGTGGCCCTGTCGGTGCTCGCCGCGGTGCTGGCACAGATCTCCGGCACGTTGGTGGCCTTCCTCGGCATCTT
Organism: Gemmatimonadota bacterium; assembly: GCA_022340755.1. Taxonomy (GTDB): domain Bacteria; phylum Gemmatimonadota; class Gemmatimonadetes; order Longimicrobiales; family Gaopeijiaceae; genus SZUA-318. The sequence goes on from JAJDNI010000259.1 coordinate 20,346, forward strand.
CGGGTGGGGTCTCTTCGCGTCGACCCTCGTGCCGGCGCTCGCGATCGGTCTGAACTGGACCGGCGCGACCCGCCAGGGCGCCATCGCGTCCATCCTGACGGGCCTCGTGATGACGCTCGTCTTCGAGGTCCTCGGCTACTTCGGGGTCTACAGCTTCCCGGCGGGGGTCACGGTCTCGGGCGTCTCGCTGGTGGCCAGCTTCCTCGTGTTCTTCGTCGTCTCCCACCTCACACGAGGGCGAGCCGAGGACATCGATGCCGATGTCCTCCTCGTCATGGAGGTATGAGATGACGCATCCGCATCCTCATCACCGTGCCCTCCGGCCACCGCTGCGGCACTGAACGATAGGCGTCCGTTCGACGGACACATGCCACGTCTCCACAGAAAGGAGCAGACAATGGACAGGACTTCACCGGTGCGCAGCGCGTGGTGGACCACGATTGCGGTGCTGGCGCTCGCGTTCTCGGCCTTACCCGCCACCGCCCGCGCGCAGACGGGAAATGTGACCGGCCGGGTGACGGACGAGAATGCGGCGCCTGTGTCAGCCGCCCAGGTCGTCGTCCAGGGAACACGTTTCGGCACGCTCAGCGACGCCAGTGGCGCCTACGCGATCCGCGGGCTCCCCGTCGGCGCCTACACGCTCGTGGTCGACTATCCGGGCTTCAAGACGGCCGAGGTCCCGGTCACCATCGAGGCCGGTAGGACGGCCAACGCGGACATCCGACTGGAAGGGCATGCCATCGAGATCGCCGGCGTCGTGGCGTCCGCCTCGCGGCGCCCCGAACGAGTGACCGACGCGCCCGCCACAGTGACGCGGATCAGCACGGCCACCCTCGACAATTCCGTGGGCAACACCTGGGCCGGCGCCCTCAAGCAGGTGAAGGGGCTCGATTACATCCAGGTCGGGATGACCTCCATCGCGGTCAACGCTCGCGGCTTCAACTCGTCCTTCAACAATCGCATGCTGATGATGGAGGACGGCCGCACCGCCGTGCTACCCGAAAGCGGGCTTCCCGTGGGTCCGCTATCCGCCCTGCCCAAGGTCGATCTGGCCGGCGTGGAGGTGCTCGTCGGCCCGGGGGCGGCGCTCTACGGTCCCGATGCCTCCAACGGCGTGATCACCCTCACCACCAAGGACGCCAAGCAGTACCCCGGCACCACCGTGGAGCTGACCGGGGGAAACCGCTCCTACAAGGACGTCCAGTTCCGGCAGGCCAGCGTCTTCGCCGACGGGGACTGGAGCTTCAAGGTGGCGGGCGAATACCAGGAAGCCAACGACTGGAGCAACGCCCTCAAGTACGCCGGCGCGACCGGCGCGCTCATCAGCGAGGACTCGATGGGCATCAACTCCATCGACTTCCACGACCAGGTCGCCCGCGGCGAGGGCTCCCTCGTGCGCTATATCGGCGACGGCAGGATCGAGCTCAGCGGCGGCGTCAGCCGCACCGACGGCGTCGGACAGACCAACGTCGGTCGCAACCAGTTCCGCGGTTGGATCTACGACTTCCAGCAGATCCGCGCCTCCAACCCCAACTGGTACTTCAGCGCCTACCGCACCCACTCGAACTCGGGTGACTCCTACGCGCTGAACCGCTACGCCACCTTCTACACCACCGCGCTCACGCCCGACTCCGTCCGCCACCTGGCGGATTGGCCGAGCAACGGCCAGATCTTCGCCGCGGAGCTGCAGAACAACTTCACCCTGCCGCAGGTGCTCAACACGCATCTCACGTGGGGCGGCCAGATCCGGCGCGATGTGGTCACGAGCCGCCGCCAGTGGCTGACGGACCGGCTCACGGGCAAGGACGTGGTCATCAACCAGAAGGGCGTCTATGCCCAGACCGAGACCCCGCTCATGCCGTGGCTCAATCTGGTCCTGGCCGCCCGCTACGACGACCACGACAAGTACGACGGGCAATTCAGCCCGAAAGCCGCGCTCGTCTTCAAGCCCTCGGCCGAACAGTCCCTGCGGGTCAGCTACAACCGGGCGTTCAAGTCGCCGACCATCCTGCAGACGGACTTCTACATCCCGGACTGGACGCCGGTCATCTCGGTCCTCGGCAACACCGCGGGCTACACGGTCAAGGACGTCAACGGCACGGTGCTGCGCACCTACCCGGCCCTCCAGCCGGAGGAGAACCGGACCTGGGAGGTCGGCTACAAGGGCGTCCTCGGTGATCGGCTCTTCCTCGACGTGGCCGGCTACTACTCGAAGTACAAGAACTTCATCAGCCCGCTCGCCATCGTGTCCGACCCGTTCGGGCTCGGCTACGCGGGTGATGCGCCGGGCGTGCAGAGCTTCGCCTACGACGGGAACGGCCAAATGGTCACGAACCTCGCCGGCATCCCGCCGCTCCTGCTCATCTATTACAACCTCGGGCGTGCCACGGTGAAGGGGATGGACGCAGGGGTGAACTATTACGTGAATCCGCAGCTCACCCTATCCGGCACGTTGTCGCTGGTGGACCTCGTCAGCACCCAGGTGGCAGCCGGACGCGAGGAGGCCACGGCGCTCAACTCGCCTGGGACGAAGTGGACGCTCGGTGCCACGGTTCAGAACCTCGGCAGCTCCCAGACCACGCAGAGCTTCTCGGCCAACCTGATCGCCCGGTACGTGAACAGCTATTACTTCCGCTCGGGCATCAACCAGGGCGTGATCCCGACCTTCTCTGCCCTGGACCTCAACCTCGGGTATGAGCTGCCGTCGCTGAACTCCAGGCTCAACGTGGGCATCAGTAACCTGCTCGTCTGCGCGCAGGACGGTCAGCTGCAGTACGCCACCACCGACGCGCTGCATCGCAACCCGACCAACCGCAGCCAGAAGTGCGGATTCAATGTGAAGCACGACGAGATGATCAACATGCCATCGATCGGCACCATGCTCTTCGTTGGTGTCAGCTACCACACCCCGTAAGGCGGGCCCAGTCGGGGCCGGGCGCGTCCCGGCCCCGACCACCCCGAAGGACCGTACGGCAATGGACCCACGATGACGGCAGCCAACGTTCCCGCTTCGGCCGGCGCGGGTGGTGCGATTCCCTCCGTGGGGATCGTCAGCGTCGGCACATACCAGCCGCCGGGTGAGCTGACGGCGGCGGACATCGCCGCTGCCTCCGCGATCCCCGAGCAGGTGGTTGTGGAGAAGCTCGGGATCAAGCGCAAGACCGTCGGGTCGCCGGACGAACATCCCAACGCCATGGGCGTGAAGGCCGCCCTCGACTGCCTCGCCCGGAGCCCCGTGGCCGCCGGGGACATCGATGTCGTGCTGTGCACGACCGAGGAGTGGAAGGAGTATCCCGTCTGGACGGCCGGCATCGACCTCGCGGAGCGGATCGGGGCCACCCGAGCCTGGGCAGCTGACGTGCACATGCGCTGTGCCGGCACCGTCGGTGCGATGAAGATGGCACGCGACATGATCCGCTCCGACCCGGAGATCCGGTACGTGCTCATCGCCGGCGGTTACCGCATCGCCGACCTCATCGATCTTGGGGACACCGACACCTCGTTCCTCTTCAACATCGGCGCGGGTGCCGGGGCGATGCTGCTCGCGCGGGACTGGCCCCGTAACGAGGTGCTGGGGGCTCACGTGATGGTGGACGGCTCACTGAGCCGCAGCGTGGTGGTGCCCGTAGGCGGTACGCTGCACCCCCAGGGTGGAGGCGACCCGAGCGCCGGATTTCGGCTGCGGCTGGCCGAGCCGGAGCAGATGAAGGCTCGGCTCAACGAGGTCTCCATGGACAACTGGGTCCATTGCGTGGACGAGGCGCTGCGGAAGAGCGGCGTCCGCCCCGACGGGCAGCCGTGGAGCCGGGCGGACCTCGACTACCTGAACATCCTGTTGGTGAAGCCGTCCGCGCACCGGGATCTGCTCGAGCGCCTGGGCCTCTCCGAAGGGCAGTCCGTCTATCTCGGGGAGGTCGGCCACATCGGCGAGCAGGACGCCATGTTCTCCATCCGAGAAGGCCTCCGCACGGGCCGCCTCCGCGACGGGCACCTCATGGCCATCGTGGCGGCGGGGATCGGCTACGTCTGGGCCGCGGGGATCGTACGCTGGGGTCCGCGTGCCCCTGGTGGTTCCGTGCCGGAGCCGCCTCCACCGACCGAACCCAAAAGGGAAGGGATTCCATGATGCTGAAGAACCGGGTGGCCCTCATCACGGGCGCCGCGACCGGCATCGGCCGGGCCACGGCCCGGCGTTTCGCCGAAGAGGGCGCGCGGGTCGCGCTCTGCGACGTGGACGAGGGGCGGGGCCGCGAGGCCGCCGAGTCCCTGGGCGCCGACGCGCGCTTCGACCGCGTGGTCG
>JAJDNI010000261.1 GCA_022340755.1 Gemmatimonadota bacterium
CAACGCACCCGCCCGACTTCCGCTCCTCTCCCAGACCGCGGAGCATGCGCTCCGTGCGGTCCTCTACCTGGGGCGCAACCAGGAGCGGGGATTGATCGCGGCCACCGAGGTGGCCGAGGCGCTGGGCGCGCCACCGAACTACCTGGCCAAGACGCTGCGCCTCCTGGCACGCCGTGGCGTCCTGCGGAGTCTGCGAGGCCCCCACGGAGGCTTCGCCCTGGCACTTCCCGCCGACGCCATCTCGGCCGCTCAGGTCGTGGAGGCTGTGGACGAGGTCACCACACGCGCGAACTGTCTCCTTGGGAATCGCGCGTGCGACGCCGACAACCCCTGTGCGGCCCACGCGCAGTGGGCGAGCCTCACGAGGCGGGTGCTCCAGCCGATGGAGGAGACCTCCATCGCGGACATTCTGGGGAACCAGGCGAGAGGCACCTAGCCGGAACAACCCGTAGCTCCGGCCGGGGAGGATCCCCCTCCCTCGGCGGGATCTACGCACAGCCACGCGTTCCCCGTACGTCATCACCGCGGCTCTGCTACGTAGGCGCGCGTAGGGAGTGCTGCCGCGTGTCCGGCCAGGTTGGAAACGTCCCTCCACGGAGGGCGTCACCAACCTCAAAGGAGACGCATCATGTCAAGGCCCATTTCCTCCTTCACACGCGCCGCGGGTGCCGTCCTCCTGCTGGCTGCCATCGGGGGCTGTACCGACGTCACCAGCCCGGTGACCCCCATGCTCAACGACGTGCCCGGACTGGACGTCCTCGCATCACCGAAGCTCGACGTCGACCCGTTCCTCGTATACGCCCAGAACGCCTACCTCGGCGGTGACACCGGCCCGCTGTTCACCATCGATCTCTCCGACATCCCGTTGCTACTGGCCACGACCAACACGTTCTGGGCGCAAGTGACGCAGAGCTACGTGCCCGAGCGCATGGCCGCCATCGCCGACCAGATCGCCGCGCACAGGCCCAGCGTGGTGTCGCTCGAGGAGGTCTTCCAGATGGCGGTTGTCGACCCTGCCACCGACAAGGTTCTAGACGGGGCGGACCTGCTGGCCTCCCTGCTGGGTGAGATCCAGGCCCGCGGCCTGCCCTACGAGCTGGCCATGGAGAACAAGCTCACCTCGGTGACGCTTCCGATGGAGATCGACTTCACCACCGGCCAGATCAAGAAGGTCGTGGTGGTCACCGACCGCATCGCGGTGCTGCGCCGCACCGACGTCGACGTGACGAACGTCACCGACGGCACCTACGCCGCCACCATCCCCCTCACGCCCGACATCACCGTACGGCGCGGCTGGATCCGCGTGGACCTGGAGCGCAACGGCGTGCCCTACCACGTCATCGCGACGCACCTGGAGACCCAGAGTGCGGCCCCCATCCAGAAGGCACAGGCGGCGGAGCTGGCGAACAGCGTGGCTGCCGACCTCGACGGCGTGACCATCCTCGCGGGCGACTTCAACTCCGACGCCACGGGTGACTCCGACGATCCGCAGTGGACGCCGACGTACCAGTCTCTGCTGGACGCGGGGTTCACCGACGCCTGGGTCCAAGCGGGCGGCCCAGCCCATGATCCCGGCTTCACCTGCTGCCACGACACCGACCTGCGCGACGCCTACCCCGGCACCTTCGACCAGCGCATCGACTTCGTACTGGTAAAGGACGCCCGGAACATGTCTCAGAGCGGGAAGGTCAGCGGCGCCATGAGCTTCGACATCCTGGGGACGCGGCGTGGCGACCGGACGTCCACCCACGGTCTCTGGTACTCGGACCACGCCGGCGTTCTGGCCGGATTGCGGTTGCCGAAGCGCTGAGCCTTGCTCCCGTGTCGTGGTCCGGCGGCAGTGCCGGTCCGCGCTCACCGCGGTGTGTGCGGCCGGCTCCGGTTGGTTCGGAGTCGGCCGCAGCGCATTCAGGTTCAGGGAGACCTGGGGAGGGGCTGTCGCCCATTGGCCCGCCCTGGAGATTACTACCTGCCCGGGTCGCCGTTGGCGGACGCTCCGGTCATCGTCATCTTTCCGTTTGTCTTCCTCCCCTCCCGCGAGACTCCGAACGAACGGACTGCCCATGCGCCGTCTCGCGCCAATTTTCCTGCTCACATGCCTCGCGGGGGGGACGCCCCTTCCCCTCGTCGGTCAACTCCTCCCGCTCGGGCCCCTGGGGACCGAAGAGGGTTCGCCTCTCCAGCGCCTGGGCTACACCCCCATGATCGAAGCCCCGGAACCCGTGGAGCAGGGCCGGCTGCGCACGGACGTGTGGATGGGGTACTCCAACATCTTCGAGCAGGACTCCTCCACGATGGCCATCCTCTATCTGGACACCGAGCGGCTCCTCACCGCCCTGACCGTCCGATATGGTCTGGCCGACCAACTGGAGGTGGGGCTGCGCACGACCTTCGAGACCGACTGGGGAGGGTTCCTGGACGGCTTCATCGTGGGCTTCCACGACGCGCTGCATCTGGGCACGCGAAACGAACGGAATTTCCCGCGGGGGGTCTACTCGGAGACCCTGCAGTCGGCGGACGGCCGCATGCTCCTGGACATCCCCAGGAACGCCGTGGGCCCAACGGACCTGCGCGTCTTCGCTAAGTGGGGCGTCGTGTCTGGGTCCAGGGGCACGTTCTCCCTCCGGGCTCTGACGCGGATCCCCACGCGCCGCCTCACGGTGGGCTCGGAGCGCACCGACGTGGCCGGCATGGCTATGGGGTGGCTCTCGTGGCGCGGCTGGTACCTCCATGGGATGGCAGGCGGCGCGACTGTGCGACGCGCTGCCGACACCCGAGACGTCCTCCGGTCACGAACCTGGTTCGGCATGCTCGGCGCGGAGCGACCGTTCCGCGAGGGGCTGTCCGGGGTCGTGGAGCTCACGGGCCAGACGCAGATCCTGCGGAGCTTCCACGACAACGACATCTCCGGAGCCCCGACGAACTTGATCGCGGGCGTGGTGGGCCGTACGAAGAGCGGCTGGCGGTGGGAGCTCGGCATGCAGGAGGATCTCCCGCCCCGCGGTCCGTCCATCGACTTCACCGTCCAGCTGGCGCTGAGCCGTACCTGGTAGGAGCCCGATGGAGGCGGAAGCAGCGGGCGCCTACCGGCTCAGCCGTCGTCCTCCGCCAGCTCGAAGACCGACTCCACGTCGGTCCCGAAGATGCGCGCGATCTTCATCGCCAGGGACAGTGACGGCACGTAGCGGCCCTGCTCGAGAAGGACCACCGTCTGGCGCGAGCACCCCGCCCGGTCGGACAGCTCCTGCTGGGTCATCTCGCCGTGCTCGAACCGCAGGCGGCGGATACAGTTGGTGATCTCTGCCTTCGGCATGGTCAGTGCCTCCGATAGCCGATGAGCACGCCCACGGGCAAGCCCACCAGATCCACCACGACGACGGACCAGAACACCAGGTACAGGTAGAAGACGGGCACCACTCCAGAGTCGTGGAAGTGCTCTGCCAACCCCACGATCCAGATGGCGAGGGTGACGAGCATGCCAGCGACCTGTGCCGCGGGGGCACGCCCCAGGATCTCCCGGTCCCGCTCGTCCAGGAGCCCACCTCCTCGGCTCACCTGAGCCCTGAGCCAGATCGTGGTCGCACCCACCACGACGATGATCGCCAGCAACAGCAGGGTGAACGTGATGCGCAGGGCGTCGCTCTCGAACGTGGCCTCCGCACCGTTCACCAGGACCAGCGACACCGCCGCTGCCGCCAGAAGGACGCTCAGACCGATGCCCCAGCGGGAGATCCGCTGCAGCGGCGTGGCCGGCAGCTCGACATCATCCGGGAGCGGAGGGGACCCCGAACGCGTCATCCGCGCCGCGAACCAGAGGGCTCCGAAACCGCCCACCAGCGCGAGGATGCTCCAGAGCACGATGGACATGATTCACTCCTCTTGAAGACGCACGTGACCGGGCTATCGAGCAGACAGCTATAGAGTACATTATTTATGACTTGATGTCAATTATTTTGTACATCACCATGAGTGCGCGGCCACTGGGATGACGCGTGGGTGGGTCCCCTGCTCCGTCTGCCGTGCGGCGGACCGGCGACAGCCCCCGGTCAGCCTCCGAGGCTCACCCGGGCTCGGCGCGGATCGTCACCCTGCGGAGCTGCCCGAAATCGCGGTAGAGCGCGCTTTCGATCTCGGCGACGATCTCGTGCACTCCAGCGAGCGGGAGGGCCCGGTCCACCTGGCACGTCACGGACACGTTGTACGCATTGCCCAGTCTCAGAAGGGTGACGTCGGTGCAGCCGAGGACACGGGCGTCCCCCAACACGCGGGAGCGGATGTCGGCGTGAAGGGCCCGCTCCTTGTCGGTGACCTCCCTGAGCTCCTCCTCTTCCCGCTGATACTGCTCGAGGTGGATCGTGACCTTCTCCGCTCGTTCGAACCTCGCGTGGATCTCCCTCTCGATCTCCACCGCCAGGTCATGCGCCTCGACGAAGGACTGACCCTCGGGGTACTCGAGATCGAAGTCGATGTGGTATCTGCCCCCCGTGTGGTGGATCTCCAGATTGTGCGGAGCCCGGAAGCCCCGCTCCAGGGCGACCATGCGCACCTTGTCCGCGAGCGTTTCGCCCCCCGACTCCATGGGCTCACCGTGAACGATCACGTCCACGTTCGCGTGCGTCGCGTGAATCGCCCGCTCCACGTCGTCCATGACGGTGTGGGCCCTCTCGAACGGCATGGTCCTGGGAATGCCCACCGTGGTGTCCACGAAGACGTTCGGGCCAGAGGCGCGGAGCCGGATGCTCCTCACCTCCTCCACTCCCGGGACCCCCGCGACCGCAGAGTGGACCTTTTCGTACAGCCCGTCAGGGACACGGTCCACCAACGCGTCGACGGTCCGCCGTCCCAGCTTGTAGCTCACGAGGAGAACGAGGAGGGCGACCCCGATGGCGGCGATGGCGTCCAGCGCCGGGAAGCCGAAGGAGACGGCCACCAGCCCCACGATGACCACCAGCGAGCTCCACACGTCGCTGGAGAAGTGGAGGGCATCGGCCTCGAGGGCCTGGCTGTGATGCTTGCGCGCGACACGACCCAGATGGCGGGACCGCCCCAGATCCACGGCGATGGCCACCCCCATCACCACGAAGCTCCACACGTTGGCCTCGACGTGCGCGCGGTGGGTGCTCAGGCGCTGCACGGCCTCCCAGATGATCCACGAGCACGTGACGAAGAGGAGCAACGTCTCCAGCAGGGCCGACAGGTTCTCAATCTTGCCGTGGCCGTATGGATGCTCCTCGTCCGGGGGCTTGGCCGCGAGGGTGATGGCCACGTAGGTGATGACGGCGGCCACGAGGTCCAGGCCCGAGTGCGCGGCCTCCGAGAGGATGCCGAGGCTGTTCGTCTGGAGTCCGACGGCGAGCTTGAACCCCGTCAGGAAGACCGCCGCCACCACCGAGCTCAGCGCCGCGGCCTTCTTTTCCCGGGTTCCGCTCACAGGCTCCATACCAGCTGCCTCGCCGTCCGCAGACCGTGCACGCCCCAGCACACCAGGCTCGCGCTCATTCTCGCCCACGACCCTCCGAGGAGGGGGACTCAAAGGTACGGCCAGGGGGACAAGATTGCCTGGAAGGCTTCGTCATCCGTGGGGACGTCCGCTCTCATCGGCCCGCCGGCCCCGTGTTCGCCACGCCGAGAAGAAAGTAGCGGGGACTCGAAAGATTTGTGCATGGAAAGCGTCGAACGGTCGTCCAAATCGACAATCAGCCTTGCCTGGCCGCCTGGGAGCGTTGACGCCTCCGGAGCGGTCACGGCCCTGATCAGAACCGTGTGGGGGGCGCGGTTGAAGGATGCCGACAGCAGGAACAGCTCGCCACATGGATAAGTTGCGTTCAATGCCGCCTGGGGCCTGGCTTGGCGCGGCTCTTGCACTGTGGTGTTGAAGGTGTGTTACGTTCCTCAGTGACGCGTCGCCCGTTGCGTGGGCACAACACTACGACGAGCACGTGCGACAGCGAGGGCGGGCTGGCGGAGGCCAATCGCCGACGACAGGGAAATGGCACAGCGGCACGCTCTCTGCAGTTTATGGATTCTTCCGTGTAGTTGAAGACCCGTTCCGGAGAGGCACCCGACGGAGGGGGCGTCCCTCCCCCCTGCGGGGTGTCGTGTGTTGTCTTGACCTCGAACACCGTTATTCCCTTCTTCCGTCCTGCCGGCCGCCCCAGTTTCGAAGGTGGCCGACGTTCCTCCGGTGTGAACGATCAAGAAGTGAGGAGAGGCACGTCCGTGGGCCGAAGGCTCAGGCGTACGCACAAGGGAAGGCGCCACGGGCAGTCAATGGTGGAGTTCGTCCTCATCCTGCCCGTCCTGCTGATCCTCCTGTTCGGAATCATCGAGTTCGGCCTACTCCTGTACAACAAGCAGGTCATCACCAACGCCAGCAGAGAGGGGGCACGGTATGGAATCGTGGCCCGGCCTACGCGCAGAACCAAGGCCGAGATCACGGCCGTCGTGGACGCCTACTGTGCGAACCATCTGGTCACATCCGGCTCCACCGTCCCGACCACCGCGGTCGCTCCCGACCCCACCGGGGGGACCTTCGGACAGGACCTCACGGTCACCGTGAGCTTCCACTACGACTTCTTCGCGCTCCCCGCCTTCATCACATCCCTTCTCGGGGGCACTGATCTCGTGGCGCAGACGACTATGAAATACGAGTAGGCAGGCGCACAGCCATGAACCGCGCATCGCATGCTCCCTCGGGAGCGAGCTCAAACAGAGGTCAGGCCCTGGTCGTGGTAGCCGTGATGATGGCGAGCCTCCTGGGTATCGGCGCCCTGGCGGTGGATCTGGGCTATTTGTACGTGACCCGCAACGAGCTCCAGGACGTGGCGGACGGCGCGGCTCTGGCGGGAGCGCGGATGCTGGGGCACATCTACCAAGGTCTTGCCCCAGAGGCCCAGGTGGGATTCGTCTGCGGGTCGGGGTGTGTCAATTCTATCAAGGGCACGACCCAGGACGTGGCGTCGCACAACGTGGCTGGCGGCGTCATCATGAGCGTGGACACCATGAACGACGTGGCCATCGGGCATTGGGACGGAGACACCTTCACCCCGACCCTCAACCAACCGGATGCGGTTCAGGTGATCACCCGGCGGGAACCGGGGACCAACGGCCAAGTAGGTACCTTCTTTGCCCGGACACTGGGCATCTTCACCGCCTCGGTGAACGCCGTCGCCGTCGCCGCTCTGACAGGTCAGGGTACGACCAACCCGGGAGAGATCGAGCTCCCCATCGGAATCTCCAGCTTCTTTTTCGAGAACCCCGACTATTGCCACGACGACATCACGTTCTACCCCACCAACGACCC
>JAJDNI010000276.1 GCA_022340755.1 Gemmatimonadota bacterium
GCGTGGCACTACGGTGACGTCGGCGTACGTGGCGGGCACATCGTGGCCATGACCCCGCGAGGGATGCTGGCCCACGCGTCGGCGAGCCGGCGCGTGGACGCCTCGGGCCTGGTGGTGGCGCCGGGGTTCATCGATATCCAGGGACAGTCCGGTACGTCCTTCCTGGTCGGCGACGGGCGGGACGTGAGCAAGATCACCCAGGGGATCACGACGGAGATCCTGGGCGAAGGCAGCACCCCGGCGCCCCTCAACCCCGCCACCCTGGAGGAGAACCTCCCGAGGGGTCCGCAGCGGGCGGCGTTGGCACGCACGTTCGCCGAGCCCCATGGCTTCCGGAATTGGCTTGAGGCCATGGTAGCCCACGGGATCTCTCCCAACGTGGGTTCCTTCGTGGGCGCCGCGACCGTGCGCGTATACGCGAAGCAGCAGACCATGGGCCCGCCGACCGCCGCGGAGCTGGACACCATGCGCACCGTGGTGCGCCGGGCGATGGAGGACGGCGCCATGGGAATGGCCTCCGCCCTCATCTACCCGCCGGGCAATTACGCCACTACGGGAGAGCTCATCGAGGAAGCCAAGGCGATGTCGCCGTACGGCGGGGTGTACATCACACACATGCGCTCCGAGGCGGACAAGCTGCTGGAGGCTACGGACGAGGCCATCCGCATCGGTAACGAAGGCCGCGTTCCCGTGGAGATCTACCACCTCAAGGCCGCGGGCAAGGACAACTGGTACAAGGCGAAGCTGGAGATCGCGAAGATCGACAGCGCTCGCGCCGCCGGCCTGGACGTGCAGGCGGACATGTACCCCTACACGGCGGGCTCCACCGGGCTGAGCGCCTGCTTCCCTCCGGCCGCTTCCGAGGGCGGAAAGCTCATGGAGCGCCTGGGCGACCCCGCCGAACGGGCCAAGATCAAGGCGGAGGTCGAGCACCAGACCTCGGACTGGGAGAACCTGTGCACCCAGGCGGGGCCGGAGAACGTGCTCCTGGTCGGCTTCACCAAGGATGCCAACAAGAAGTGGGTGGGGAAGCGCCTATCCGAGGTGGCCCAAACGATGGACACCGACTGGGTGACCGCCGCCATGGACCTGGTGAAGGCCGACAGCTCGCGCATCGGCACGGTGTTTTTCCTCATGAGCGAGGACAACGTCAAGCTCCAGCTCCAGCAGCCGTGGATCAAGATCGGCACCGACGCCGGGGGCATGGATCCCGACACCGCCAAGGCCAAGGGCGTGCTCACGCACCCTCGTGCGTACGGCACCTACACCAAGATCCTGGGCCAGTACGTGCGGGAGCAGCACGTGCTCAGCCTGGAGGACGCCATCCGCAAGATGACGTCGGCGGTGGCCACCCGGCTGTCGATTCCCGACCGCGGCGTGCTGCGCCCGGGCTTCTGGGCGGACATCGTCGTGTTCGACCCCAAGACAATCCGCGACACCAACTCCTATGAGGACCCGCACCAGATCTCGGTCGGCGTGGTGCACGTGTTCGTGAACGGCGTGGAGGTCGTGCGCGACGAGAAGGCCACGGGGGCGAAGCCGGGGATGGTCGTTTGGGGACCGGGAGTGGGACGTTAGGTGGGCCCGGCGCCCGCGACATAGGGCGGGGGGGCGCCACCTTTGCGGTATAGCCACGCCGCAATGAGGGCCCCCGCGAGGATCATCCCCGCGCATAGCACTTGACCCATGCTGAAGGGCCCCAACACCAGGCCCAGCTGCGCGTCCGGCTGGCGCGTGAACTCGATGAGGAAGCGCACGATCCCATAGAGGATCAGGAACGCCGCGCCCAGGAGCCCGGGGCGGTACCACCCCCGGCGGAGCGACCGGCGCTGCAGGACGACGAGGACCAGGAAGACGAGGATCCCCTCTCCGATGGCCTCGTAGAGCTGTGACGGGTGTCGCGGCAGGTGGAGGGGGTCCGACGGGAAGACCATCGCCCAGGGCAGATGGGTGGGTCGGCCGTAGAGCTCCTCGTTGATGAAGTTGCCCAGGCGACCGAAGAAGAGCCCGGGTGTGCCGGCGAAGGCCAACAGGTCCCCCAGCTGCCAGAACGGAACGCGGTGGACCCGCGCGAAGATGATGCACGCGGCGGTCATCCCCAGCATGGCACCGTGGAAGGAGAGCCCTCCGTGCCAGATGCGGAAGAACTCCAGCGGCTGGTCCAGAAAGTGGCCAGGCTGGTAGACGATGGCGTACACGAGCCGGGCACCCACCAGCATCCCAACCACGAAGTATCCGATGAGCGAGTCGAGATCTGCCTCGGTCATCGCGACCAGGCCGCGCCTGACCCTCCGGAGCGCGATCCGGTAGCCGACCACGTATCCCACCAGATACATGATGCCGTACCACCGGACCTGCAGGGGTCCGATGTGGAAGATGACCGGCGAGATACGGGGGTAGGGAATGCTCGTCGCGGGCTCCGGCCGCTAGGGCGCCGTGCAGACGATGTCGAACCTGGCCGTCGCCGTCGAATCCTCCACGACATCCACTGAAACCGGATTGGCCCCCTGGACGGCGCAGTTGGACGCCACCCCCGTGAGCTCGATGCTGTACGGTCCGACGGGCAGCGACAGCGTCAGGGTCTGGCGCGGCCCCACCGGGACCGTGTGGAAGCCGCTGTTGAAGTCCAGCAGGTACTGGTCGTCCGGATTGTCTCCGGTGGTTGCGATGGTGATCGCCACGTCACCGTTCGTGTCGCAGGAGACGTCGAAGGTGAGGGTCGTCTCGGTCCCGGCCGTGATCTGGATGACCTGGGGATTCGTGCTCGTGACCTCGCAGTTACTGGCTACGTCGGTCAGCTCGATGGAGTGGGCGAGCTCGTCCACCTGGAAGGTCTGGTCCGCACCCGTGGTGATGGGGTACGTGTAGCTCCCGTCGACCGTAACGGTGAACGCGGTATCCACGGACGTCCCGGTGGCGTTCACGTGGACCGTGACGGTCCCGGTCGTCGTCGTGCTCGTCGTGCTGCTGCCGCAGGCCACGAGAAGTCCCGCCGCCAGTACCGCCACCACACGCACGTTGCGCATCTCGACACTCCCCGATCGTTCCCTCGGCTGCAAACCGGGACCCGCTGCGACCCCGGACTACCGCACAAAGATGCAACTTCGCGGTCCTCTGTTAAGGGGGACCGTCGGCTCTGCCCCCTTCTCGCTAGACCGTGGCCAGCTTCCGCGCTCCCAGGGGCTGGAGCTTCTGGCCGGGCACCCACTGGGTCACGTACCCCGCCACCGCCGAGGCCGCCACCGAGTAGGGTGAAGCCAGGTAGAGGTTCCCCGGGCCGGAGCGGCCGGGGAAGTTCCGGTTCTGGCTGGAGATGGAGACTTCGTCGGGCGAAGCCGTCACTCCTGGGCCGGCATTGATGCACGCGCCGCACCCGGGCTCGATGAACTCCGCGCCCATGCGCTCGAAGAGGTCCAGGTAGCCCTGCTCGCGGCAGTACTCCCGCACCTCGATGGAGCCGCACTGGATGTAGCAGCGCACGTCGGAGTGGACCTTGAGCCCCTGGCCTTCCAACTCGGAGAAGACACGGGCGTACATGTCCATGTCCTCCTTCTTCCCCGCCGTGCACGATCCGGCGTACGCGATGTCGATGCGCACGCGATCGCCCTCCAGGTCGTCGATGAAGACGCCGTTGCCCGGGTCGTTGGGGAGCGCCGCCATGGGCTTGATCGTCGCAGCGTCGATCTCGATGACCTTCACGTACTCGGCGTCAGGATCGGACTGCATGCCCTCCACGAGGGCTTCGGCCTTCGCCCGGTCCATGCCGCGCTCCTTCACCAGGAACTCCACCGATTTGGCATCGGCGGCGATGATCCCGGTGAACGCTCCCACCTCGGCGGCCATGTTGGTCATGGTGGCGCGCTCGTCCACGGAGAGCGCCTCCACGGCCGGTCCGGCGTACTCGATGATCTGGCCGATGGCCTGACCGTCCTTGATGTACGGGTGCCGGAGGATCTCCAGCATGTAATCCTTGGCGGTGACGTTGGGCGCCGGAGTTCCGCTGACGACCACCTTGAACGACTTGGGCACCCGGACGCGCACGTCCTTGGTGATCCACGAGTTGAAGATGGCCGTGGTGCCCACGCCGAAGGCCACCGCGCCGATGGCGCCCGCGTGCGGCGTGTGGGAGTCGGACCCGATGATGATCATGCCGGGCTTGGCGTACTCCTCCAGAATCTTGGAGTGGCAGATGGCCTCCGAGCCGCCTCTGTGACCCATCTGCTCGCCGTAGAGGCGGATGCCCTGCTTCTCGGCGAAGGTGCGCTGCTTCACCTCCAGCTGGTTGGCCACATCCAGGAGACCATCTTCGATGCGCTCCTGGCTCATGACCTTGTCCAAGTAGGCCAGGTGATCGCGGAAGAAGAGGATGGACTCCTTGTCCACGACCTTTGCGTCCATGCCCACCTTGTCCTCGAAGAAGATCGCGGACATGGGGGTGACGTACTCGTGGCTGAAACGGATGTCCGTGCGGAAGAAGCCGGCCTCGCCGGTCTCCACCCACGGCACCCCCACCTCGTTCTTGGACGCGTCCACGACCAGGTGCTTGGCGAAGATCTTCTCCGCCACCGTCATGGGACGCCGGAGCTCCGCGCCGTCGGCCAGGCTCGCCGGCACCGGCAGCGTCACCTTCCCCTGGAGACGAGCCACGTTGAACTCGAAGAGGCCGCCGTACTCGATGATCTCGCGGGTGATGTCGTCCTTGCCTTCCGCGAACACGGACAGCGGGATCTCCTCACCGGCCTTGATGCGGTCCAGCACGGAGAAGTCCGTCGTGGTGAGCATGCCCAGGTTCTGGCAGTTCTCGTTGTAGATACGCTCGATACTCTCTGCCACCACGACCTGAACGCCGGCCATGAGCTCCGCGTACGGGCTCTGCTCCCGGCTGCTTCCCTTCCCGCGCCGCTTGCCCGCCACGGAGCAAACGAAGCCACCGTCCTTCACGGAGGCGCGCTTCACGGGATATTCGGTCTCCCCCGTGACGCGGTTGGTGGTGCGCAGCCCCAGGTAGGGGAAGTCGCCGAGGGTCTCGTCGTAGAAGTAGCAGATGTAGGCGGGGGTGATCTCGTCGGTGGAGATCTGATCCCGGAGACGTCCCTTGATCTCGTCGCTAAGCTCCAGATCACGGCCCTCGAAGAGCTGCGCCTGGACGAGCTCGGCGTCGTCCAGGAGGTAGAGGATCCGGCCGTCGAAGCGCAGGGTAGCGGGCCGCTTCTCGATGGGGCGGTCCAGGAGGTCCTTGATCATGCGCGCTCTTCGCTGATGGGGTCTTCGTTCTTGCGATCCGCCCGGCGTTCCGGAACGCCTGGGAGTCGACCCCTGAGGGGTCGTCCGCCCGGCGGCAGCATACATACCCACCGCCACGACGGGTCGGTCCAGCTCGGTCACCGTCCAGGAGCCGCCGGGCAGCGCCAATCTAAAGTCAACGACGTCCCTCGTCGCCCTCTCGGGTGCGCTGGACCGCCAGAACGCGGGCAAACGACCTGGGCGGGTATCCGAGGGCGGCGCCCGGATTTCGCGATGGAGGACCCCGGGAACTGGTAGGGAGGACATTCGTCTTATCTTTCAAGACCTCCCGTCGCGCGGAGACAGGCATTCCACTCAGCGCCCCTTCCCGGCGCCACCCGAACGGAGCACCAATGAAGTCGGCAAAGTTGGGCATGAACAGCAAGCTGGTCCACGGTGGCCATCACCCGGACGGCAGCGGAGCCGTGACGGTTCCCATCTACCAGACCTCCACGTTCCAGTTCAAGAACGCCGCCCACGGCGCATCCCTCTTCGCGGGCGAGGAGGGTGGCTACATCTACACGCGCCTCGGCAACCCCACCGTGCATGCCCTCGAGGAGGCCGTTGCCGAGCTCGAAGGCGGCGTCGGCGCCATCGCCACGGCCTCGGGTATGGGTGCGGTGAGCACGGTCTACATGACGCTACTCGACGAGGGCTCCCACATGGTGGGTACCGCTTCGGTCTACGGGCCCAGCCGGGTCTTCGTGGAAAAGCACCTGTCCCGCTTCGGCGTGGAGGCCACCTTCGTCGACACCACGAACGTGGACAACATCCGCAACGCCATGCGGCCGCACACGAAGCTCGTCTATGTCGAGAGCCCGTCGAACCCGGCCATGCAGGTCACCGACATCGCTGCCGCGGCGCAGGTCGCCCACGAGCACGGGTGCCTCCTGGCGGTGGACAACACCTTCGCCAGCCCCTACCTGCAGCAGCCGCTGGCGCTGGGGGCCGACATCGTGCTCCACTCGGTGACCAAGTTCATCAATGGTCACGCCGACGTGGTGGGCGGGATCCTCGTGGCCAGGGACAAGGAGATCCTCGGTCGCCTCCACGACGTGATGATCAACCTGGGGAGCAACATGGATCCCCATCAGGCGTACCTGGTGCTCCGGGGCCTGCGGACGCTGGGGATCCGTGTGGAACGAGCCCAGCAAGGCGCCGAGAAGATCGCGCGCTGGCTCGAGGCACACCCCAAAGTGGCATCCGTCCGCTACATCGGTCTGTCGTCGCACCCGCAGCACGACTTGGCCTCCCGACAGATGTCCGGCTTCGGGGCGATGCTTGCCTTCGAGCTGAAGGGAGGCCTGGATGCAGGCCGCACCCTCATGGACAGCGTACGCCTCGCGACGCTGGCCGTCTCCCTGGGCGGCGTCGAGACGCTCATCGAGCACCCGGCCTCCATGACCCACGCCGGGATGTCCCGCGAAGACCGCGAGGCGGCGGGCTTCAGCGACGGGCTCGTGCGGTATTCCGTGGGCATCGAGGATGCGGATGATCTTATCGCGGACCTGGACCAGGCGCTCGCCGAGGTCTAGCGAGCGGTAGCAGGAGGGGACCCCCCTGGTCGGGGGGTCTCCTCTTCTCCGGAGCCGCACCGGCTGCTCGCGGACAACCCCGCGACGCCCAGGGTCGATCTACAATCGTCGAGGGCGTGTGCAGCCGTGCTCCGCCAGCAGAACCATCAAGACGAGGTGAGGACGTGGAACCGGGGAACGTGAGATCGGGGTCAGGCATACGGACGGCGCTGTACGGGTGTGTTGTGATGGTCGGGTTCGCGTCGGCTCTTCCCGCCCGCACCGTCGCCCAGCAGGCGACCGACCTTCCGGGCAGCGACAAGGCGATTTCCGCACCCCTCGACAACGTGTTCAGCATCGGCACCTTCGACGGCGCCGACTGGGAGACGTTCGGGGACGTGCGGGGCGTCGCGTTCGACGGCGCGGGCAACATCTACATCTTCGATACGCAGAATTTCCGGGTGGTGGAGGTGGACAAGACCGGAAAATTCGTGCGCGAGGTGGGGAAACAGGGTGAGGGGCCCGGAGAGCTCCGTGTGCCGGTTTCTTTCACCGTCCTGAGGAACGGCACCATCGTCATCGCCGACATGGGACATCGGGCCTATGTGATCTACGGTCCGGACGGCGCGTACCAGCGCATGGTCTCGTTCGGCGGCGATGGGAACGTCGTTCGGGTCGGTCAGATCTACCCGGATCCCAGGGGAGAGAGCGTCCTCACCGGTGGCAGCAGCATGACCGTAAGCATGTCCGTCGGCCCCGGCGGCCCCCCGAAGGGCCCCGAAACCCGACCCATCGAGCGCGTCGCGCTGTCCGGCGAGGAGGCGATCGGAACCACGCTGGTGGATGCGTGGAAGCCGCCAGTGGACAGCAAGCCTCAGGAAATCTCGGGAGGTGGCCTGCGGTTCCGCGCGGCCATGGCCGGTCCCCGCACGTTCGAGCCGGGCCTCTTCATGGGCCCCCTGCCGGACGGCGGCGTCGCGTATGCGGACTCCAGCACGTACACGGTGAAGGTGACCGACGGCAGCGGAGCGCTTCAGCGGATCCTCCGACGTCCCTTCACACCCAAGCCGGTCACCGAGAGCATGCAGGCGGCCGAGAAGAAGCGTCGACTGGCCGAGCTCGAGGCGGGGCAGGGACCGCGTGTGCGCATGATGGTCTCGAGCGGCGGCGCTCCCGCCCGGCCCGTCTCCCCGGACGCCGTGAAGGAGATGATGAAAGGCCAGATCGACCAGATGCAGTTCTACCCCGAGCTTCCCGTGATTATGAACCTCTCCACCGGCTGGGGCGGGAAGATCTGGGTGGTTCGGAGGGGCGCCAAGCCCGCGGACGTCGGGCCGGTGGACGTGCTAACGCCGTCGGGCCAGTACGTGGGGACGTACGCCACGGGCACGCTACCCTTTGCGGAAGATCTCGGGAAGCAGAGCATGCAGGTCGCGTTCGGGCCCGATGGGCTGGTGGCCCACGTGGAGAAGGACGAGATGGACGTGCCCAAGGTCGTGGTACAGCGTCTCCCGGCGGTTCTCCGTTGATGTCCTGACATCGATCGGAGGCCACCGGGCGACCACGAGGGGCGGGGCTTCGGCTCTCGCCCCTCTGTGTGTGGGTCATCCCTTCTCTCCCGTCGCCGGGGCCCGTGCACGATCCCTGGGGGCAGCATGCTCGGGGCGGAGGCTCGCCGCCGTCCCCTCGCGAGAGGCCGGCCCGTTCCGCGTCCAACGGAGATCCAGGGACACCCGTGCCGTGCCGGAGGCGGGCGGGTAACTTCGCTCCCTGTTTCGGGTATGTGCTGGCTCGTCCCCTGCGAAGGGACGTGTGTGCTACGCGTGGAGGCAGCGATGGCGGGAGCTGGTCTTGCGCGCCGTGTGGCGTGCCTGTTGGTCGGGGTCGCGATGGCGGCCGCTCGCCCCGGGGCGGGGTCGGCCCAGTCGATGGAAGGAGACGAAGGTGGCACGGTGGCCACCGGGCTTCTCCTCCGGCAGATGAACGGCGTGAAGCGGGTGCTCATGATCGGCGCCCACCCCGATGACGAGGACACCAGTCTCCTCACGGCGTTGGCCAGAGGTGAAGGCGTCCAGACTGCGTACCTCTCCCTCACCCGGGGGGAGGGCGGACAGAACGCCATCGGTCCCGAGCTATGGGATGGTCTGGGGATCATCCGCACGGGCGAGCTCGAGGCGGCTCGCAGGCTCGACGGCGGCATCCAGTTCTTCACGAGGGCCTTTGATTTCGGGTACTCCAAAACCGCCAAGGAGACCCTCACCTTCTGGCCCCATGACGAGATCCTTTCGGACGTCGTCTGGATCATCCGGAAGTTCCGGCCCCAGGTGGTCGTGACGGTCTTTACGGGCACGCCGCGGGACGGACACGGCAACCACCAGGCGGCGGGAATCCTCGCCCGGGAGGCCTTCGCCGTCGCCGGTGACCCATCGCGCTTCCCGGAGCAGCTGAAGGAAGGCGTCGAAGCCTGGGCGCCGGAGAAGCTCTACCAGCTCACCCGCTGGAACCGGATGCCGTCCAGCATCACTATCCAGACCGGGACGTTCGACCCGCTCCTGGGTCGCTCGTACTACCAGCTCGCCATGGAGAGCCGCAGCCAGCACCGCTCCCAGGACATGGGGAACTTCCAGCCGCCGGGTCCGCAGACGTCCGGGGTCATGCTCCTCAAGAGCAACGTTCCCGAGACCACCGACCAGAGCATCTTCAGCGGGGTGGACACGACCCTCACGGGCCTGACGAAGGGCCTACCCCAGGGGATGACCGCGGAGGCGAGGGCACGTCTCGAGGCGTACGAGAAGATCGTCACGGGGGTCGAGGGCGACCTCGACGCGATGGATCCGTCGGCATCGGCCCCGCTGTTGGCGCGGGCCCTGGACGACCTGGACCAGGCCGAGCAGGCTACCCGGTCGGCCGACGACGTCGAGATCCATGACGACCTGTCCGAGAAGATCGATGTCGCCAGCCGGGCCTTCCTGGCCGCGGCGGGGGTCGTCGTGGATGCCCGCTCGGACGACGATATCGTCGTTCCCGGCCAGGCCGTGCATCTCACCGTGCAGGCGTGGAATGGCGGGCCCATGGTGCTTCGGGGTGCCAAGGCGTCCCTGCGGCTCCCGAAAGGCTGGGTCGGGCGACAGGTCGGCAGCGACGGCCTCGCCCCCGACGGCTCCGTCGCCCCGGGAACGATGGCCACGTGGACCTACGAGATCACCATTCCGGCGGACGCTCCTTCGACGCGCATGTACTACCTGCGCCAGCCCCGGGACGGTGACATCTATCGCTGGCCCAAGGACCATCCGGAGCTGTGGGGACTTCCCCGTGCACCTGCGCCCGTGTCCGGCGGCGTGGCGTTCTCGGTCCAGGCCGGAGGCAAGGGGGTCGAGGTCCACCACGAGGTGCCCTGGAGCTACGTGGGTGTGGATCGATCCAAGGGCCAGTACCGCGATCCCGTGCTGGTCGTGCCCGCGATCTCGGCTTCGGTGACCCCGGGTAGCCTCATCTGGCCTCAAGAGAGGATGGAGCCGCACACGCTCACCGTGGCCGTGCGCAACGAGGCGAAGGGTGGGAGCAAGGGACACCTAAGGCTGGAGGCGCCCGCCGGTTGGACGGTGCGTCCCGCGGGGTACGACGTGGCGCTCGGCGACGAGGGTACCGAGCGGTCGTTCAGCTTCGAGGTGAGCCCGGCCGGCGCGGCCGCCGCAGGCGACTACGAGTTCCACGCGGTGGTGGTGACCGACGACGGACACCAGTACCGGGACGGCTACGAGCTCATCGACTACCCGCACATTCAGCGCACGCCCCTCTTCGCACCCGCATCCGCCAAGGTGACGGTCGTGCCCGTGCGCATCGCCCAGGGGCTCAAGGTCGGCTATATCATGGGCCCGGGTGACGACGGCCCGGAGGCCATCCGGCAACTCGGAGCGGAAGTGCACCTCATCACCCCGGACCAGGTTCGTGCCGGCGATTTCTTGCCCTACGACGTGGTGGTCCTGGGTGTCCGCGCCTATCAGGCGCGACCGGATCTGGTGGCGGCCAATCAGCAGCTCCTGGATTACGCTCGCGCGGGCGGCACGGTCGTATCCCAGTACAACCAGTACGAGTACCCCCGGAACGGGTATGCTCCCTACCCGGTGGAGATGAATCGTCCGGCGGATCGAGTGACCGACGAAACCGCGGAGGTGACGATTCTGCAGCCCGACGCTCCCATCTTCACGACGCCCAACAAGATCGGACCGAACGACTTCAAGGGGTGGGTCCAGGAGCGCGGCCTGTACTTCCTGAGCAAGTGGGACGACCACTTCACGCCGCTCCTGCAGATGCACGACCCCGATGAAGCTCCCACTCGCGGCTCACTCCTCGTCGCGCCGGTCGGTAACGGAGTCTACGTGTACGCTGCGCTGTCTTTCTTCAGGCAATTCCCGGCCGGCGTGCCGGGAGCGTATCGCCTGTTCGCCAACATCATCTCTCTGAAGGCGGCGGATTGGCGGAAATTCGAGGCGAAACCCATCAGCGACGGGAACTAGCGCAACACATGTCAGCGCGCGGGCGCCGCCTGGTGGCTCTTCTCGCAATTGGACTTCTCGGCGCGTGCCGGGCCCCGGCGCACACGGTGGTCATCTACTCGAACCTGCCATCGGCGCTCCTCTCCTTCGTGGAAGGAGCCTTCGAGGACGGGCATCCCGACGTGGACGTCCGCACCGTCTCCCTGACGCCCACCGAGGCATTGGACCGTCTACGCAACGAGCGGGCAAGGCCGCGGGCGGACGTGTGGTGGGGGGCGCCCTCCAGCGTTCTGGCCGTGGCGGCGACCGACAGCCTCCTGGCGCAGACGCACCCGAGCTGGTTCGGCGCCGTGCCGTTCGAGGTGCGTGACGACAACGGGCGATGGATCGGAAGCCTGGAAGACCCGCTGGTCATCGCCGTCAACGTGGACAGCGTGGGAGCCGAGGTGGCCCCGCGTGACTGGACTGACCTCTTTCAGCCGCAGTTTCGAGGGAAGGTGCTGCTCCCCGAGCCCTGGAGCTCGGAGGCCGGGAACGTCCTGGTGGCGACGCGCCTGGCCATGACGACGGGCGACACTGCGGAAGCGTGGGGCTGGCTCCGCCGCATGGACGCGGCCGCAGCGCGCTATGTCGCGAACGATTCGGATCTCGTCGCCCAGGTGGCAGCGGGGGCGGCCACGGTGGGCGTGGCCCGGCTCTCCCGGGTCGAGGAGGCGATCGCGGACGGCGACGGGCGACTCGCGGTTAGAGTTCCCGAGGCGGGCACGCCGCTGCTGGTGCAGGGGATCGCCGTGGTGGCGGGAGCTCCGGATCCTCAGGTGGCGGCCGAGTTCGTCGAGTGGACAGGTGACCCGGGTGTGGCGGACGGGATCATGGACCGTTCGCATCTGATGCCCGCCCGGGACGACGTGGAGGAGAACCCGCCGGCGTGGCTGTCGAAGGTGCTACAGACGCTTCGCCGGCAGATCGTTCCGGCGGACACGCTCGCGGTGCATCTGCCCGGCTGGCTCACCTGGTGGACCGACCACGTGAGAGGACAGTAGAAAGTCGACTTCCTCCGTTGGCTGCCTGCTGGCGGGTTCCTAGGACCGAACCGTCTGCCGCGGCACCATCCAACTCAACGCCATCCCCACGCCCACCACCACGACGACGCCGACGACGTTGTACCAGAGGAACGTCACCTCGGGCGCGAAGTGGGCCACCGCGCCCACTGCGGTCATGCCCGCGATGAGTCCCCAGAAAGCGCCCACCGGTCGCGCTCCCTTGATCATGGCCAGCAGGAAGACGCCCAGCAGGGAGCCGTAGAAGAAGGACCCGAACAGGTTCACTACTTCGATGAGCGAGCCCAGCCGGGCGGCGTAGGTGGCCACGAAGCAGGCCAGGAGACCCCAGACCCCCGTGGCGATCTTGGACACGGTGAGGAAGTGATGGTCGCTGGCCTCCGGACGGATCCACCGCCGGTAGAGGTCGATGACCGACACCGTGGACAGTGAGTTCAGCTCCGCGGCGATGCTGGACATGGCCGCCGCCATCACTGCGGCGATGAACAGGCCGGCCAAGCCGATGGGGAGTTGATCCAGCACGAACCGGGGCATGATGTAGTTCACGTCCTTGGACGATTCACCCGTGACCTGGGTGACCATGTCCAGGGCGTCGTTGCGGATACGGCCGACTTCCGCCTCCCGCGCTTTGAAGGCGTCCTCGGCGGTAGCCTTCGTCTGCGGGTCGGTGGCGGCTGCCAGCGCACGGGCGGCCGCCTCGCGGTCGCCGAAGGCCGACGCGTACCGCTCCTGGAGGGCGGCGTAGTCCGCTCCCCGCACGGCTTCCACCCTGGCCTCCTGGGCCGGGTTGAAGAGCAGAGGGGGCGCCTTGAACTGGTAGAAGACGAAGACCAGCACCCCCACCAGGAGGATCAGCGCCTGGAGAGGGATCTTCCAGTATGCGCTCATCAGGAGCGAGCTGCGCGCCTCGTCGACGGAGCGCGCGGTGAGATAGCGCTGCACCTGGCTCTGGTCTGTGCCGAAGTACGAGAGCATGAGGAATGTGCCCCCGAGGATGCCGGACCAGAACGTGTAGGGCTCCTTCAGCGTAAAGGAGAAGTCGAACGCCTTGAGTCGTCCGGCGGCCCCGGCGACGTGCAGTGCCTCGCCAGGATGCACGGGCATCTTCACCAGGAGAACCACGACCACGGCGACGAGCGCGCCCACGATGACCACCATCTGCTTCACGTCGGCCCAGGTCACCGCCTGTACGCCACCGATCATCGTGTAGATCACCGTCGGGATGCCGATGACGGCCACCGACACCGGCAAGCTCCAGTGGAAGATCGCGCTGAACACGACGGCCGGTGCGGCGAGGATAGTTCCGCACGACAGCGCCCGGAGGACGAGGAAGAGGAACGCGGTGAGTGACCGTGTCTTGGGGTCGAAGCGCCTCTCGAGATACTCGTACGCGGTGAAGACCCTGGCACCGTGTAGGAAGGGCACGAGGGTGACCCCCAGGATCACCATGGCAAGGGGAAGCCCGAAGTAGAACTGCACGAACCGGATGCCGTCGGTGGCGCCCTGTCCGGTCGTGCCGATCATCGTGACAGCGGAGAGCTGCGTGGCCATCACCGAGAGCCCCACCGCCCACCACGGCAGGCTCCGGTTGGCCAGGAAGTATCCTTCGATCTCCTTGGTGCCTTTCGCGCGACGTACGCCGTCCACGACGACGTACGTCAGATAGCCGACGACGATGAGCCAGTTGACGGTGCCCACGGACCGCTACCCCCCGTACCGGGCCTGCAGCAACCACAGGAGGGCCAGGGCCACCACCTGCACGATCATGACGCGGACGAGGGTACGCCGGAATGTGGAGCGGTCCGCGGAAGGAGTCTCTTCGCTGGGATCCATCGGTCGATTCAGGAGGGTGGACAGGTCCCGCGACGGGCCGGGAGCAGCGTCGTTGGGCGCCTAGGATCGAACGTCGAGAGAGACGGCGCAAGTCGCGGTCTACGCGCTATGCGACACGAAGTGTCGACGTCGGGGACGGTGAGGGAGAGCTCTTCCGGCGACGATTTCATGGCATACAGGCTGCCGGCGAGGCATCTTCCAGGACACGTCCTGCCCAGGAGCAAGGCCTACCATGTCCGAATCCGACAGGAACGATCTCGAGGCACGGGTACGTCGCCTCGAGCGTCTGGTGGAGTCGCTCCTGCCCCATGAGCCACCCGCTGTCGCCGAGCCTCCGGTAACGCCCCCCCGCCCAGCCCCAACGGCGTCCGCCGCCCAGGAGCGACCCGTCAGCCGCGACACGGCGATTCCCGCGGACGTCTACCATCGTCCGGTGGCCGTCGACGCGACCGTCCTGGCCGAGCGCAGCGAGCAATGGCTGGGACGAGTCGGGATCGGTTTCGTGGTTCTGGCCCTCGCCTTCCTGCTCAAGCTGTCGTTCGATCGCGGATGGATCACACCGACCCTGCGCCTGGCGTTCGGCTTCGGCGCGGGCATCGTCCTGCTGGCGGTGGGCCTGCGGCTGGAGACCTCCCGGCGGAGGTTGGCGCAGACTCTGATGGGCGGGGGCGTTGCCGTCCTCTACCTGGTCGGCTTCGCGGGATTCCAGGTCTATCACCTCCTCCCGTTCTGGGTGTCCCTGCCGCTCATGACGGCGACGACGGTGCTGGCCATCGTCCTGGGCGATCGACAGAGCGTCCCCGTCCTGTCGGTCATCGGCGTGTCCGGCGGCTTCGCGACGCCCTTCCTCCTCGACACGGGCTCGGGGAACGTCGGCGCGCTGGCGATCTATGCGTCCATTGTGCTGCTCGGGGGCGGTGCCGTTCAGCTGCACAAGGGTTGGCTGACCCTTCTCGGTATCCTCGTGGTGGAAGGTGCCCTCACGCTCGCAGCGATGGTCAGCGCACCCAACGCCGCCGACAGCCTGGCGCCCTTCGCGGCACCGGTCATCTACTGGCTGGTCTGCGTGGCGTCGCCCATCGGCCGCCCACGGCTGCTCGGGGTGGCACCCGGCTCCCGGGATCATGACATCGCGTTGTGGGTGAACCGAGCGGCGGCGCTGGTGGGCACGGCAACGACGGTTCTTCTCTTCACCGCTCTTCTGGGCCTGGAGCGAACGGGAGCCGGAACGTTGCTGCTCGCCTTCGGGGCCATCGGTGCGATTGCCGCCCTTCGACTGCGGGGGATTCGGCTTTCCCAGTGGCCGGCTGCCGAGGCCTCGACCCTGTGCGTGGCCGTAGGAATCGGTCTGGTGGCGGGAACGTGGACGGCCATGCTCCTGATCATGATGGAATCGGCAGTCCTGCTCTTCCTGGTCCGCCGCGGTGCGCCTGCGAGCTTCCGCTACCTGGGACACGCTCTGGCCGTAGGGGTGGCCGTGCTGTTCGTCACCGGAGCGGAGACCGCGCCTCCGGACGCCTTCCTGGGACTTCGTGAGGGCGCGCTGGCGCGGCTGGCAGCTCTGGCCATGGCGCTTGTCGCGGCATCGTGGGCTGAGCGTGAAGCACAGGCCTACTACCGTGGCGCGGCGTACTTGGGACTCCTTGTCTGGCTCCTTTCCGAGCTGGCCATCAAGGCGAATGGAGCCGCCCTGGTCAGCGTCACGTGGAGCCTCCAGGGGGCTTCGGCGCTCCTGTACTCGGTGAAGACCGGCTCACGCACGCTGCAGATCGGGGGGCTGGCGACCCTCGGCCTCGTGGCCGCGAAACTCCTGCTCTTCGACCTAGCCCAGCTAGACCCGGTGTTGAGGATCGTCCTGTTCATGGGCTTCGGGGCGGCGCTTCTCGCCCTGGGCTACTGGGTGAACCGGCCTGGAGCCTCCACGTCGGCGGAGCCGGAGGGGTAGCTCGCAGTTCCCGGCGCGGGGGGAGGTCACCCTCGTACCGGCCGCGGGGATCGTCTCACTCAGAAGCCCGGCGGCCGCTCCTCCACGACACCAAAGGCCCGCTCCAGGCCGAGTCCGACGCGGCCCAGCGTGCCCTCGTCGAAGAGGTGACCGACGAGGGTGACCCCGTGGGGCACGCGTCGTGGCGGGTCGAACGTCGGCAGCGGGTGCTCCGGATCGGGTGCCCAGTCGCTCCTCGCCTCGGATACCTCCACGAACCCCGCCCGCAAGGTGAGGGACGGGTGGCCCGTGAAGTTCGAGATGACGAGCATCTCGTCGCGAAGAGACGGCACGAGCAACAGGTCCACCTGTTCGAGAAGCCCGGCTATGTCCGTCGCGGTCATGCGCCGGAACCGGTCCCCCTGAACAAAGTCCACTGCCGAGAGGAAGCGCGCCTGGCGGAAGAGGTTCGGCCACGCGTCGGGGACCTGGACCGTCATCCGTCTGGCGTCCCCGCTGGACACGAGCTTCTCGAAGGCGGCGGCGGCCTCCGCGAACAGGACCAGGTTGAGGGAGTCGTACGGCCGGTCGGGAAGGCTCAGCTCCACGGGTACCAGGCCGAGCTTGCGCAGCGCTTCGAGGGCCGCCCGGTCCACATGGGTGGCGGGAGCCTCGGACATCCACGAGGGGAAGTAGCCGACACGCAGGCCGGAGACGGGCGCGGACGCGTCGAAGTCCAACGCACTGTGCACGCTGGCCACGTCACCGGCGTCGGGTCCACGGATGGCGGCCAACACGAGCATGGCGTCCTCCACGCTCCGCGTCATGGGACCGAGCTTGTCCAGTGACCAGCACAGCGTCATCGCCCCGGTGCGCGGCACCCGGCCGTACGTGGGGCGCAGCCCCGTGAGGCCGCACCGCATGCTGGGGCCGATGATGCTGCCTTCGGTCTCGCTTCCGATGGCGAACGCCACGAGCCCCGCGGCAGTGGCGGCGCCCGGTCCGGCGCTGGAGCCGGAGGATCCCTCTTCCGGGAGCCATGGGTTCATGGTCTGGCCGCCGAACCAGATGTCGTTCAGGGCCAGCGCCCCCATGCTCAGCTTCGCCACGAGGACGGCCCCCGCAGCGGTGAGGCGCTTCACCACCACCGAGTCCTCGGTGGGCACCCGGTTCCGGAACGGCTCCGCACCCCAGGTCGTGGGGATGCCCGCTGTGTCGAGGAGGTCCTTCACGCCGTAGGGGATGCCGTGGAGCGGTCCCCGGTAGCCGCCACCGGTGATCTCGGCATCGGCCGCCTTCGCCTGTCGGAGCGCGAGATCGGGCGTTCTTGTGATGATGCACCGGAGCTGCGGATCGAAGCGCTCCATGCGCGCGAGGTAGATGTTCGTGAGCCGCTCCGAGGTGAGCTTCCGGTCCCGGATCCATTGCGAGAGTCGCCATACCGGGGCGAATGCGATGTCGTCGTCGTTGTCGGGCAGGGGGCCGGCGTCGGCACCGGAAGCGACGAACCGGTCGTGCGTCGGGCCGGGTCGGACACCGGGTAGCATGGGATCCCATTGCGTCGCCGGTGCCAGGTCGGCCGGCAGCTCCACCGTGCGCGGTCCCACCCGCCGCTCCAGAAGCGGCGCCATGACCCTCCTCCAGCTCTCCGCGACCATGGCTCGCTCGTCGTCGGCGAGGTGCACCTGGGCGAGCTTCTCCCCCTCTGCGAAGGTCGTCGCGGTGACCTCGGGCCCGACGGCGGCTGCGGTGCCGAAGGCCGGCGGAGCGCCGGGCGTGCCGGATGCGGAGGACGACGTGTCCCCCGGGGACGCACCGCGACAGGCGGCGGCGAGGGTGGCGATGCCGAAGGGCGCCTTGATGAGGAACTGGCGTCGGGTGTTCACGGGCGGTCCTCCCGAACGGAACGAGGCGGGGGAAGGTGCGGGGGGCAAGATACGGGCGGACGCAGGGGTCCTGCACGAGACGGTAAGGACCTCGGTCGGTACCCGTATATGCCCACTCGCTCCCGCAGAGGATGAGTCGTAACCTCCGGGATGCGAACCTCGTCCGTAGATGGGTAGCCGACGATCCGACATCTCCAGGACGGCAAGGATGGCTGAGGAGACCCGACACCGCGCCCCTTCCTTCCGCCCCGGTCTCGCGCTGAGCTTGGCCTTCCGTGGCCTCCGTCGCGATCCGGGAGCGTCGCTCCTGGCCGTCGGCATCCTGACCCTGGGCCTCGCGGCGCCGACGGTCTTCTTCAGCATGCTGGTGGGCGCCACCCGCCCCCTCCCCGTTCCCCGGGGAGACCGGGTCGTACGAGTGGACGTGGTGCAGCCGAGCGGCGACGGTCGCGAGCTTCCGGTGAAGGTCTCGGACCTGGCAGTGCTGAAAGGGACCGCGGGGCTCCAGGGCCTGGGCGGATTCACGGAGTTCCAGGCCACCCTGGTGGATCGAGACCGGGCCGGCGTGAGACTGTCGGCGGCAGGGCTCACCCCCGAGGTGCTGCCGTTGCTGGGTGTCGCCCCCGCGCTGGGGCGGATGCCCGGGCCGCAGGACGCCGGGGATGCGCTCCTGCTGGGTCACGACGTGTTCGAGGAGATCTACGACGGCGATCCGGGTGTGGTCGGGCGCACGGTCTCGCTGAACGGAGCTCCCAGGACCGTGGTGGGCATCATGCCCGAGGGCTTCGGCTTCCCGTTCAAGCAGGACGCCTGGACGATCCTGGACGAAGCGCCCGGCGATGGCACGCAAATCGAGCTGGTGGGACGTCTGGCCGACGGTGCGGATCCCGGCGCCCCCGCCGCGGAGCTCGGCGCCCGCTGGAGCGCCGGCGACCTCGATCGACCCGCGGCGGAGCGGGGAGGAGTGGTGCAGGTCCGGGCGTATACGGGGAGCCGGGGTGAGAGGGGTGAGGCGATCGCCTTCGTCGGCCTGGTGCTCGTCGCGTTGTGCCTGCTGGTGATCGCTTGCGCGAACGTCGCCAACCTGCTCCTGGTCCGGGCCACGGAGCGCGTGCGCTTCCTGGGCGTGCAGGCGGCCCTCGGCGCGGGCCGTCTCCAGCTCGGGGCCCAGGTCGTCTTCGAGGCCATGCTGGTGGCGGTGGGTGGGGGTGCATTCGGTCTGCTCGTCGCCTGGTGGAGCGTGGGCGTGCTGCAGCGCACCCTCGGGCCGGAGCACTTCGGCTATTACTGGATGCGGCTGGCGGTGGACTGGCCCGTGGTGGCGTTCACCTCGGCGTTGGTGGTGGGCACGGCCGTGCTCTCGGGCGTCCTCCCGGTGGTGCGGGTGCTCCGGGTGGACGTCGTGCGGGTCCTCAAGGAGGACGGGGCCGGGGCTGCCGTGGTCGGCGGTGGCCTGTGGAGCCGGGTCTTCGTCACCGGACAGCTCGCGCTCTCGTGTGGCGCACTCGTGGCTGCCGGGCTCACGACGCGCGCCCTGGCGGAGAGTCGCGACTTCGGCCGGGGGGTGCCGGGGCACGAGTTGCTGGTGGCTTCGGTGGAGGCCCACCGGCCCGACGGCGCCACGGTGCCGGGCCTGGTCACCGACCTCCGGGAGGAGCTCGCGAGGCTGCCGGGTGCCCGTGCCGCCGCCGTGGCCATCGGGGCACCCGGGTACCTGGAGCCCTATTCCCCCATGGAGTTGGCCGGAGTCACCTATCCCAGGTCCCGGGACCGCCCGGGAACGCTCTGGAACGCGGTTTCTCCAGGCTTCTTCGACGTGTTCGGGCTGGCCCTGCGCTCGGGGAGGGTGCTGGAGGACGGCGACGTGCGGGGAGCCCCGAAGGTGGCGCTGGTGAGCGAGAGCTGGGTGCGGCGCTACTCACCTTCGGAGTCCCCCCTGGGTCGTCGGATCAGGCTGATCCAGGACGACTCGGCGGCGTGGCTCACGGTGGTGGGTGTCGTGGCGGATGTCGATCTGGGGGGCGGGCGGCTGGCTCGCGAGGATCGGGTGTACGTGCCGCTGGCACAGGCGGATCCGGCCCGTCTCATGCTGCTGGTGCGCACACCGGGGGAGCCGACCGCCCTGACGAGCGACCTGCGGCGGATGGTGGCGCAGGTGGATCCCTCGCTGGCGGTGTGGGACGTGCGCACGCTGGCGGACGCCTACGCCTACCTGATCCGGGTGCCGAGGGCGCTGGGCACCATCACGTTGAGCGGAGGATTGGCGGGGTTGCTCGTGGCAGCGGTGGGTCTGTACGGACTGCTCGCCTTCGCCGTGCGGCAACGTCGTCGTGAGCTGGGCGTGCGCCTCGCTCTCGGCGCCGACGCCGTGCGCTTGTTCAGGGACGTCCTCGGCCTCGCCTTGCGGCAGATCCTTCCGGGGGCGGCCATCGGGCTGACGCTGGCCTGGGTGGCGTCCCCGGTCTTGCGCGCCCTTCTCCTCGGAGGCGATCCACGGTCCCTCTCCACGTACGCGATGGTGGCGGGGGCGTTTCTCGGATCGGGGCTGCTGGCGGCCATGATTCCCGCCGTGAGGGCGGCGAGGGTCGACCCGGCACGCACGCTGCGGGGCGAGTGAGGAGGACAGGCATGGAATCGAGGATGTGGGTCGGGTAAGCGGCGGCTGCTGGGGTCAGGACGTGGAGACCGGCTCCAACGGCCTGGGCACCGGTCCTGTCACAACGAGTGGCGGCAACTCGTTCTACATCAGCCGGGGCCATGGGGGCCGCGGGGGACGTGCGGAGCTCAGGACACGCGGGGGCGCTTCGCCGGTGAGGAGGGGGAGTGACGTGGCACATTTGAAGCGATATGCCGCAGTGGCATTGGCTGCGGCGGCGCTCGGCTGCTCGAGCTCTACGGAGCCGCAGATTGACGCCAACACCTCCCTGGTACCGGCGACCACCGAGGTGACGTTGCGGTACGGGGAGGATCGACAGCTCGACAACAGCGTCCTGCGGGTGACGTTTGCCCGGGTGGTGGAGGACTCACGGTGCCCGGTGGACGTCGTATGCGTCTGGGCGGGCAACGCCGTCGTCGAGATCGGGGTCGCCGCCGGGATGGGGCCTACGGTTCCTCTTCAGATCAACGCGACGATGGATCCCCGGTACGCCGACTGGAACAGCGTTCGGGTCACGGTCCTCGAGTTGACTCCGGCGCCGCGATCGGACACGCCCATCAAGCCCGAAGACTACTCGGTGAAGCTGCGGTTCGAGTCGATACGCTGAGGGCGCTCCGGACCGTCGCATCGGCCCGGACAGCCGTGGGTGTTGGCGATCCGGAGGCTCGAGCTCCTAGGTATGCCGTCCGCCGGCGCGTCGCCTTCCTCGCACGACGAGCGCGTAGACCGGGATGCCGGCCGCGATAATACCGAAGCCGATGAGCGTCGACCGGGGCTGCTGCACCAGCGCGCTCAACAGCATGCCCACCGAGGCCGCCAGAAAGACCAGCGGAACCCATGGGTAGCCCGGAGTCCGATACGCGCGCTCGGCGTCCGGACGCCGCCGGCGCAGGAGGATCACCGCGCCGACCGCCAGGGCGTAGAAGGGCCAAATGCCGAGTATGAAGCCGTCGGCAAGCTGTTCGAAGGTCTGAACGGAGACGTAGCCCACGCCCAGGACGGTGGCCAGGGCCAGGGCCCCCCAGGGGGTGCCATGGCGCGGATGGACCGCCGCCACCGGTCGCCACATCATGCCATCCTCAGCCATCGCGAAGAAGATGCGCGGCCCGGTCATCATGGAGCCGTTCAGCGAGCCGAAGGTGGACAGGATCACCAGGGCCGAGACGACGTGGCTA
The DNA here is from genome assembly GCA_022340755.1 of Gemmatimonadota bacterium. Classification (GTDB taxonomy): domain Bacteria; phylum Gemmatimonadota; class Gemmatimonadetes; order Longimicrobiales; family Gaopeijiaceae; genus SZUA-318. Next base: position 21,829 of record JAJDNI010000276.1, read on the forward strand.
CCGGCCGTGCCCGTCAGACGTCGGGCCACGTCCGCCGCCACCAGGGGTGAGGCGGCCATGGCATTCACGCCCAGGACCAGGAAGTAGGTGGCGTTGAGCAGCAGGTAGACCCCTACCACGACCAGCACGCCGAGGATCAGGGCGCGGGGCAGGGTGCGCCCGGGATTCTCCACCTCGCCGGACATGAACGTGAGGTCCGCCCATCCGTCGTACGCCCACAGGGCCGACACCAGGGCCAGACCCCAACCGCTCCAGCTCCCCCGGGCGACGGCCTCGGCTGCGGGCTGCGCCGCCGCGGCGCCGCCCGCGGCGAGTGCCAGGGCCGCCACGGCCAGCAGTGACAGCGCGAGAATTTTGGCGCCAGTGGTCGTGTTCTCCAGCACGGCGCCCCAGCGGACCGACCGGATGTTCACGAGACCTACGGTGATGATGGCCGCGGCCGCCACGACGCGGACACCGACGGGAGACAGGTGGACGAAATCCCCGACGTACTCCGCGAAGATCATGGCGATGGCCCCCAGCGCCGACGGCCGGATGACGACCAACTCCGTCCATCCGAACAGGAAGGCCACCCTCGGTCCGTAGGTCTCCCGCAGGAACACGTAGATGCCGCCGGAGAGCGGGTACATCGTCGCCAGCTCGGCCATGGTCAGCGCGCCGAGGAGCACCACCACTGCCCCCGTCACCCACACCACCACGATACCCGTCACCGAACCCGTCGACGCAGCTACGCTGCTGGGGACCCGGAAGATGCCGCTCCCGATGGTGATGCCCACCAGGATGGCCGCGCCGCTCCAGATGCCGAGCTGACGACGCAGGTGTGGTGCGGTCGTGTCCACGTGCGGTCCTTTCCTGTGTGGCGTCCCGGAGGTGTCCCCCGCTACGCTGCGTGCATGGTCTCCCTGTCGATCAACTCCCCGATCTCCTCACCGGACACAGACCGCCATCGTCGGTGCATCCGGGCTTACTGATGGTGCGCTCGAAGAGCTCGAAAATCCTGCGGTATTCATCCGTCCAGGACGTGGGCTCCACGAACCCGTGATTCTCCACGGGATACGGCTGAAACTCCCAGTTCTCCTTGCCCAGCTCGATGAGCCGTTGCACCAGCCGTACGTCGTCGGAGAAATGGACGTTGGTGTCCACCATGCCGTGCAGGATGAGCAGGTGCTGATCTGGCCGCATGTCCTGAGCGAAGTAGATGGGCGACGACTTCTTGTACGCCGTCGAGTCGTTCTGCGGCAGGTTGAGAATGTCGCTCGTGTAGCCGTGGTTGTAGTGCGCCCAGTCCGTAACCGAACGAAGGGCCGCACCGGCGCGGAACGTCTCGCCGGCGGTGAAGATGGACATCTCCGTCATGAAGCCGCCGTACGAGCCGCCGTACATGCCGATGCGCCGGGGATCCACGCCCTCGTTCTGCACGAGCCAGTGGGCGCCGTCCACCTGGTCGCTCATGTCCTTGCCGCCCATCCACTCGTAGATGGCAGTGCGCCAGTCGCGACCGTAGCCCGCCGATCCGCGGTAGTCGACGTCCAGCACGGTATAGCCGCTGGCCGCGAGGAAATGGTTGAACATGTACTCGCGGTAGTACGACGACCAGTAGTTGTGGACGTTGTGCAGGTAACCCGCGCCATGCACGAAGACCACCGCCGCGCCGTTGGCTTGGGCCCCCATCTCCTTCGGACGGTAGATGCGCGCGGGCACCATCGTGCCGTCCTGAGCCTTGAAGTGGATGATCTCCGGCTTCAGCCAGGGGAAGGAGAGCCAGTCCTGGGTGGGCGAATGCGTGACCTGGCTCATCTCCATGGGCTTCTTCGCGTCGGCGAGGAAGAGCTCCTGGGGCCGGTTCGACACGTCGTGGACGATGGCGAAGCGCTTGCCGTCCGGTGAGATGGTTGCGTCGTACCGGCCCACACCGTCGGTGACGGGTTTCAGGTCCCGCCCGTCGAAGTCCACGGAGTACGTGTTCTCGTTGAACGGTGAGCTCTTGTTGACCGTGACGAGGAAGTGCGACCGGTCCTCCGGCATGGTCACTCCCAGAACTTCCCAGTCACCGGTGGTGAGCTGCTTCTTGTCGCTGCCGTCGGCGTTCACCGCATAAAGCTGTGCGTAGCCACTGGCCTCACTGACGTACCAGATGCGGTCGGTGCCGGGGAGGAAGCCGACGCAGCGAGCGTAGCACGGGCCGCCCACCCAGGCGTCGTCATGCAGATGGTCCAGAAGCGTGACGTCCCCGTTGGAGGGATCCACCGACCAGAGCCACCAATCCTTGTTGTCGAACGATGAGGTGAAGAGGAAGCCCATGGTGCCGGCGTCGTTCCACCCCGCGTTGTCCGGCCGGGGCTCGCCTTCACCCTTGTAGTCCCCCGGGGCCATGGGCAGCCAGCTGATGGCCCCGGTGGCGGTGGTGATGAGGCCGATCCGCGACGTTCCCTGGGGCTCCCCCACCTTGGTGCGTCCGCGGATGTCCTCGGTGAAACCGCTCTCGGTGATCCACTCGGGGACGATGGTGGCCTTGGCGTCCTGCGCGGGCGTGAACGTACGGATGAGTACGTAACTCCCGGCCCGGGTGGACTCCAGCGAGCCTACGCGCTCGTTCTTGTTCAGGTAGATCCGCTTCGGCTCCTTGCCCTCACGAGCCTCTCGCTCCGCCTTGCGCCGATCCTCCTCGGCCTTGAGGCGACGCACGTGCTCGAAGAGCTCGAGCTGCTGGTCCCTGAGGAACTTCGCCTCGCCCGTAGGCTCCGGGGGCTCCCTGGGCGCCTGGCCGTCTTCGATCCAGGTGAGTTGGTCTGAGGATCCTTCATCCAGTGACGTCCGGAAGAGGTTGTTTCCCTCCCGGTAGATGACGCTCTTGCCGTCGGGCGAGAACATCGGGGAGCCCTCGGCTGCCTGTGTGTGTGTCAGTCGCCGGGTCTTCATCGTGCGGCGGTCCACCAGCCAGAGATCGCCGGCCACGCTGGACACGCGCCACCGCCGGTCCACGGAGATGTCTCCGCCGGCGATGAGGGGGGCCACGGAGTCGGCCTGCTCGTCGGTGAGCTTCTCGGGCTCTCCGCCCTTCGCGCTCACGCGGTACAGCGAGCGTTCCGCGTTCCAGGCCAGCCCACCCGGGCGCCACCGGAAGTAGAGCCACCGTGAGTCGTCGGTCCAATGGACTCCCGTGGGCGCCTCGCCGACGAGCTCGGGTCCGCGCATGATGTTCTTGATGGACAGTTGGAAGGTCTGATCGCGCACCGGCGCGGGCACCCAGGTGGCGGTGCTCTGCGCGGCCGCGACGGTGGTCCAGGTAGCGAGAAGGGCAACGGCCGCACCACCCCACCCCAGTCGATGAACGGAAGCCATCGGTGTAACTCCTCGAAGAGGCTGTGCATTCGGTGGCGGAAGGGTACGGCTTGAGGGATCCCGGCGCACGTCCTTCGAAAGCGATGCTCCGCGAGACCCGGCATCAGGTGCTTGGTGGCACAGCCCCCCGGGGTCACGGAACGTGCTGTTCCCGTTTCGGAACGGCGTGCCGTTATGGGAACAAAATGCGTTCCTGTTTGGGAACGTATTGGGACCGTGATTGCCGCCGGCACAGCCTCTAAGTTGTTGTGCTGCAATGTATTATGGTGTCGACCCATCGACTGGCACGTCGCCTGCTCTTTCTCCGGGCGTGACAGCGAGCCGCGATCGACGGGATCGAGGAACTCGACGGACGGCCTACGCAGGGGAGGGGAACCATGAAAGCGCATCGGAAGATCTCGGGAATCGTGGTGTGGTAGGCACCCGCCAGCGTGGCTTGGCTCATCCCAGAGCTCCGCGCCGCACGGCGACGCGGGCCGTTCCCAATAGGGAACGTAGTGCCCATTAGGGAACACGACATGTTCCCTTTATGGAACGCGACGCGTCTTGCGCACCAGTACTATTCATGGCGTAAGTCACTACACGTCAACATCTTACAAGCCATTTTGGAAATATGGCACGTAGTGTGCCTCTGAAGCCCGGCAACACGACAACGCGAACAGCCTACCTGGGGGAGGCTAATCCATGAACGCGAATCGGAAGATCTTCGGAATCGTCGCCTGGTAACCGGTTCCTCCCGGGACCGCGGATCAGGGTCCCGGATCGCAGCACCTCACAACAGGCCGTGCTTCCTTCTCCGTGCCCATAGCACCTTGCGCGTGACGCCGAGTCGTCGCGCGGCCTCCTGCACCTCACCCCCCACCTCTGTGAGGGTGGCCTCGATGTAGCGTCGCTCGACCTCGTCGAGGGTCAATCCCGGCGGAATCACCAGACCCCCTTCGGCTGCGTAGTGCTCCGTGTCCAACTGGGGAGCGGAGAGGACCGGGATGAAGGGATCCACCCGCAGAGTGTCGCCCTTGGAGAAGATGAGGGCGCGCTCCACGACGTTGCGCAGCTCGCGCACGTTTCCCGGCCAGTCGTACGCCTCGAGCCGCTCCACTCCCTTGGGGTCGAGCTCGGGAACGGGCTTGCCGAAGTACTCCGCGGAGCGGCGTATGAAGTGCCTCGCCAGGAGTCCGATATCGCTGCGCATCTCGCGGAGGGCGGGCAGAACGATCTGGGCGACGTTGAGACGATAGTACAGGTCCTCGCGGAAGACGCCGGACCGTACCAGGCCCTGGATGTCGGCGTTGGTGGCGGCGACGATTCGGACCTGGACCTCGATGTCCTCCGTCCCTCCCACCCGCCGGAACCGACGCGACTCCAGAAAGGTCAACAGCTTGGCCTGGAGCGCCAGCGGGAGCGTTCCCACCTCGTCCAGGAAGAGAGTCCCGTCGTTGGCAACCTCCGCGAGCCCTCGCTTCGCTGTCTTGGCGTCGGTGAAGGCTCCCTTTTCGTAGCCGAAGATCTCGGCCTCGAGGAGGTTGTCCGGAAGCGCGGCACAGTTCACTTCCACGAACCGGTACTCCGCGCCGCGACTGGCGGCGTGGATCGCCCGAGCCACGAGGTTCTTGCCGGTGCCGGATTCGCCCAGGACCAGGGCGGGCACACCCGGGACCGCGCCGACCTGCTCCGCGAAACGGCGGACTTCGTCGATGCGGGGGTGATTCCCCAATATGCCTTGCGGGTCGTACCGCCGACCCGTCGCTTCCTGCAGCAACTGCAGCGCGGGCACTTCGTCGATGGCGCGGCTGAGGCGCGCGATGAGGGAGCCGGGCTGGACCGGCTTGTTGGCGAAGTCGGTGGCTCCCGCCTCGAAGGCGCGATCGGCGTCGTCCGCATCGGTCCTGCCGGTGAGGACGAGAATCGGAAGGGTGGGGAACTCGTCCCGGATGGCACGCACGAGCTCGAAGCCCGACATCTCCGGCATCACCAGATCGCAGATGACGGCGTCGGGCGTGTCCGCGCGCACCAGATCCAACGCCTGGCGCGGGTCCGTGATCCCAATGGTGACAAACCGATTGGAGCGCTCCAGCTGGGCGGTCAGGAGCTCGATCTGCCCCGGGTCGTCGTCGATGAGGAGCACGCGGCTGCGGGTCGGGGCGTGCACTCTCAGTCTCCCAGGCAGATCCCCAGGCTCCGCGCGGTATCCACTACGTCGGAATCCAGGGGGACCGTCTTGATGCGGGAGATGGCCTGGCCCAGGGGAACGGCCAGCACATTGGGCGGATCCAGGGCCACCATGCAGCCGAAGCCCCCGTCGCGGATGAGCTTCACCGCTGCGGCCCCGAAGCGGAGGGAGAGGAGGCGGTCGTACGCGTTGGGTCCTCCCCCTCTCTGCAGGTGGCCGAGGACGAGGGAGCGCGTCTCACGGCCCGTCCTGGTGAAGATCTCCAGCGCCACCTCCTCGGCGACGCCACCGAGGCGGATCTGTCCCCCGGCCTTGCGCTCGAAGTGCGGCTTGCCGCCCTTGGGATAGGCTCCCTCCGCCACCACCACGATGGCGAAGCCCCGGCGCCCCATGTGGTAGCGGGCGTCGATCTTCTCGCACACCTCGTCCATGTCGTATGGAATCTCGGGGATGAGGATCACGTCGGCGGTGCCGGCGACCCCGGAGTACAGGGCGATCCAACCCGCGTTGCGGCCCATCAGCTCGATGACCATCACCCGCTCGTGGGCCTGTGCCGTGGAGTGCAGCCGGTCGATGGCGTCCGTAGCGGTCTCCACCGCAGTCTGGAAGCCGAAGGTCAGGTTCGTGGCGGCCAGGTCGTTGTCGATGGTCTTGGGCACGCCCACAACCTTGAGGCCCTGCTGGAAGAGGGCGTGGGCGATGGTGAGCGAGCCGTCTCCTCCGATGGCCACCAGCGCGTCGATGCCGTGGTCCTTGAGGGCGTCGATGACCGCCTGGCTTCGGTCTTCGTACGCGACGGTGCCGTCGGGACGCGTCACGGGCCAGCGGAGCGGGTTGCCTCGGTTCGTCGTGCCGAGGATGGTGCCACCCATGTGCGTGATCCCGCGCACGGTGGATCGGTCCAGACGGTAGACGCCGCCGTCCTCGAAGAGGCCGTCGTAGCTGCGCTCGATGCCGAACACCTCCCAGCCCTGCTCCTCCGCGGCGAGAACCACGGCCCTGATGACGGCGTTCAGCCCCGGAGCGTCCCCACCACCCGTGTTGATCGCGATCCGCTTGATCTTCGATTCCATATATGCTCACGCCTGTGAAAGGCCGCCGGAGGCAGGGATTTGGCCAGGCAGGAATGAAGTCAGGGTCGGATGTCGGGAGCGCTTCACCTCATCGCGCCTCGAGCCGGAGGACGAGCCCCTCGGCAGCTGCCTCCATGCCGACCGCGCACCCTCTAGCCATCCCTTCGTCCCGCAGACGGCTCACGATCTCGTCCAGCTCTTCGTCGGACCGATCGGGATCGTGATGGAAGAAGAGAAGCTGCTTTACGTCTCCTTCCTCCGCCAGTCGCAGGGACTCCGAGAACGTCGAATGCCCCCACCCCGTGCGCGAGGGATACTCCGCGTCGGTATACATGGAGTCGTGGATGAGGACGTCCGCGCCGCGGACGAAGTCCACGAGCCGCTCTCGCCATCCCTCGCCGACGTCGTAGCCGACGCCTTCCAGCTCGTCATCGGGGATGAAGCAGATCGCTCGGCCTCCCACATCGACTCGATAGCCCACCGCGTGAGAGGGATGTTTCACGCGCATGCTGCGCAGGGTGATGTCTCCCACCTGCCACGCTTCGTCGGAAGGACGCCGGAAGGACATTCTCGTGCCGATGGCGCTGAAGGGCACGGGAAAGTAGATGGGTCCCAACTGCCCCGCGAGCAGGGTCCGCGCGTCGACGCCGGCCTGCTCGGGCGCCACGATCTCGAGCTCGGCTTCAGGCGTGAAGAGCGGCGCGAAGAAGGGGAAACCCTGGATGTGATCCCAGTGGAAATGGGTCAGGAAAATGCGGTGCGGGCCACCCCTTTCGCTCAGCATCTCGCGACTCAGCAAGCGTATCCCGGAACCAGCGTCGAAGATGAGCCGCTGTCCGCCGTGACGGATCTCGAGGCAGGTGGTGTTGCCTCCGTAGCGGGCGGTGTGAGGTCCGGGGCTCGGGATGGACCCCCGCGTACCCCAACAGCGCAGCGTCAGGGCGGTGTCGTCGTCGGCCGGCGACGGAGTGTGAGGTACGAGGTTCAAGACCATACTCCCGTCTTGGCGCACGCAGGGGGTGCACGGTGGAGGCGGCGGGCTCGCCGAACGGCGTAGGAACGTCCGAACCCGCGCTCGTCGGTGAAATCTACGGCCGTGCACGGCGTGGCGGCGAGCGCAGTGGATTGAACAGACTTTCCCGCGCCGTCGTGGGCTCGGTACATTGGCCTCCCCGGGGAGGGGGCGCTCTTTCCTCCAGGATCACCACGAGAATTCGGCGGTCGGTACCACGCCAGGAGTCGATTTGCCTTGACCGAGACTACGTCCGGCTGGTCCACCGAGCTGGTCGTGGGCCTGCTCCAGAAGGTGGCACTGTTCGAGGATCTCACCTCAGAGGACCTTCGGCGTATCGCGACGGTCGCCGCGGAGGCGACGCCGGCCGCCGGGGCTGTCCTGTTCAGGGAAGGCGACCCGGCGGATGCGTTCTACGTCGTGCTCGAGGGCGCCGTGTCGATCGCGACGTCCCGGGCCGACGGTGCGGAGGAGGTCCTGGCAGTTCGAAGAGAGGGTGAGGCCTTCGGCGAGATGGCGTTGTTCGGGGAAGGGCCACGATCGGCCACCGCCCGGACCACCGATCCATCGCGGCTCGTCAGGGTGCCCGGAGAGGACTTCCGCCGTCTGCTCGGCGGCGAATCCCTCGCGCTCCATCTTCTTCGTGCCATGGCCCGGGACCTCAGGATCGCGGGGGCCCGTTTCGCGAGCACGGAGGACGTCGGCGACCCCGGAGCACGCGTCCGGGAGGATGCCGCCCGTGTCTCGCGGCTCATCCAGGCCCGACTCCTTCCCCGCACGGCGCCACGCCTCGAGGGCTTCGACGTCGCGGCGGGAACTACGACGGAGAAGGACGGTAGCGGGGGATCGGCCTGGGATTGGGTGGAGATGACCGACGGCCGCACGGTGGCCCTCACCATGGACGTGCGCCAGGATGGATTTCCCAGGGCCTATCAGGTGGGATTGGTCCGTGCGGTGGTTCGCGCGGCGGCGGCGTCCGAGACGACACTGCCGGGGCTGCTGGCTCGGGTCAACGACGTGCTCGCCGAAACCGCGGTGGACGGCCTCGATCAATACGTCGACGTGGGCGTGCTTGCCGCGGGCGACGCCCGTGTCGAGTGGGCCAGCGCCGGTCGGGTGCCCGGAGGCATCATCCGTCGGGAGGGGGCCTTCGAGGAGTTCGGGGCCCATGGCCCTCCGTTGGGTATGCTGGCCGGATTCAAGTACGCATCGCAGGAGTTCTCGATGAGCTCGGGGGATACGGCATTCGTCCTGTCCCACGCGACACCGGGACTCTTTCTGGGGGCTGCCGACCTCGTCGCTCAGTTGCACGGGAAGCCTGCCGGTGAAGTCGTGGGGACCTTGCACAAGGCGATTCGGAAGGCCGAGGGGGAGCAGCATGCCGAGACGTCCGTCCTCTACCTGCGGAAACACTGACGCGGTGAGTCGGGGCGCGGCGGCGCCCGCATGCCAACGAGTTCCGCGCCCACCACACAGGCGCCGGCCAGGAGCTTCCGACGCAGATTGAACCGCCTGGAACGACTCGGGTACGGAAGGGCTCTCGCGCTCCCGCGGACGGACGTTCCCGGGGCGCCTCCCTGCGGCTGGGTATGGACGACGGAGGAGATCGGCACATGGCCGTGACCGAAAAGACCGTCCGCGACGCCTTGAAGGGCGTCAAGGACCCGGAGTTGGGGCTGGACCTGGTGGTTCTGGGTCTCGTCTACGACATCGACGTGAAGGAGGGCGACGTGAAGGCGGTGATCTCGCTGACGTCGCCGCTGTGCCCGGTGGCCGGGCAGATCGTGGAGGACGCCCGCCAGGCCATCCTGGGGGTGGAAGGAGTGGACAGCGCCGAAGTCGAGCTGACGTTCGAGCCCCCGTGGACGCCGGAGCGCATCAGTCCCCTGATCCGCTCCTCGCTCGGGATCTAGCCGAAGGAACGCTTCGCTCGGCTTCCCGAGCATCCGACCTGCCCGAACCAGGAGTAGCGATGACGCAGTTCACCGACGAGGAGCTCAAGGAGAAGGTCCAGGGGGGCTACATCGTCGAGTCCGTGGACGAGATGACCGACGGGTACCGCAAGGCGCTCGTGGTGCAGCTCACGGTGCAGGCGGACACGGAGCTCATGAGCGCTCCGGCCTACTGGATGGCCGCTCGGCACGCTCCGTCCACGAATACCCAGGTGAGCGCGCACGCCATCATCCAGGACGAGCTGGCTCACGCCAATATCGCGTATCGTCTCCTCGAGGATCTCGGCGAGTCCAAGGAGCACCTGGTGTACGGTCGCCAACCCCACGAGTTCAAGCACCCCTACGGATTCGATCAGCCGCTCGAGAACTGGGCCGAGCTGGTGGTGGCCAACGGCTTCTTCGATCGGGCGGGCATCACGCTGCTCTCCGATGTCTACCAGAACACCTCCTATGGACCCCTCAAGCGCGCCCTGGTGAAGGTGGACATGGAGGAGACGTTCCACCTGCGGCACGGCGAGGTGTGGATGCGTCGCCTGGCCAAGGCCGGCGGGGAGGCTCGGGAGATGCTTCAGCGGGCCGTGGACTGGATGTTCCCCATGACCGTCGAGTGGTTCGGGCTCCCCGACTCCATGAAGCGCCATTCGGGGCAGTTGGCCTACCGGCTGAAGGGCCTCACGAACGACCAGCTTCGTCAGGTCTGGATGTCGTCGACCGTCCCCCTCTGCGAGCAGCTCGAGTTGAACGCGCCGGCGCACTGGGACCCGGTGAAGGAGGAGTACGTACTGGACTACCCCTTCCCCTGCCGGTACGACGAAGCGGCGAAGCGGTGGCTCTTCGAGGAGGGGGAGATCTCCTGGGACGACGTCTTCGAGCGCTGGAAGGCGAGAGGACCGATGAACGAGACCTACGTGGAGTCCGTCCAACGGTCTCGGCGGGAGGTGGCCCGCTGGCTCCAGGAGGAGGCCGCCGCCTGAGGCGGCGGAGCTCCGCGCCATGGCTGCGACGGCCACATTGCCCGTGACGAGGCGCGTCGACGCCGGACTTCCCGCTCACCTGGCCACGCACAAGAGCGGAGGCCGGGATCGCTGGAGCGCGCCCCTGGCCGATCTCCCCGACGATCCCACGGCGGCGGTGAGGGAGGCCCTGAACGAAGTCCTCGACCCCGAGATCCCCATCAGCCTGATGGAGCTCGGGCTCGTGTATGCCGTCGCCTGGGAGAACGGCGTGGCTCGGGTGGAGCTGACCTACACGGCCACGGCCTGCCCCTGCATGGAGTTCATCCGGGAGGACGTGACCGACCGCCTGGAGCGGGAGCCCTGGATCGACCGGGTGGAGATGGTGGACGTATGGAGTCCGCCCTGGACCACCGATCGCATCACCGCGGAGGGCCGCGCCAAGCTGCGCCACCTCGGCGTCAGCGCCTGACAACGGAGAGACGATGCGCGAGCACGTGTACGACGTCTTCGCCCGCAAGAACCGGGGTGATCCCCTCGCCCACGTCGGGTACGTCGACGCCCTCGACGACGAAACGGCGCGGGTATACGCATGGAAGACCTACGACGAGGAGAACTGGTTCGAGATGTGCGTGGTGCGCCGTTCGGCCATCATCCCCGTGAACCGTGATGACGGTCCTTTCGCCGGGGGCCGGAGCGAGGAGCCGTGAGTGACACGACCCTGTCCGTGGAGGCCATGGACGACGCGACCCGTTCCGGGCTGAAGCGGCTCATCCTGACCTTGGCCGACAGCAAGCGCCTCATGGGGCTCCGCTATTCCGATTGGCTCGTGGGAGCTCCTTCCATCGAGGCGGGGATCGCCGTGTCCTCCATGGCCCAGGACGAGTGGGGCCACGCCCGCCTCCTCTATGCCATGCTCAAGGACCTGAACGTCGATCCCCAGGAGGTGGAGCACACGCGGCCGGCTGAAGAGTACGCGTCGGTGGATGTGCTGGACGCTCCGTTCGCCGACTGGGCTGCGGTGGTGGCGGGGATGGTGCTGGTGGACGGCGCCATCACCGTGGCGCTGGACGCGTTTTGCCGCGGGATCTTCGACCCCGCGTGCTCGCGGATTCCGAAGATGCTCTCTGAGGAGGAGTTCCACAGGAGCCTCGGAGTGGCGTGGTACAAGCGTCTAGCCGGCAGCGGGTCGGAGGAGGCGAAAGACCTGCTGCGCCGGGCCACCGAAGCCACGCTGCCCGTCCTCTTGCGCTGGCTTTCCACTCCGGACGAGGTGGGCTCGAAGTTGGCGGCAATGGGCCTCACCGACTCGGGCGAGACCCAGGTAACGGCCTTCCAGGACGGGATCCGGGCCCTGGTGGCCACTGCGGGCGTGGACGTGGACGCGGTGGAGGTAGCCACGGACCCGTGGGATGAGCGCCGAGGACGTGGACCGGGTCACCCGGAGGAGGAGGCTGTGGAGCGAGCCCGGGGAGATCGGAACCGAATGCTGTTCGTCGAATGATGCCCCAGCGGTCGTTCGATCCCGGGGAGCGGCGGGACGAAGCGCCGGCGGGGCTCCCTCAGGCGCCCGCCTGCCCGTTTTGCGGTGGGAGCGAGACCGAGCTGATGAGCGCGTTCGGGTCGCATGCATCCGTGAGCACCTATTGGTGCCGCACGTGCAGAAGTCCGTTCGAGCTGATGAAATGGCGAAAGGGGTAACCCCGGACGCCGGTGGCGCCGATCTACTCGCCGGGGTCCACCAGGTCGACTTCCTCGAGAAAGTCCTTCAGAGGATTGGCCACGGCGATGGCCCGTTCCGTGATGGCGGCGGCGATTTCCCGGACCTGCTTCGGATCTCCCGAGAGATGCCTGGAGACGGCCTCACCCAGCCGAGCGTCCGACTCCGAGGCGGCCTGATGGTACTCGGCGTAGCGGGCGCTGACGTGCTGCTCGAATATAGGAAGCTGCGCGTCGGGCGTTCCGTGAGCGACCATGTCCTCGAAGACCGCCCGATGAAGGGCATCGAGCCCCTTGCGGATGGTCTGGTCGGCAACGCGGCCCATGAACGCCAGCTGCGCGCCCCGCGTGTGGGCCCACATGAAGAAGATGAGTGCCTCTTCCGCGGCTTGTGCGTCGGAGCCCCCTTCCCCCCATTCGGCTACGTCGGGCAGGGGTGTCTCGACGTCTTCCCGGGCGAGGAAGTCGCTGAAACTCTCCCAGACGAGGCGGGCGAGGTTGTCCCCCAGCTCGTCGGTGGTCATGCTCTGGGGAGCGCGGAACTCGTGAAGGTCGTCTATCACTGTAGAAGGCACGGCAGGAATCCGTTCGAGGTCGGAATGGTAAACACCAATTCCCCCTCCGCGGACAGGAGTGTCAAGGGTTTCGATCTTTCAGGACTAGCATACATGACAGATCAATCAATGGGTCCACGCCGTCGTCCACCGCGCCGCTTGGCCAGCGCCCCCGGCGCCCTGCTTCTCCTGCTGACCGCCGCCTGCGGTGGGCACACGCCGCAGATCCCGAACCCGCGCCCCATCGTGAACTTCAACGGCGCCCGCATCCGCGTCGACAAGGCCCGGATGGACTCCATCAACCAATGGGTCAACCGGGAGCAGGACAACATCACCAACGATCCGACCTTCATGGTCGAGACGAACATGTCGGTGGACGAGGTCTACCCGTGGGAGGGAATGCAGATCTCTCACGACACCGTCCGTCTCCAGTTCGACGCCGAAGCACCCGACAGCCGTCTTGCCGTCGAGATCTACGGACACCTGCACCTGATGGCGAAGATGGGCCGCCTGGCGGAGTTTCTCCCCGAGGCTGCGACGGCGACGGGGTTCGACCTGGAGAAGGCCATCCTGGCACGGGTGGCCGACACGTGGCTCCTGGCACGAACGGTCTACGACGTGGCGCCCTACGCTCCGTTGGACGAGCTGATCTACGCGCGTGACGCCGGCTACCTGGACGCCTTCATCTTCACGGCGCGTCCCGACCAGTTCGCCGAGGCGCGCGCCGAGTGGGCCCGGGCGAACCCCGGCCGGGCGGAAGAGTACCGCACCTGGTTCCTGAAGACGTTCAACCGTGAGCCGCCGGGGCTGCGCACCAAGAAGTGACGAAGGGACCCGACGGCCGCTGAAGCCGGGGGCGTCGGGGAGGTGGTGCGGGTCGTGGATGCGTCAGCGATCGATCTCGATTTCCCAGCGCAAGCCGATGGGACCGGCGCCGTCTTCCTCCCGCACGCGCACGTCCACCCGGCCGGTCCTCGCGAGCCGCTCGTCGGTGGGCTTACCCCCGACCAGCGCGAAGCCGGTCACCGTGGCGGCACAGGTGCGGCCGTCGGGGCTGGTGGCGCGCAGCTTGGCACCTCGCAGGCTGCGCACGGAGGGCGCTTCACCCCCCTGCAGTCGCAAACGTAGAATACGACCCGAATGAGGGGCGTCCATGGCGTCCAGGACCCTGAACGAGGCGCCTCGATTGGTAGCGGTTTCCGTAGACATGGAAGAAAGAGTATCCGGATGAAGGCCCCAACGGAAGACGAGGTGTTGAGCGACCGGGCCCACGAGGCATCGGACCTCTCGATGGCCCCGGAGGAGATGCTCTCCCTGGCACACGCCGCCAGTGAGATCGTCGTGGACAGGATTCGCGAGCTTTCCGCGGATCCGGCCTGGCGCGGAGCGTCCCGAGCCGAGCTCGAGCCGCTGCTCCGGGAGCCACCTCCGGAGGAGGGACGGCCCCCCCTTGAAGTCATGCGAAGGGCGGTGCGCGACGTGCTGCCGGTGGCCGCGCGCGTGGACCATCCTCGCTTCTTCGCCTTCGTGCCCTCGTGCCCGACCTGGCCAGGGGTGCTGGCGGACTACCTCGCCTCGGGGTTCAACATCTTCCAGGGAACCTGGCTGGGGTCGGGAGGACCCAGCCAGCTCGAGCTCGTGGTGACCGAGTGGTTCCGCGAGTGGCTGGGCTACCCGGAGGGTGCGGGCGGCCTGTTCACCAGCGGCGGCTCCGCCGCCAGCCTCGACGCTCTGGTTGCGGCACGCGAACACGCCGGTGCCCCGGAGCGGCCGGCGGTGCTGATGAGCGACCAGAGTCACAGCGCCCTCGAGCGTGCGGCACGCATCGTGGGGGTGCGGCCGGAGGCGGTCATCAAGGTCGCGTCCGACGAGCGCTTCCGGATCCGCCTGGACGAGCTGGAGCGTGCCATCGACGGGGCCCGGCACAAGGGCCTGACGCCCGTCGCGGTGTGTGCGAACGCCGGCGCGACCAACACCGGCGCTGTGGATCCGCTGGACGAGATGGCGGAGCTGTGCGCCCGCGAGGGGGTCTGGCTGCACGTGGACGCGGCCTACGGCGGCTTCGCGGTGATCACCGAGCGCGGACGCACCCTCTTCAAAGGGATCGAGCGCGCGGACTCGGTGACCCTCGACGCCCACAAGTGGCTATTCCAGCCCTTCGAGGCCGGATGTCTGATGGTTCGGGACGTGCGACGCCTCGAAGGCGCGTTCAGCGTGCATCCGGAATACCTGCAGGACACCGAGCTGGGAATGGAGCACGTGAACTTCGGCGACCGGGGGCTGCAGCTCAGCCGCTCCTTCCGGGCCCTCAAGGTCTGGATGTCGGTCCAGACGTTCGGGTTGGCGGCCTTCCGCCGCGCGGTGGGCCGGGGCATCGAGCTGGCGGACCGAGCGGCGGGGTACGTCCGGGAGTCGGAGGTGCTGGAAATGCTGAGCCCGCCGTCCCTCGGGGTGATCTGCTTCCGGTTTCGCCCCAGGGGATCGACGCTGGACGAGCCGGCGCTCGAGGCGCTCAACGCGAACGTCCAGGAGCGCATCATCAGCGAGGGCGTGGCCATGATGTCCTCGACGCGCCTCAAGGGGACGTACGCGCTCCGCCTGTGCATCATGAACCACCGCACGACGTGGAGCGACGTTTGGGACACGTTGCAGGCCATTGAGCGCATCGGGCGGAACGTGGCGGGAGCGCGGGGGTGAGGGGCGTAGGTGGGCACCTTCGCGGCGGCGTGACGTGACCGCCGTCGACGCGGTGACGGTCGCGGCGCTCCTGATGGTCCTGCCGGGGTTCGCCGTGGCACAGGCTCGGGCTCTGCAGGGTGTCGTCATCCCCCGGTTGCCGGCGTACGCCAGCTCCGCCGCGACCCTCGTGCTTGTGGCGGCCTGGTGCACGGTGGTGGGGGTATGGGCGCGAGGTCCGAGCACCCTTGGATTCGTTGGCATGGCGCCGGGCCCGGCTGCGGGATGGACCCTGGCGGTGGTCCTTGCGGGGCTCGGGCTCATGCTGGGCTTCCGCACCCTCGGAAACGCCCTGGGGGCGAAGGAATCGGAGACGCTCCACCAGCTCCTCCCGCGGACGCCTGGAGAGCGACTGGGCTTCGCGTGCCTGTCCGTCATCGCGGGCCTGAGCGAGGAGATCGTCTTCCGGGGCTACGCCCTCTCGGCCCTGGCGGGCGTGACCGGCGTGGCGACCGCCGCCGTCCTCACCTCGGTGGCGTTCGGCGTTCTGCACGCGTATCAGGGCATTCTGGGTGTGATCCGCACGGCGGCACTCGGAGGCCTGCTGGCGTGGGGCTTCGTCGCCGCCGGCAGCATCTGGCCGGTCGTTGCGGCGCACGCCGTTCTCGACCTCCTGGGAGGGCTGGTCCTGGCCGAACGGTTGATGGGCTCGGACCCGGTGCGGCCGAGGGATACGAAGAACCCTGGTGGGGTACGCTGAGCTATGGAAATCGATCTGGCACTGTTGGCGGACGCCGCCACCATCGACGCTTCGGGGAAGCTCAACATCCTCGGGATCTTCGATCACCTGTCCGCGGGGAGCTTTCCCGCGCGACACCCGCGCATGGTGCTCATCCTTCGCTTCGCGGCTGGAGTGCGGGAGATCGGCAAGCACACCGTGGGAATCAGTCTGAAGGACAGCGACGGCCACGAGCTCATGCGCATCGACGGGGAGATGCATCTCGGACCCGGACCGGCGACGTTCGCCGGTGCGATGTCCGTGCCCCACATCCTGAACTTGGACGGCGTCGTGCTGCCGAAGGCAGGGCGTTATGCCTTTGACGTGGCGGTGGACGGAGCGCACCAGGTGACCGTGCCGCTCACGGTGACGGGCCCGATGCGCGCCGGAGCGTGATCGGGCCGGGCTTGCAGAAACGAGAAGCCACCCGATAGGTATTACTAAGGTAGAGACGTGCTTCCGAGTCCGTCGGGATCGCTCCCGAGGTATCTGCGTCCGGAGAGACGACGGTGATCCTGCGCTGCAACTACGAAGAGGTTCGGGCCCTACGGTCCGGTGCTCGGTCCCTGCTGGGGGGGGACGTGAGCGCCGCCACGGTCCTGGCACCGTCGCAGAGCCGGGCCCGGGTGGAGGCGCTGTTGCCGCAGCTCGATGGGGATCTCTCGCTGATGACGCTCCACGAGGTGCGTGGTGTGGCGTCGGCGGTGCACGCCATCGTCGAGAGCCTTCGGGCGGAGATGGAGGCGGTGGTGCTCGCCACCCACGCGGCCGACGAGAGTGCCGTCGCGGCCTACTTCGACTTTGCCCACGCGCTCACGGTCGAGTTCCGGCTCCAGGAGATGGCGGGAGAGATGAAGGCACTGATCGAGCTGGTGACGGGTGAGGTGCCGGACGAAGCCGCCATACGCTCTTTCCGCTTTCCCGACTGACGTGTCGCCGGGGCACCGGGCCGTGTCCGGTGCATCGGCCGCCGGCCCGCATTCCCTGATCCTGCTGGAGCGTCTTCGTGCCCGCCGACCGCATTGCTGCTCTGCAGGCCATGATGGCCCGCCGCCCCGACGACCCGCGACTGCGCTTTGGCCTGGCGCTCGAGTATCTTGGTGCCGGTCGCATCCAGGAGGGTGTGGAGGAATTGAAGGGTTACCTCGACGAGGCGGATGACCAGGGCAACGCCTGGGGCCGCCTCGGGGCCGCCCTTCGACTGCTCGGGCGGGACGAGGAAGCCAAGGCGGCCTACGGCAAGGGCATCGAGGCCGCCTACCGGCATGGACACCCGTCCATGGCGGCGGAGTTCGAGGAGGTGCTGGAGGACTGGGAGCGCTAGGAGGGCATGGACGCCGACAAGAGAGCCAGCTTCGAGCGTGAGGCGCTGCCGCACATGGATGCGGTGTACCGTTTCGCTCTCCGGCTGACCGGGTCGGCCGACCAGGCGCAGGACCTCGTCCAGGACACCTTCCTGCGCGCCTTCAGGAGCTGGGATCAGTACACGCCGGGAACCCAATGCAAGAGCTGGCTCTTTACCATTTGCAGGAACCTGTATCTCCGACAGCGGGAACGGGGCCAGCGGCACGACGAGATCGTCGATGAGAACGCACCTCGGGACCAGGGCAGTGAGAGCCCGGTCAATCCTCTCTGGTCGGCGGTAGAAGGGACGGATCCGGAAGGGGAGTTCTTCGCGTCCATCGTCGACGCCGAGGTGCTCAAGGCCATCGACGCGCTGCCGGAGGAGTACAGGACCGCCGTGGTGCTGTCGGACCTGGAAGGGATGTCGTATGACGAGATCGCCGCATTGGTCGACGTCCCCGTGGGGACGGTGAAGAGCCGCCTCTTCCGGGGCCGCAGGCGGTTGCAACAGGCGCTGTACGAATACGCCGTCGAGACGGGTGTTCTCGGGGCGAGTCCCCGGACGGATGAGTGAGCGACCCGCAATGTCGCGGAAGCCGGATATGGGATTCTTCCATCGCTTGAAACGGATGTTCGGAGGCAAAGCCTCGAGCGGCCACGGTCACGACCACACCCCCGGTCACGACTGCGGACATGAGCACGAGCACGGATCCACCGCGTGTCAGGAAGCGGTCAGCCTCCTCTACGACTACCTCGACGGCGAGCTCAGGGGCGTCTCCGAGGAGCGCGTGAAAGCCCACTTCGAGCTGTGTCGGATGTGCCATCCGCACGTGCGCTTCGAGGAGTCTTTCCGGGCGGCTCTCAAGCGAGCGACGGCCGGAGAGGCTCCCCCTCCCGAGCTCAAGGACCACCTTCTGGACCTGCTGAAGGAGGCCTGACCCTCGTCGGGCCACGCGTGGTCACCGGGCCTCCGGTGACGCGCGAGCTCCCGCGCCACGCCTCGGCTTGCCTCCCCTCGCCCAAGCTGTGAAGCTTGGGCCGCGGCGCAGTCTCAACCCTGTCCTGTGGCTCGGAAGGAGTCCCTCGCCGGGGCTGCCTGCGCGGCCGCCGAGCACGATCACGCATCGCGCTACGGCTGCTCCGCGTGTTCAGATATCCCCCGCAGCACCCTGCCTGGAGAAGGAATGGCCACGGCCCGGAAGCGGGAACGGATCATCTCGCGTTTCATCGAAGAAGAGATGCGGGAGTCCTTCCTCGACTACTCGATGTCGGTCATCGTCCAGCGCGCCCTGCCGGACGTGCGAGACGGACTCAAGCCCGTGCACCGCCGCATCCTCTACGCGATGCACGAGTTGGGGCTCATGCCCGACCGAGCATACAAGAAGTGCGCGACCGTCGTCGGAGACGTGCTGGGCAAGTACCACCCGCACGGGGACACCGCGGTCTACGACGCCCTCGTGCGCATGGTGCAGGACTTCTCCTTGCGCTACCCGCTCATCGACGGACAGGGCAACTTCGGCTCCATCGATGGGGACAACGCCGCGGCGTACAGGTACACCGAGGCCCGTCTTCGGGCTCTGGCGGTGCACCTGCTCGACGACATCCAGAAGGAGACCGTTCCCCTCCAACCCAACTTCGACAACCGGCTATCCGAGCCCGTGGTGCTGCCGGCGCGCTTCCCGAATCTCCTGGTGAACGGGTCGTCGGGGATCGCCGTGGGCATGAGCA
This sequence comes from Gemmatimonadota bacterium, assembly GCA_022340755.1. Lineage (GTDB taxonomy): Bacteria > Gemmatimonadota > Gemmatimonadetes > Longimicrobiales > Gaopeijiaceae > SZUA-318. The sequence continues at coordinate 41,130 of JAJDNI010000276.1, forward strand.
CGAACGTCCCGCCGCACAACCTCCGGGAGATCGCCGCCGGAGTGAAGCAGCTCGTGATCGACCCCGACTGCACCGTCGAGGACCTCATGCGCCATGTCCCCGGCCCCGACTTCCCCACGGGCGGCTTCGTGGTGGGCCTCGACGGCGTCCGGGACATGTACACCACCGGGAGGGGTCGCGTGGTCATGCGCGCCCGGGTGGTCAAGGAGGCGCGGCGGGGCGGCAAGGAGCAGCTGGTGGTCACCGAGCTGCCGTACGCGGTCTCCAAGTCCAAGGTCATCGAGCAGATCGCCGAGCTCGCGCGGCGGGGCAAGGCGGAAGAGATCGCCGACATCCGGGACGAGACGGACCGGGACGGGATCCGACTCGTCATCGAGCTGAAGCGGAGCGCCAAGGCCGGCAAGGTGCTCAACCAGCTGTACCGGCGCACCAGCCTGCAGTCGACCTTCGGCGCCATCATGCTGGCGCTGGACCATGGGCAGCCCCGCGAGTTCAACCTCAAGGAGATGCTCGAGCGATTCCGGGACCACCGCCTGGATGTCATCCAGAAGCGGTGCCGCTTCGACCTCGAGAAGGCCGAGGCCGAGCGGCACATCGTCGAAGGGCTCCTGGTGGCGCTTCAGCACATCGACGAGGTGGTGAAGATCATCCGGGGCTCCAAGAACAAGGCTCAGGCGTCGGAGAAGCTCCAGGACCGATTCGGGCTGAGCGAGGTCCAGGCCGACGCCATCCTGAACATGCGCCTGCACCGCCTCACGGCCCTCGAGCGGTCGCACCTGAAGGCGCGTCTCTCCGAGCTGCGGGCGCAGATCAAGGAGCTGAAGGCGATCCTCGCGTCGGAGGAGCGGCAGCTCGAGGTGATGCTGGAGGAGCTCGGCGAGGTCGTGAAGATGTGGGGCGACGGGCGCCGCACCGTTCTCCTGGAGGAAGGGCGGGACGAAGGCGGGAAGGGCGAGGAGGCGGCCGTCGAGCAGCAGATCGCCGACGAGGACGTGGTCGTCACCCTCAGCCACGAGGGCTTCGTCAAGCGCATTCCCATGCACCTCTACAGGAGGCGCGTTTCGGCGGGGAAGGCGTTAGCGGGTATGGAGCGCTACGAGGATGACTATCTGGAGCGTGTGTTCGTGGCGCGCACGGCCGGGTGGATCCTGTCGTTCACCGAGCAGGGGCAGTGCTTCTTCCTGCCGGTGATGGACGTTCCCGAGAGCGCCCGGGCGTCCCGGGGCCAGTCCATCTACGCCCTCGTCGACGGGGCGGACCGCAGGGATCCCATCGTGTCGATGATCGCGATCGACGATCTGGGCGCCCAGGCCCGCGTGCTCCTCTTCCTGTCGCGGGGGGGCGTGGTGAAACGCACGGACCTGTCCGACTTCTCCAACCCCCGTGCTGGGGGGATCATCGCGGCGGGGCTCAAGAAGGGCGATCGCATTCTGGAGGTGGCGCTGTCGGATGGCCTGGCGGAGGTCATGCTCCTGTCCAGCGCCGGCCGGGCCATCCGCTTCGCGGAAGACGAGATCCCGGTGGTGGGGCGCACGGCGCAAGGCGTGAAGGGCATCGGCCTCAAGGGCTCCGAGGAAGTGGTGGGTATGGTGCTGGTCCGTCGCGAGGCGTCCGTTCTGACGGTGGGCGAGGACGCCATGGGCAAGCGCACGGCCGTGAGCGAGTTCCCGCTACAGAAGCGTGGCGGCATGGGGAACCTGGTGACGGCTTCGGGTGGTGGTGGCGCCAGGCTGGTGGCGGCCCTCGAGGTGCTCGACGCCGACGAGGTCATGCTCGTGACGGCCGGGGGTCAGGTCAGTCGGGTGGAGGCGTCGTCCATCCCGGTGCGGGGGAGACGGACCCAGGGTCGCAAACTCGTGAAGCTCGTTGCCGGAGATCGGGTCGTGGAGGTCACGCGATCCCAGGAGGGGGGTGGAGCGCCCGCTGCGGATCCCCTGGCCGGGAGCGACGGGCAGCTGGATCTGCTGGGGTAGCCGCTGGCACCAGGTCGGCTATCGGAAGGCCGTCCTCAGCCCGCGTGTCAGCACCACGGGGGGCACGGACGTGTGCCCCTCGTCATCGAACACCTGCGTGGTCATTCTGAGGGACGGGTAGGCGCGGCCCTCCAGACGCGAGGCCATCTCGCGCATGTTCGTGACGAACCTGAACATGTCCACGCCGGGGATGCCGGCTCCTTCCTCCAGCGCGCCCACCCCCATGAACAGGGTGGCGTCCACGTCCTTCGTCCTGGAGGCCATCTTCTCCTCGAGGTCGAAGAGCACGGCGTTGTCCCACCAGATGGACGGGCTCCCGGCGATGTAGTGGTCGAAGCTGCCCGGATTCGACAGCAGCGCGTACAGGGTGAAGAGCCCACCCAGGGAGCAACCGAAGAGTGTCCCCTTGCCCTCGACCGGATATCGCTCCGCGACGAAGGGCATCACCTCGTCCTCCAGAAACGCCAGAAACTCGGCGGCTCGTCCCATGCGACGCCCCTCGGGGAGCGCGGGCTTCCAGTCGGGGTTCATCCGGCGCCCCATGGCCTCGAAGCTCGCGTCCGACGTGGGCGTGAGGTCACGGTTCCTGATCTCTCCCTGGAGCATCGGGTCCTCCACCCCGTAGGCGATGCCCACCACGAGGATGGGGGGCAGGAGGCCGAAGAGGTTGTGCATGAGGCGCGTCATCTCTGCGGCGGTGTTGAACCAGATGTCCGCGTCGGTGACGTACAGCACGGGGTACGCTTCCCGCGGGGGCAGGCGAGGGTTCTGTGTGGGTGAGGCCACCCAGATCTGGTAGTCGGCCTCGGCGTGCCTTGAGGTCAGCTCGTGGACCTCGGAGCGCGGCAGGGTGACGGGGCGGGGCATGACGGTCTTCCTCGTGGTCGGGGCAACGAGGGACAAGCTCGCACCTCACGTTGCGTGAGGTTCAAGGGGGGAGCGAGACTCCTCACGCAGGGGCGGCCCGCGAAGGTTCGCAGGCCGCCGTATCCGGTGGCGAGCCGTCGTCCCGGGGAGGCCCGGCCTCCCCGGACCAACGACACGCCTGCAGCGCTATCTGCGCTCCTGCAAGACCGCGTTCACGGTGACCCGCTTGCCGTCACGCTCCACGACGATCTTCACCACGTCGCCGGGCTTCCTGTCCCGGAGCGCGTAGGTGTAGGCGTAGATATCCGCGATGGGTTTCCCGTCGAACTCCACGACCACGTCGCCCGCCTGGAGGCCGGCCTTCTCGGCGGGGCTCCCCTCTCGCACGCCCGTGAGGCGCAGCCCGAAGTCGCGTGGGGTCATGTCGGGGATCGTGCCCAGATAGGGACCGTAGCCACGGCTCCGCTCCGTCTCCGACTCCGCGGGCGGCGGCGGCTCCTGCTCCACCGGGGTCAGGCTCATGGCCACCATGTTGCGGGTTCCGGCGAGGTGCCGGACGATTCCCGTGGCGAGATCCGTGATCCGATCGATTCCGCCGGGCACGATCTTTTGCCAGTCGTCGGTGGCTCGGTGGTAGTCGGCGTGGGTGTTGGTGAAGAAGTGGAGGACCGGGACGCCGGCACCGTAGAACGAAGAGTGATCCGACGGGCCGTACCCGTCCGGCGCGAAGCCCAGCTTCATGGGTTGCGCCAGGCCGTCGTTGACCTGCGTCACGAGGGCGTCCCACTCCTTCGCGGTGCCCATCCCGAAGACGGTGACCTGGTCATCCACCATCCGGCCCACCATGTCGAGATTGAGCATGGCCACCGCCTTCGACAGGTCCACCGTCGGATGGGCCACGTAGTACGCGGATCCCCAGAGGCCCCGCTCCTCGCCGGTGAACGCGATGAAGACCACGCTCCGCTCCGGGCGAGGCCCGGTCGCGAGCTTTCCGGCGATCTCGAGCACGCCGGCAACGCCGCTCGCGTTGTCGTCGGCGCCGTTGTGGACGGCGTGTACGTCGGGGTCGAGAGACCCTTCGCCTCCCCATCCGAGGTGGTCGAAGTGACCTCCCACAATGATGGTCTGGGCCTCGAGGGAGGGGTCTGACCCGACAAGCACCGCCACCACGTTGCGGGCCTCGGTGGTGGTGGGGCGCACGTCGGTCTGCAGATGGGCCGGGGCGCCCGCCTGGGCAGCCTGGCGCACGGCCGCGGCGCGGGACGCGGCGACCGCGACCACCGGGATGGCCAGGGCGTTCCTGATCTCGCCCTCCGGGCTGGGCAGCTCCATGCCGTCGGGAAGAAGCACCAGCAGCCCAGCGGCGCTACGCGCGGCGGCCATCGTCGCCTTGAAGTGGGGCTCGCCGCGTATGCTGTGTCCGCTGGAATCCTCGGGGTCGCCCCACTCCACTACCAGGACCCTGCCGGCCACCTCCATGTGGGAGAACGGGTCGTCGGGGTCGTCGGGGCGGCTCAGTCCGGTGCCCCAGTAGGCAAGCGGGGCATCCACGGTGGCGCTCGCCGAGAAACCGAACGGCACCCAGTCCTTGCCCTGGGCGTAGGGCCGGTTGGAGATTGCCAGGCCGTTGGACGGGCCGACCTCAGCACCCTTGCGGATGGGAAAGGGCTGGAAGAACGAGCCGTCGGTCCCGCCCGGCTGCAGCCCCATGGTGCGGAAGCGGTCGGCGATGTACTCGGCGGCACAAAGGGCGCCGGGTGATCCGATCTCGCGCCCCTCGAGAGCGTCGTCGGCGAGGTAGCGGATGTCGGCCAGGGGCCCGGAGAACCCGGCGGTGATGGGCTTGGGGTTGGGACAGGTGGCGGCTTGCTGGGCCGCCGCCGGCAGAGACAGCATCGCCAGGAGCGGGAGGGTCCAGACGCTCCGGCGCGTGATGGCAGACATGTTGTACCTATGGAAAAGGTGACGTTCGTGATTCATCGATCAGTTCTTCCGGTGATGGGGCTCGCGTGTGCGGCTCTCCTGGTAGCCTGTTCCCCCAAGGGAGACAAGGCCGACACTGGAGGAGCGCCGGGGGGTGGGGGCGCCATGGCGGCGGGCAAGGACGCCTCGTCGTTCATCGCCCCCGACGAGGTTCATCTGAAGAACCTCCGACAGCTGACCTTCGGCGGTGAGAACGCCGAGGCATACTACTCTTTCGACGGCTCCAAGCTCATCTATCAGGCCCACAAGCCCGGTACCCAGTGCGACCAGATCTACATCCTGGACCTGGCGACGGGTGAGTCCCACATGGTGAGCACCGGAAAGGGCCGGACCACCTGCTCCTACTTCTACCCGAAGGGCGACAAGATCCTCTACTCGTCCACACACCTGGCCGGCGACTCCTGCCCGCCGCCGCCGGACATGTCCAAGGGATACGTCTGGGCGGTGTACAAGAGCTACGACGTGTTCGAGGCCAACGTGGACGGCTCGGATCTGCACCAGCTCACCAACACGGAAGGGTACGATGCCGAGTCGACGTTCTCACCGCTTGGAGACAGGATTGTCTTCACCAGCGATCGGGACGGCGACCTCGACCTCTACACGATGGCGCCGGACGGCTCCGACGTGAAGCGCTTGACGAACAAGCCGGGATACGACGGAGGTGCCTTCTACTCCCCCGACGGCTCCAAGATCGTGTGGCGCGCGCACTACCCGGAGCCCGGCCCCGAGCTCGACGACTACAGGTCGCTCCTCGCGGAGGGTCTCATCCGGCCGGGAGAGCTGGAGATCATGGTGATGAACGCCGACGGCTCGGACCAGCACCAGATCACCAACCTGGGTGGCGCGAGCTTCGCGCCGTATTGGTACCCCTCCGGGCAGAAGATCATCTTCAGCTCCAACTACCTGGATCCCGCAGGGCGCGAGTTCGACCTCTTCATGGTCAACGTCGACGGCACCGGCCTCGAGCAGATCACGTACACTCCGGGCTTCGACGGCTTCCCCGTGTTCAGCCCCGACGGCAAGCACCTGGTCTTCGCCTCGAACCGGAACAACGGCGGGACCAACGACACCAACATCTTCATCGCCGATTGGGTGGAGGATCCGGGAAGCTGAGCGGGGGCGAGTCACCGCGCGGCGGCGGTTGACCGGTCCCCGGAAGGCGAGCGCGCAGACGTCGCGGGACGAGTGTCATCCGTTCCCGCGCAGCCTCCGGAGCTCGGAGTCGGGGTACCGCTCCAGGAACTGCGACAGGATCCGGTGGGTGAGACCCCAGACGATCTCACCCGCCACGCGGTAGCAGGGGAAGGTGCGGGTACCACCTGGCAGGGGGATGTCCACCTCCCCGCCGGTCTCGGGGGCGCGCAGCTGCTCCAGGGTGACCCAGTGCACCGCGTCGACCTCCCGACTGGCCACCCGGGCTTCGATGTCGGCACGGACGCCGAACACGAACGGAGCGATGAGCAGCTTGGGCAGGCGCACGCTCCGGGGGACCACCTCGTCCAGGCGCCCCAGGTGGGAGCCGTTGGAGCCCAGGTCGATGCCCGTTTCCTCACGGGCCTCGCGAACCGCGGTGTCCAGCAGCGACGGGTCGCCGGGATCCCGGCGGCCGCCGGGGAGCGCCATGTGCCCGGACCAGGGATCGCGCTCGGAGCGCGCGCGCTTGATGAGAAGGAGATCGAGATGCTCGCCGCCCCGCAGGATCAGCGCCACCGCGGCCTGGAGCGTGTCGTCATCCGGTACCGGAGGGTCGTTGGCGTCGGCGGCGTACGATGCAAGGGCTTCGCCGACGATCCAGAAGCGGGGGTCGGTCTCGAGAGGGCTGGGCATCACGCCAAGCTAGCCGCGGCCCGGCCGTGGGTTCAACCGGCCGGACCCGACGCACCGCCGTGGGACCTACCCTGCCCCCCGCCTTTGGTCGGATGAATGCGCGCTCAGGGCCGGTCGGGGTGCTGCACATGGAAACGTACGACGCGCTGCACTCCGAGGTCGTCCCGGGTCACCGCCCACACCGTGTCGGCCTTGAACACCGGCGTGGGGTACAAGCTGAAGTCTTTGGGGGTCTGCACGTCACCCAGGTACGTGCCGTCTGGCAGGAAGACGTCCAGCACCACGGGCTGTCGCCAGCGCGTCGGCATCGAGTCGGGGTCTTTGGGGTCGTAGTCGGGGTTCTCCTCCTCCACCCCCGTCTGGGGGACCTGCACCCAGATGCGCCCATCCAGGCCCGCCATGAGGCTACCGAAGGGGGGCTTCTGGTCGGGGATGCCGGGCCCGTTCCACTTCCACCCCGGAGCCATGCGCCGGAAGTTCTTGATGATGCTCTGCTCTGCGGCCTCCTTCTCTCCGGCGGCCACCGGCAGGGGCTCGTAAGCCCGCTCGATGCGTAGGGGGGGCTGGGTGGTGCGCAGGAGATCGATCCTGTAGTCGGTGCTCACCCCGTCGATGAAGTAGCCGTCGGGATGGAACGTCGCCGCCTCCGATGGGGCGAAGGGCACGGTATTCCGCGAAGCGCTCTTGCCGTCCTCGGAACGCGCCTCCACGAACCACTCCTTGAAGTCTCTTCTGGGGTAGGGCAGTGTGTCCTGGGGCGTCCCGTCGGGGGCGATCCGGGCCAGGCCCATGCGCCAATCCGAGAGGTCCGCCGTCGGGTCCAGAAGGACCCGGATGTAGCTGTTGTCCTCACGGTCGATCCACAGCGGGTCGGAGGTCTGGAACCCTCCACGCACCACCGGCCACTCCTCCAGGGCGGAGCCGTCGGGGGCGTACACCTGGACGCGGCCGTTACCGGGGTCCCGGACCAGGATCCGGCCGTCGGAGAGCACCCCTACCGCGTTGGGCTGCTTGAGTTCTCCGGGGCCCTCACCCTTCTTGCCCAGGGTCTTCCGCCACGTCCCGTCGGGGGCGTACGCGCGCAGCTCGGCGGCCTGCCGGTCCAGGACGTAGATGGTGCCGTCGGCGCCAACAGCCAAGGAGGTGACCTGGCCGAAGAGATAGTTCAGGTCCTGGCTGTCCATCTCGCCGATGGAGACGTCGGGGACCAGAGTGCCCGGCTCCACCCACATGCTTCCCGAGACGGTGCGCACCACCAGGGTGTCGCCCAGGGTGGAGCGGACGACCTGGGGTCCGGCGGCGGAGCGGTCGGTGCCGCAGGCGATCAGGAAGAGGGCGAAGAGGGGTGCCAGGGGCCAGGCGCGGTGGACGTGCTTCATGACTCGAATCCATGTCTTCGAGGAGCGGCCGGTTCCCTTTCTAGGACGAGTGTGGCGCATCATTGGTTGCGGACGAGGTCTGACCGCGCCCGTGCACCCGCCTACCTTCGTCACACTCCTGGGCGTGTCGGACCCCAGATCAGCTTGTGGATCTGCATCTGGAAGCGCACGGGCAGCTTATCCTCCAGAATCCACCGTGCCAACTCCTCAAGGTCTACCTCGTCCCAGACGGGAGAGACCAGAAGCGCCCGCAGGGAGCCTTCGGCCACCCTCTCGCCGAGTTTCCGCTCGGATATGACGCCGCGCATCCACTCGTAGTCCCCGCGATCCTTCACCACGAACTTGAGCTCGTCGGTGGGGCCCAGATGGTCGAGGTTGGACCAGAGGTTCCGGTGGCTCTCGCCGGAGCCCGGGCACTTGAGATCCATGATCTTGTGTGCCCGGGGGTCCAGGGGCGCCACGTCGAACGCTCCGGATGTTTCCACCAGAACGGTGAAGCCCGCGTCCAAGAGCATCGTCACCAGCGGGAACGCGTTGGTGTGGGCCAGGGGCTCGCCGCCCGTGACCTCAACCAGGGACGTGCCCAGTGCCTTCACCCGTTCCACGATCTCGGCGAGCGTCATGCGCTCTCCCCCGTGGAACGCGTATGCCGTGTCACACCAGATGCAGCGCAGGGGGCACCCCGTGAGGCGCACGAACGTGCATGGCATCCCCGCCCACGTGGACTCGCCCTGGATGGAGTGGAAGATCTCCGTGATGCGCAGGAACGGCCCCGTCGGGTCTCCGGCCGCGGCCGGCATGCCTTGCCGGCGAGCGGGAATGGAGCCGGCCCCGTCCACGGTCAACGCGTCTTCCCCTCCGCTCGGCCGGGCCAAAGGAAGCCCAGCGGCGACTCCTTCACCACGCTGCCGGCCATGAAGAGCACGTTGGCCGGACGCTCCGCCAGGCGACGCATGAGGTACGGATACCAGTGCGATCCGAAGGGGATGTATACCCGCACGTCGTATCCGTCCGCCACCAGCTGATTCTGCAGGTCACGCCGTACACCGTGGAGCATCTGCATCTCGAAGCTGCTCCTGTCGATGCCCTCCTTCTGGTGGAAGGCCACTGTGGCATCGATCATGGCCTCGTCGTGCGTGGCGATGCCCGGGTAGTTGCCGTTGGACAGGAGCATCTGCATGAGCTCCACAAAGTTCCTGTCCACGTCGGCCTTGTTCTTGAATGCGACGGTGGGCGGCTCGTTGTACGCGCCCTTGCACAGTCGCACCCGGGCGCCGAGCTCGTTCATGCGCGCCACGTCCCCGGCGCTCCGCTTCAGGTACGACTGCAGCACCACGCCGATGTTGCGCCGTCCCTCGGCCCAAAGCTTCTCGAAGGCGTCCAGGGTGCGCTGCGTGTACTCCGACGACTCCATGTCGAAGCGGATGAAATTGTCGAGAGCCTGCGCCTTGTCGAGGATGCGTCCCAGGTTATCCGCCAGAAACCGCTCGGAGATGTCCTGCCCCAGAGCCGTGAACTTCACCGAGACGTTGGCGTTCAGCTTCCCTTCCTCGATGCTTCCGAGAATCTGCAGGTAGACGTCGCCCGCGAGTCGCGCGTTGGCCTCGTCGTGGACGGATTCACCGAGAAAGTCGCCCGTCGCGGCCAGACCGTCGGCGTTGGCCTCGCGGATGGCGCGGACGAGGTCCCCCACCGTCTCTCCCGGAACGAAGCGCCGGCTGAGCCCTCGGAGAGGCGTCTTGGTGACGACCGCCTTGGCGGTCTTGGAGTGACTCAGGAAGATCAGGCCTTCTCGAAGCATGGGATTCCGCGTTTCAGCTGTCGGTGTCGTCGTGTCGGGCCAGGGCCTCGTCCAGGAGGCTTCGGACTTCGAGGAGGGTCAAGTCGCCCAGGCGGCGCTCGGCCTCCTCTAGGGTCCGGCAGGAAGCCAGGGTCGGTGTTTCCACGTGTCCGACGATGCCCACGCCGGTTTCCGCCCAACGGGGGAAGACGAGGTAGCCGTGGTAGGGCGCCGGCAGATCACCGGTCTTTTCCACCTCGATGGAGACCGTGTAGGCGTAGCCGTCTTGACCGCCGAAGGCCGGCGGCCGGTCGTGGATCCGGAGATAGCCCCCGAGGGTCCCGTCGGGACTTCCGGTGGGGGGGGCTTCTTGGTCGCCGCCACGGGGCGGCCCAGGATCGACTTCGGTCATGGCCCTCGGGACTGGTGGTATGGCACCGCGAGATGCTCTTCGAACGCCTCGAAGCTAGGCGATGCGGCGCCGCCGATCTACGCCCGCTCGGGTGCATCCGTTGTCGGCGGCGTCGGCCCCGGGTAGAGTTGCTTTACGCTCCCACGCGGCGAGGGGAGACGTTTCCCAGGACGGAGTGAGGCGGATGGCCCGACTGATGCGCGCGGCGCTCTTCTCGGAATTCGGTGGACCGGAGGTGGTCTCGGTCCAACGCATCCCCGTTCCGGAGCCAGGCCCCGACGAGGTGCGCATCAAGGTCGAAGCGGCGGCCATGAACCACCTGGACCTCTGGGTCCGCCGCGGGCTCCCGGTGGAGACCCCCATGCCCCACATCGGCGGAGCGGACGTCGCCGGCGTCGTGGAGGCCGTCGGGGAAGGCGTGCAGGGAGTGCCGTTGGGGACACGGGTGGTCGTGGACCCGTCGCTCGGATACTCCTGGTACGAAGGCCAGAACCGGGGTGACTCCTTCGACGAGCCCAAGTTCCGACTGCTGGGGGAGCACACGCAGGGTGGGTTCGCCGAGTACGTGGTGGTTCCCGGCGCGAATCTCCTGGAGCTTCCGGAGGGATTTCCGGCCCACGAAGCCGCGGCGGCGGGGCTGGTCTTCGTCACGGCCTGGCGCGGACTCATGACCCGGGGCGGGCTGAAGGCCGGCGAGAGGGTGCTCATCACCGGCGCCTCCGGAGGGGTGGGTACCGCGGCTGTTCAGATCGCCAAGATGGCCGGGGCGCACGTCTACGCCGTGACAAGCGGACGGGACAACACGAGGCGCGTCCGTGCTCTGGGAGCGGACGTCGTCTACGACCGCAAGAAGGTCGAGTTCTCCCGGGAGGTCTGGCGGGATACCGGGAAGAAGGGGGTCGATCTCGTCTTCGACTCCGTGGGAGAGGCGATCTGGGAGCAATGCCTCCGTGCGACGGGAGTGGGTGGTCGTCTCGTGACGTACGGGGCCACGACCGGCGCTCGGGGGAGCACGGAAATCCGCGTGGTCTTCTGGAAGCAGCTCTCTATCCTGGGAACCACCATGGGCACGCCCGCCGAGTTCCGGAAGGTGATGCGCCTGGTGTTCGACGGGAGGCTGTCGCCGGTGATCAGCGAGGTGATCCCGCTGGACGAAGCGCGCCGGGCTCACGAGCTGCTGGAGAGCGGTGAGGTCTTCGGAAAGCTGGTGCTGGCGCCGTGAGCGGGAGAACGCCGCTGGGGATGGCCGGATGGGGCGCCCCACGGACCCCTGGGTGGGAAGATCACGCCGGACGCGGAGCGGGCCCATGGAGCTGAGGGAAGCGCAGCGCCTCGTCGACGCCTGGATCTCGCAGTTCGAGGAAGGCTATTGGCCACCCCTCTCGATCTTGGCGCGGCTCACCGAAGAGGTCGGCGAGCTGGCCCGTGAGATGAACCACCGGTTCGGGCACAAGCCCAAGAAGGTGGACGAGCCCGAGCAGGACCTGGCGCTGGAGTTGGCGGATATCCTCTTCGTGCTTCTCGCCATCGCGAACGACCAGGGTATCGATCTCGACGTCGCGCTGACGCAGGTCATGGAGAAGTACCGGACCCGCGATTCGGATCGGTGGACCCCGGTCGCCGACGGGTCGGGAGAGGGGTGAGGTAGACGAGACGGCGAGCGACGCCGCCGGTCGAGCCGGCGTGCCGATCCGGTCGAACCACTCGTGACAGCTCCGTCGGCTCCCGGAGGTCGGCGGGGCCAGGCGATCACTATCCGCGGTAGCGCGTCAACTCCTCCACGCAGCGGTCCAGCTCTTCCCGGGTGTTGTAGAAGTGCGGGCTCACGCGTACGAATCCGGGCCGGTGGTCGACGATGATCCCATGCTCCGCCAGATGCCCGACGGCTCCCGCGGGATCGGCGTGGCGGATCATCACGATGGCCGAGCGGTCTTCCTCGGGTGCCAGGCGGAGATCGAAGCCGGCCTCCTCACACCGCGCGACCAGGTGGGAGGTCAGGTCGCGATTACGTGCCACCACCGCGCCGATCCCCACCTCGTCCATGATCTCCTGACCACCGAGCGCGGTGTGGACGGTGGGCAGCGCCGGCGTGCCGAGCTCGAAGCGACGGGCATCGTTCCGGTAGCGGAACCCCCGGGGATCGAAGTCGAACTGGCCCTCGGTGGCGAACCAGCTGGTGATGCGCGGGCGCAAGGATTCGATGAGGTCCCCACGCACGTAGAGGTACGCCAGCCCCGGCCCGCCACACAGCCATTTCAGCGGGCCTCCGGTATAGAAGTCGACGCCGGTGGCGGCCAGGTCGAGTGGCACCTGGCCGACACCCTGATATCCGTCGACGAGGCACCAGGCGCCGGCCTCGTGGGCGACACGCGCCAGGGCCCCGATGTCCTGGATCGCGCCCGTCGTGAAAAAGACGTGACTGGTGGCGAGAAAGAGCGTGCGCTCATCCACGGCCTCGGCGAACTGCTCGAGGGACACGCCCACACCGTCGCGGGACTCGAGGACCACCACCTCCAGATCGGGCTTCACGGCCCACTGATACACGAGAGTCGGAAAGTCCAACTCCGTGCAGACGACGCGGTTCCGGTCGGTGCGGGGCACGCTCTCGGCGATCACGGAGAGCGCGGTGGACGTGGACGGAAGGAGCGCCACCTCGTCCGCGTCGGATCCCCAGAAGCGAGCCACCCGGCCGCGGAGATCCTCCACGCGCCCGAGCCAATGCCGGTACCACGCCGACGCCCCCATGTCGTGCCATCGCTCGCGGAATTCGTCGAGATAGGCCTCGGCGCGCCGCGAGAGCGCACCCAGGGAGCACGAGTTCAGGTACGTCTTGCGTGACAGAATTGGGAACTCGACGCGCAGCGCCTCGACATCGATGCGCGGCACGTCGGCTGTCGTCTTCGAAGGGGTGGGCACGATGCGCCTCTGCTGAGTGGAAGAGCCGAGGCTCGACGATAGGATGCGGCTAGGGGCCGTGCCAGAGGACCCGACGGGCCCAAATCAGCGGAGGAGCTCCAGGATGGTGACCACGAGCCACCCAGTCCCGATGAGCGAGAGGAGCACGTACTCCGTGGCCGTCGCCCTCTGCTTTCCCCGCTCCCCGTGGAACCACGCGATGACCGTGGCCGCGAGGACCCCCGCCACCGAGAAGATCACCGTGAGGGGCTTGGTCTTCTCAGGGAGCATGTCCTCCAGAGCGTCGGCCAGCTGGATGAGACCGGCCCCGGCACCGGCGGTGAGGATGACCACCTGCGGCACGCGCCGCTTGAGCAGCTCCGCGAGGTCGCTGGTATCCGATGCACCTGCGCCGGGCTGCGTACCGGGATCGGCCCCGCCCTGGAGGGCGCGGATGACGTCCGAGGCCGACGGCCGATGAAGCGGCTCCCGGCTCAGGCAGCGCCGGAGCAGATCCGCCAGGGGAGCAGGCACGTCCGGACGAAGCTCCCGCAGATCCTTCGGTTCCTGTTGAAGGTGCGCCTTGATCCACTCCGTGGGCGTTCTGGCGATGTACGGACCTTCCCCGGTTAGCAGCTCATAACCCAGCACACCGAAGAGATACACATCCGTCAGCTCGGTGGCCTGGCCGTCCAGGAGTTGCTCGGGGCTGAGATAGTGTGGATCGCCCAGCAGCTGACCCGTCTTGGTCAGGCGCGTGGCCTCCGGTCCGGACGGGTCCATGACCGCTGCGATGCCGAAGTCGGTGAGCAGGGCCCGACCCTTCTCCTCGTCCCAGAGGACGTTGCCCGGGCGCACGTCGCGGTGGATGATCCCCTTCTTGTGGGCGGCCGCGAGGGCGGAGGCGACCTCGAGGAGCACCGCCGTGCCCTCGCGCACCGAGAGCCTGCCCTCCGCCTTGACCCGCTCCTCCATGGTGCGCCCCTTCACGTACTGCATGACCAGGTAGGGCGTCTGGTCGGGGAGGCGGCCGAAGCGCGTCACCGACACGGCGTTGGGGTTGTCGGCCATCGACGCCGCCGCTCGGGCCTCCCGCTCGAAGCGCTTGCGCGCCGTCTCGTCGGTGACCTTTCCCGGGCGCAGGACCTTCACGGCTACGAGTACACCGAGAGCCTTGTCCTTGGCGAGATACACGGTGGCCATGGCCCCCCGGCCCAACGGTCGAATGACCTCGTAATCCGGCCTGAGGGCTTCCCCGACGTGCTCGAGGGATTCACGATCGTCGTAGTCGCCGGCCGATTCGGACGCGCTGTGCGTATCTGGGGAATCATTCATGTGGGAGGCAGATTACCTCCATGAGGCCAAGCCTGAAAGGGCTACCTATCTTGATTGATAGCGGGCGCTGCCCGGCACTCCTCTCTGGCGGAACAGGGCATGTCTCCGATCCTGCTGCTCGTGCTTCCCTGGGTCGCGCTCTTCGCGTTCCTCGCGCTGTGGGTCCGCATACCTCGGGAGCTGGACGAAGATCCCCCGACGGACACGCCTCTCGTAAGCGTGATCGTGCCCGCGCGGGACGAGGCCGCGAACATCTACACCTGTCTGGGCTCGCTGACGACATCGCGGTATCCGGCCTTCGAGGTGGTGGTGATCGACGACGGAAGCTTGGATGGAACCGGCGAGATCGCGCGGCGAACGGCGCCCGGAAATGCGCGCCACGTGAGGGTCGTCGACGGATCGGCCATTCCCCGCCGGTGGCTCGGGAAGCCCTGGGCGTGTGCTCAGGGCGCACGCTTGGCCGAGGGCGAGCTGCTCCTGTTCACCGACGCCGATACCATCCACGGACCGGACCTGCTCGGACGCGCGGTGGCTTGCCTCCACCGGGACCGGGCGGACGCCGTCACTGTGGCCGGCCGGCAGCTCATGGAGACGTTCTGGGAGCGCCTCGTGCAACCCCAGATATTCCTCACGATGGTCTTGCGCTTCTTCGACCTCGAGCGGTCCCTCGCCAGAGGTCGCTGGAGGGACGCCATCGCCAACGGCCAATTCCTCCTCTTCCGGCGCGAGGCCTACGAGGCCCTCGGCGGCCACGAAGCGGTTCGGAGCGAGGTGGTGGAGGACCTGGCGTTCGCGCAGCTGTTGGTCCGAAGAGGGATGAGGCTCTCCGCACGGATGGGGGAAGATGCGCTGTCGACGCGCATGTACCGGTCGCTGGGCCATCTGGTGGAGGGCTGGTCGAAGAACCTCCTGGTTGGGGCGAAGAAGACCCTGGCCCCGGGGCTGCGACCCTGGATCGCGCCGTCCATGGTCCTTTGGGCTCTCACGATGTGGATCCTGCCCCCGGTGGTCCTGGTGGCTGCCGTGGCGGGGCTCGGTGGGACAGACGCTCTCTCGTGGTCGGTGGCGGTCGTGGCCGTGAGCATCGCGTTGTGGGGGACGTTCACTCACAAGATGGGCGGTCCCGCCTGGTACGGCCTGTTCTATCCACTCGGGGCGATGATGGGACTGTTCATCCTGTTTCGGGCCTGGATCCGGGGACGACGGGTGGAGTGGAAGGGACGGGAATACGTCCTGGACGAGCCGACCTCCGATGGCTGAGGGAGTGCGGACGACGGCGGATCGGGACCGCCACGAGCTGGTAGCGGGGCTGCGCCGGCGAGGTGCCGAGCTGGTGCTGGCCATGGTGGGCGTGACGACCCCGGAGGCGAGTGGACATATCGACCGCCTCCGAGAATGGCTCGCCGACGGGTACCACGGAGACATGGCGTACCTCGCCCGCGAAGACGCCATGGCTCGCCGCGCCGACCTGCGCCGGACCATGGAGACCGTCCGCTCGGTGGTGGTGGTCGCGGACGACTACTACCAGAATGATCCGCCCGGCGTCCCCGACGATCCGGCACGGGGCGTCATCGCCCGGTACGCACGGGGCAGAGACTACCACAAGGTCCTGAAGAAGAAACTGATGGCCCTCGGCCGGTGGCTGGACGAGCAAGTGGGTGGTGCGGTCTTCCGAGCCTACGTGGATACCGGTCCCATTCTGGAGCGGGAGCTCGCGCAGCGGGCTGGGCTCGGATGGTTCGGAAAGAACACGATGCTCATCCACCCGCGACGCGGATCCCACTTCTTCCTCGGCGTCCTCCTCGTGGATGTGGACCTCCCCGCCGACAAGCCGTTCCAGGCCGACCACTGCGGGTCCTGCCGCGCGTGCCTGGACGCCTGCCCGACGGGGGCGCTCCTGGGGCGTGACGAGAACGGCGCACCGGTCATGGACGCCACTCGCTGCATCTCGTACCTGGCCATCGAACACCGCGGGCCGATCCCCGAGGAGCTCCGGTCACTCATGGCGAACCGGGTGTTCGGGTGCGACATCTGCCAGGAGGTGTGCCCGTATACCCGAAAGTTCTCGGTGGTGGCGGCTGAGGGCGATTATGCCGCGAGGCCCGCCTGGGAGGCCGAGTGGGATCGCGACCCGAACGATCCCGAAGACGACGGGCCCACCGAGGCGACCATCCCCACCACCGACGGACCTGCGCTCGTCGACCTCATGCGCATGAGCGAGGACGAGTGGGACGCCTACACGCGCGGGTCGGCCATGCGGCGGGCGGGGTACGCGGGGCTGCGGCGGAACGTGGCGATTGGCATCGGGAACTGGCTCGCGGCCAGTGATACTCCCGACCCGGAAGCCGTGGGCGAGCTAGTGGCGGCGCTGTCGGATGAGGATGCCACCGTGGCGGAGGCGGCGGCTTGGGCGTTGGGCGCAGTCAGCAGCAGCCGAACGGCCAAAGGGGCTTGGGCCGCGAATCGTCCGCGGGTGGACTAGTTCAGGACCGCCTCATGGCCTCCGTCGGGGCGGTGCGCGAAGCCCTTCTGGCCGGCAGCCAGCACGCCGTCGCGGAAATGACGACGAGCACGCCAACCCCACCCACGAACGTGAGGGGATCCCAGGGGTCGATCTGGTAGAGGAGAC
>JAJDNI010000100.1 GCA_022340755.1 Gemmatimonadota bacterium
CTCCTGCGCCGGCTGTGCCGGGAGGTGGGCCGACCGAGGCGACCGCCCCGGCGGACGCGAGTGCCACGACGGCTTCCAACCTGACGGAGATCACGTCGCCGATGGTGGGGACCTTCTATCGCGCTCCGGCGCCGGACGCGCCTGCGTACGTGAAGGAGGGAGCCCGGATCTCCAAGGGCGACACCCTGTGCATCATCGAAGCCATGAAGCTCATGAACGAGCTGGAGAGCGAGGTGGAGGGCACCATCGTCGAGATCCTGGTGGAGAACGCCCAGCCCGTGGAATACGGGCAGGTGCTCTTCCGGGTGCAGGCCTGATCGGAGACGATGGCGTAGGCGGAGACGGGCGCTGGAAGCACCCACGAGGCAACCGCTTCCGCTCCCGGGGAAGCTTCACGGCGCGCCCAGGCTCCCGAGTGAGTCGGGGCGCGCTCCGACGAGGGAGAGACACCTCTTGTTCCAGAAGGTCCTGATCGCCAACCGCGGCGAGATCGCCCTGCGTATTATCCGGGCATGCCACGAGTTGGGCATCAAGACGGTGGCCGTCTACTCCGAGGCCGACCGCGAATCCCTGCACGTCCGCTTCGCCGACGAGGACGTGTGCATCGGCAAGGCGCCGGCCACCGAGAGCTACCTCAACATCCCCCGCATCATCGCCGCGGCGGAGGTCACCGGCGCCGAGGCCATCCACCCCGGGTATGGCTTCCTCGCCGAAAACGCCGAGTTCAGTGAGATCTGCGCCCGTTCCGGGATCGTCTTCATCGGCCCCACGCCGCAGCAGATCCGGGCCATGGGCGACAAGGCGACGGCCAGGCGCACGATGATGGACGTGGGGGTGCCCACCGTGCCGGGCTCGGAGGGCGTGGTCGAAGGGCTGGAGGAAGCGCGCAGGGTAGCGGAGACCATCGGCTTCCCCATCATGATCAAAGCGTCGGCCGGCGGTGGGGGAAAGGGCATGAGGGTGGCCCCCGACGTCGAGAGCTTCCCGAAGCTGCTGAATGCGGCCCAGGTGGAGGCAAAGGCCGCCTTCGGCGATCCGGGGGTCTACCTGGAGCGGTGCATCATGAAGCCGCGCCACGTGGAGTTCCAGGTATTCGGGGATCAGCACGGCCGGGTCGTCCACCTCGGCGAGCGCGACTGCTCCATCCAGCGGCGACACCAGAAGCTGGTGGAGGAGGCGCCCTCTCCGGCCCTCACCCCCGATCTGCGCCAGGAGATGGGTGAGGCGGCGGTGAAGGCGGCGAAAGCCATCGGCTACGTCGGCGCGGGAACCATCGAGTTCCTGTTGGACACGGACGGGTCGTTCTACTTCATGGAAATGAACACCCGCATCCAGGTGGAGCACCCGGTCACGGAGGTCACCACGGGCTTCGACCTCGTGAAGGAGCAGATCCGCATCGCCGCGGGCGAGCCCCTGGGATTCCACATGAATGGCGGCGTGGTGCGCCACCGGGGGCACGCCATCGAGTTCCGCATCAACGCCGAGGACCCGGCTCGGAACTTCGCGCCGGGTCCGGGCACCATCACTACCTTCCACCCGCCGGGCGGGCCTGGCGTCCGGTTGGACACCCACGTGTACACGGGATATCGGGTGCCACCCAATTACGACTCTCTCCTTGGGAAGCTCATCGTGGCGGGGGCCACGAGACAGGAAGCGATCCTGCGGGCACGGCATGTGCTGGACCAGTTCATCATCGAGGGAGTGCCCACCACAATCCCATTCCTGCGTCGGATCGTGGACGACGAGCACTTCGTGGAGGGCGATGTGGACACCGGCTTCGTCGAACGCATGATGGCGGAAGAGGGAGAGGGCTCGTGAGGGTCGACGTCTTCTTCACCGTCGCTCATGCGGAGCCGGCGCTGCTTCAGGAGGCCACGGTGGTGGTCATCGACGCGGTGCGCGCCACGACGTCCATGGTGGAAGCTCTGGCGAACGGGGCCCGGGGGATCTTTCCCACGGCCTCTACCGAGGAAGCCGTGAAGCTGGCGGTGTCGCTGGGACGGGATGACACGCTCCTGTGCGGCGAGCGCAAGGGAGTGAAGATCGAGGGCTTCGACCTGGGCAATTCGCCCGGCGAGTTCACGGCGGAGGTCGTGGCGGGCAAGCGTCTGGTGATGAGCACCACCAACGGCACCGGAGCCTTCGCGGCGGCACAGGAGGCGCCCCGACTCGTGGCGTGCGCGTTCACGAACCTGAGCGCCGTGGCGACCGCGCTTGCGGCGAACGACGGCACCGAGCATCTGGTGGTACTGTGCGCGGGACGCCAGGGCAGATTCGCTCTGGAGGACGCCCTTTGTGCCGGGCACCTGCTTCGCAAGGTGCTGGACCAGGGCGGGCCGGAGGCCGACCTGAACGACGGCGCACGGGCGGCCCTCACCTTGGCCGGAGCCCTGGAACCGACTCTCGACTTCCTCCAGGGCACGGCCGCCGGTCGAGCCCTCGAGGAGATCGACTTGGCGGACGATCTGGTCGTCTGTGCGGAGTTGGATCGCC
Source organism: Gemmatimonadota bacterium (assembly GCA_022340755.1). Taxonomy (GTDB): domain Bacteria; phylum Gemmatimonadota; class Gemmatimonadetes; order Longimicrobiales; family Gaopeijiaceae; genus SZUA-318. Next base: position 2,494 of record JAJDNI010000100.1, read on the forward strand.
ACGCGGTGGTTCCGGAGATGATGGACCAGGCGCTTACGGCAAAGGGAGGCTGAGGTCGGAGGATGCTGAGCCGGGAGCAGCAACGAGAGATTCTGGCCATCGGTCTGATCGCGCTGGCGCTCTTCGCGCTCCTTTCCCTCGTACCGGTGACGATCCTCGGTTCACGGGGCTTCGAGTGGTTCCCCGGGGGCAACTTCATGGGCCTGGTGGGGGGGGCGGTGAGCGGGCTGCTGCGCGCCTTCCTCGGGGAGGCGGCCTACATCGTTCCACCTCTCCTGGTCGTCGGAGGGCTCCGCGCCGGGGGATGGCTCAACCCAGAATACTTCGTGCGCCTCGGGATCCTGGGGCTCGGGCTGCTCATCGTCCTTCCTACTGCGATCTGGGTGATCCTGCCCGATAGAGAGGTCTTCGCGGGATGGCTGGGCATGCACCTCGGCCATCCGCTCGTCGAGCTGGTGAGTCCTTTGGGGGCGATCCTCCTTGCTCTCCTTGCCCTGGTGGCTCTCTCGGTGGGCACCCTGGGCTGGAACCCCCTCAGCACCATCGGACGTGGCGTGGCGGCCGGCGGCGGACTCGCCGGACGCACGGCGAAAGGTGTCGCCGCGAAGGTGCAGGCGCGGGCGGCGGCGCGGGCGGAGATGGCAGCGAAGGCTGCCGCCGCTCTTCCGGCGGAGGTGCTGGAGGAGACGCCATTGGTGGAGGAGGTGGAAGAGCCGGCGTCCGTGGAGGGTTCCGCGGTCGAAGAATCCGATGATGCCGAGCAGCCCGCGTCGGCGAGGAATGGTCGCAAGAAGCGGGCGATTCATCGCGACGGCCCTTACGAGCCCGAACCCCCGGTGCCCGACACGCTGCCGGACGGCTCCGACCAGGAGGTTGCTCACGAGTCGGTGCCTCCCATGGACCTCCTGACGCCCCCCGACGAGCGGGACCGCTCGGGGATGGAGCGGGAGTTGGACGAGCTAGGGCGCATCCTGGTCGAGAAGCTCAAGACCTTCAACGTCGACTGCACTCTCGGCGGCCGCACCACGGGACCGATGGTCACGCAGTTCGAGGTGGTCCCGGCCCCCGGCGTGAAGGTGAACCGCATCGCCAATCTCGATGCGGATCTCGCGCTGGCCATGAAGGCCGCTAGCGTGCGTATCGTCGCGCCGATTCCTGGCAAGGGCGCCGTGGGCGTGGAGATCCCCAATCCGCAGCCGGAGATAGTCAACCTGCGCGAGATCCTTCAGACCCCTCAGTTCCAGGGTGCGAAGGGTGAGCTCCCCCTGGCCCTGGGGAAGGACCTCAACGGACGCCCCTATGTGGCCAATCTCGCCAAGATGCCCCACGTGCTCATCGCAGGGGCCACGGGGTCCGGGAAGTCGGTGTGCCTGAACACCATCATCACGAGCCTGGTGTACAAGCACACGCCGGAGACGCTTCGCCTCCTCATGATCGACCCGAAGATGGTGGAGTTGTCCGTCTACACGAAGCTCCCTCATCTCCGCCACAATGTCGTGACGGATCCCCGCGACGCCGCGGGGCTGCTCAAATGGGCCGTGCTGGAGATGGGGCGGCGCTATGAGCTCCTCAAGGCGAACCACGTGCGGTCCATCCAGGAGTTCAACCGCAAGGTCAAGGATGGAATGGTGGTGCGTCGGGTGGAGCCGTCGGGGCCCCAGGGCGACGAGGACCGATGGATCTACTCCGACGGGGTGCTGCCGTATGTCGTCGTGGTGGTGGACGAGCTCGCGGATCTGATGATGACGGTGCAGAGCGAGGTGGAGAAGCCGCTGACGCAGCTCGCGCAGAAGGCGCGGGCCATCGGTATCCACCTCATCGTGGCCACCCAACGCCCTTCGGTGAACGTCATCACCGGGCTCATCAAGGCGAACTTCCCGACGCGGATCGCCTTCCGGGTGGCGTCCAAGACCGACTCGCGCACGATCCTCGACCAGAACGGTGCCGACGCGCTGCTGGGCAACGGTGACATGCTCTTCCTCCCCCCGGGCGAGGCCGAGCCCGTGCGCATCCAGGGTGCGTACCTTCCGACGGAGGACACCGAGCAGCTCATGGCGTGGTATCGCGAGCTCCAGCGGATGCGCGACGAGGAGGATCGGACGGCGACCCCCGACTCCGTGTTGGAGCCGGACATTCTCGAGGAGCTGCGCACACAGGAGCTCATGGACGCGGCTACCGCCGCCGAGGAGATCACTGGCGACTGGGACGAGCTGTTCTACCGCGCGGCGGAGGTGTGTATCCAGAACGGTGGCGGCTCCACGTCCCTGCTGCAGCGGAAGCTGAGCATCGGCTACGGCCGCGCCGCACGCATCGTCGACCAGCTCGAGGACGCGGGGGTCCTCGGCCCGTCCGACGGCGCCAAGGGGCGGGAGGTGCTCATGAGCCTGGACGAGCTGGACGCTTTCCTGGGAGGGGGTGGATGAGAAACCGTATGGCCTTGGGGGGACTCCTGGTGGCCGCGGTCATGGTGGCCCCGGCGTCTGCGCAGCAGGATCGCGCCCTCGCGATCCTGGACGCCGCGTCGGCCCGCTACGCCGCCGCGCGCACGGTTTGCTCGGACTTCGTGCAGCACCTTTCCGTGCCCCTCCTGAAGGAGGAGCGGACCGGGAAGGGGCGACTCTGCCAGGCACACCCCAACCGGTTCGCCATGCGCTTCACCGACCCGGCGGGCGACGCCATCGTGGCGGACGGGACCTCCGTGTGGGTCTACTATCCCAGCCTCGATGCCAAGCAGGTCATGAAGTTTCCCATGGCCGACGCGCCGGGGGGCTACGACCTCAACCGGGCGTTCCTCTCCGACCCGGGCTCGAAGTACACGCTGACCTATGAGGCGAGGGAATCGGTGGTCGGCCATCCGTGTCACCGGATCCGGCTGGTGCCCAAGACGGACGCGTCCTTCAAGTCCGCGGAGGTCTGGGTGGACGTGTCCGACAGCGTGCTCCGGCAGGTGCGCGTGGAGGACGAGAACGGAAGCGTGCGGACGCTCACGTTCCAGGACGTCCAGCTGAACGCCGACGTCCCGGCCGGCTGGTTCACGTTCACACCGCCGCCGGGGGCCCAGGTGATCACGCCTCCCGGAGGGGGAGGGAGGGCGGGACGCTGATGGCGCGGGTCCGCGAGCTTCCGGTCTTCCCGCTGACTCCCGAGCCCGTCCGTCCCGACGTGAGTCCGGACGCCCAGGCGGTGCGCCTCGCCATCGAGCCCACGGGATCCACGTCGGGGCCCCGCTTCGCACTGGTGACCCTCGGCTGCGACAAGAACACGGTGGACTCGGAGCGGATGATGGCGGCGCTCGTGGGCCACGGTGCTCGCGTATCGTCGGAGGTGGAAGGAGCGGACGTGGTCATCGTGAACACGTGTGGGTTCATCCAGGCGGCGAAGGAGCAGTCCATCGAGACGATTCTCGAGGCGTGCCAGCTCAAGGAGCGGGGTGATTTGAAGGCCGTGGTCGCCGTGGGATGCATGGTGGAGCGCTACGGTGAGGACCTGGCTCGGGAGATCCCCGAGGTCGACCTGTACATGGGGCTCTCCCAGCTTCGGGGGTTGGTGCCGGAGTTGCGCCGTCGCAGGCTCCTCCCGGGCGAGTCGGAGCTGGCGCCGAACATGGCACGGCCGCTCCGGATTCTCTCCAACCAGACGCCCCATACCTCGTATCTCAAGATCAGCGAAGGGTGCGACCACACGTGCGCTTTCTGTGCGATCCCCCTCATGCGGGGACTGCACCGGTCACAGCCGGTCGCGGATCTCGTGCGCGAGGCCGCGGCCCTCGGCCGGCAAGGGGTCAAGGAGATCAACATCGTCTCCCAGGATACGACGTGGTACGGCCGAGATCTCCGGCGCGGCGGCGCAGGCAGGAACGCCCCGGGGCTACCCGAATTGCTCCGCGCGCTGGTGGAGGGTACGGACGTCCCCTGGTATCGACTCTTCTACATGTATCCTTCGGGAATCACCCGGGAGATGGTGGACATCGTCGCAGCGGAGAGGCGGATCCTGCCGTATCTCGACGTCCCCATCCAACACGGCAGTGACCGGATCCTGCAGCTGATGCGCCGTCCGGAGCGTCGTGGAACCATCCTCGAGCGCGTACGCTGGTTGAGGGAGGCCATCCCCGACTTGACGCTGCGCACGACCGTGATCGTGGGTTTCCCCGGTGAGACCGACGAGGACTTTCGGGAGATGCTCGACCTCCTCGAGGAGATCGAGTTCGACCGTGTGGGAGCGTTTCCGTACTCGGTGGAGGAGGGAACACGGGCGGCGCAGATGGACGGCCATGTGGACGAGAGCCTGAAGTCGGAGCGTCTGGAGGAGCTCATGGAGCTCCAGAGGGACATCTCCTTCGAGCACAACCTGGCTCTGGTGGGCCGGCGAATGAGGGCCCTCGTGGACCACGCCGTGGACGACGACGACGAGTACGTCGCCACGGCGCGGACGGAGGCACAGGCGTTGGACGTGGACGGGGTGACCCACGTGCGCGGGAGCGTGCGTCCCGCGCCTGGTGACATGGTGGACGTGGAGATCGTGGACGCGTTGGACTACGACCTGGTGGCGGAGGTGATCCTGTGAGGCGACGTGTGCGGTTGAGCTACGTGGCGATGACTCTGGCGACGGCGATCGCGTTCGGGGTGACGGGGAAGGGCGCGGCGGCTCAGGACCTCGCCGATTTCGACTATGTGAACCTGAGCTTCCGTGGCGTGGGCGTGGAGTGGGGCTACCTGTTTCCGACGCGCGTCGAGCCGACCCAGAGCGTGGGCGTGCGCGTGGACATGGGATATCTGGGGCCCGGTGTCCGCGTCGTTCCGAGTCTCACGTACTGGTCCTCGCGCTTCAAGCGGAGTGAGGTGGCCAAGCTGGAAGACCGGGTCGCCGACCTGGTGGTGACCCAGACCGGTGAGCGGCCTCAGGTGGACCTCGGGGAGATCGACTGGAGCGATGTCGCCCTGGCCCTGGACGCGCAGGTCGTCTGGCGCGTACCCTACGACATGCTCACGTTTGCCGGACTGGGCGCGGCGGCGCATATCCTGAACGGGAGGGGAACGGCCATCAACGGCACCTTCGTCGAGGACCTCCTGGATTCCGTCACGGCGGGATTCAACCTGCACGCCGGCCTCGAATACCCCGCCACCGACCGCGTGCGCTTCTACGGCCAGGGCCGCTACGAGGTGCTGGGTGACCTCCAGTACTTCCAACTGCGCTTCGGAGCTGAGCTCATGTGGGGCAGGTCCGCCCCCGGAGAGGAACGTCGCTGATGGGGTCTCTCGAGAACGATGACGGGCCCGACAGGAAGAACGCTCTTCGGTTCGCGGTGATCGGGACGGGTGCCATCAGCCAGGTGGTGTATGTGCCCATTCTGGCGGAGCGGACCGACGTGGACCTGGCGGTAGTGGCGGACCTCGATGTCACCAAGGCCAGAAGCGTGGCCGAGCGCTTCGGTATCGAGGAAGCCACGGGACCCGAAGCGGTGCTAACCAGGCCCGACCTGGACGCGGTGGTCATCTGCACGCCGAACCACCTCCACGAGGAGTTGGCGATAGCCGCCCTCGAGGCCGGGAAGCACGTGTTGGTGGAGCGACCCATGGCACTGACGGCGGAGGGCGTCGAGCGCATCCTCGCCGCCGCGCGCTCTTCCGGGAAGGCCCTCGGCGCGAGCCAGGCTCAGCGGTTCAGGCCGGAGGTGGCGGCGCTTCGGGGGTTCGTGGCCGGCGGCGAGTTGGGGAGCATCTACGCCGTGAGGGGCAGTTGGCTCACCCGCCGCGTGCCCGTCATGCGTGCCACCTGGCGTCATAGCAAGAAGCACGCGGGAGGCGGTGCCCTCATGGATCTGGGCGTGCCTTCGTTGGATCTGTGCATGTGGCTGGTCGGCTACCCACGGATCACCCGGGTGAGCTGCGTCCTGACGAGAGGAAGCTTCGAGGTCGAGGACGCGGCCACTGTCATGGCGCTCAGCGAGGACGGCATCGCATTCACCCTGGAGGTCAGCTCCCGATACTTCGCCGGGGAGGACCGATACTACGCGCGGGTCATGGGTGCTGAGGGATCCGGATCGCTTCCACCCCTGGAGGTCTACAAGCAGCTCGGCGGTCGTCCTCTGGAGGTCACGCCCCGCCAGCCGCGGCCCAGGGGGGGCGAGAACCCCTACACCAACGCCCACCGCCGGCAGCTCGACCAGTTCGTCCGGGCGGTGTCGAGCCAGGCCGAGGTGCCGCTCCCCGAGGAGCAGGTCGCCCTCATGCGTGTCATCCAGGCGGCGTACCACGCGGCGGAGACTCGGGGGGAGGTGACCCTATAAGGGGGATGGAGGGCGCCGGGCTCATCCGGCGCGGCAGGGCGTGAGAGCCCTGGTCGACTTGCTGTGGCCCCGCCGGGGCGAGCGGCTCCTTCCCGCCGTTGCCGCAGTTCTGCTGGCGTCGTCGTTCCCACCGCTGCATCCCCTGGTGCCTCCCTTCGTGGGGCTCGTGCCCTTCGCCCTGTGGATCCACGGCCTGTCGCCCGACGCCGAAGGTCGGCGGGCGGCCGTGCGCGGCTCGCTTGTCTTCGGAACCCTGTATTTCGGGATCCTCTTCTACTGGATCCTGGTGGCGCTGATCTGGTTCACGTGGATGGCGGTGCTCGCTTTCATCGGCTCGATGATCCTGCTGGTGGGCGCTGCCGCGCTGTTCGGCTGGATGCTGCACCGCGCGGTGCACACCGTGCGTGTGCCCCTGTGGCTGGCGCTGCCGGTGACGTGGACGGCCACCGAGTGGTTCCGTGCCCATTGGCCCGGGCCGCTGGCCTTCCCGTGGCTGGGGCTGGGCACGTCCCTTACGGGCTTTCCGGAGTTGGTGGGGATCGCCGAGATCGTGGGGGCGAGGGGGGTGACCTTCTGGTTGGCCCTGGTGAACGGGCTCCTGGCCGTCCTGGTGCTTCGGATCCGTGGCGGCGGGGCGTGTGCACGCGAAGGGACGGTCGGTGCCCTCGAAGGAGGCCGTCGCTGGTGGCCGCTGTCCGTCGTCACGCTGGCGACGATCGCCCTTCCCATGGCCTGGGGCGTTTGGCGCGCGCACACGCTACCCATGCGCGACATCGGCCGGGTCGCGGTTGTGCAGCCGAACATCCCCGAGGACCTGAAAATGAGCGGCGACACGGCCCTGGACAGCACGTTCGCGTCCCTGGACCGCCTGGTGCCCCGGATCCCGCCCGGGTCCGTGAAGCTCGTGGTCCTGCCCGAGGTGACGTTCCAGATCTTCCCGAAGCATCCCCAGTTCGCGCCCCAGGTAGGCCGCATCCAGGCGTACTCCCGGGAGGTTGGGGCGCCCATCGTATTCGGAGCAATCGGCTACAGCTACACCGAGGACGGCGAGTTCATCCCCTACAACTCCGCCTTCCTCATGAAGCCCCAGGGACTCACCGACTACGAATACGACAAGCGCTACCTGGTGCCGATGGTGGAGCGAGTGCCCCTGCTTCCGGCGAAGTGGCTGCGCCACCTCCAGTACTTCGGGAAGTTCGGGGTGGGGAAGGGATGGCCGCTCGCGGAAGTGGACGAAACGGCGTTTGCGCCGCTCATCTGCTATGAGTCCACGTATCCGCAGGGGGCACGCCAGTTCCGCCTCGCCGGCGCCGACGTGCTGCTGAACATCACCAACGACTCCTGGTACGGCCGGGAGCCCTGGTGGTCCCGCACCACCGCGCTCTGGCAGCACCCTGCCCACCTCGTCATGCGCGCCATCGAGAACCGCATGGGGGTCGCCCGGGCCGCCAACACGGGGATCTCGCTGTTCGTGGACCCGGTGGGAAGGGTGTACGACGCCACCCACCTCTTCCAACCTGCTGTGGAAGCGGACGACGTCTACACCACCGACGTCCTGACCTTCTACACGCGGTTTGGTGATCTCACGGGGAACGGCGCCGCGGCTGCCGCCCTGATCCTCGTCCTGGCTTCCTTTCGCCTGGGCAGAGGGAGTCGGGAGTCCCTGGACCCCGTCGAGGACGACGGTTAACTTCTCTAGGCTATAGGAGGGCGTCGTATCGCGTCGACCTCCAAGCGAGTAACCGGGCCGGGGGCCGAGGTGGCGCCCAGGCCCGTTCCACTTCGGCACGTGGAGCTGGACATGAAGCAGGACATCCATCCCGACTACAAGCCGGCGACGGTGACGTGTGCCTGCGGCAACCGCTTCGAGACGATGTCGACGGTGGCGGAGGTCCACGTCGAGATCTGCTCGGTGTGTCATCCCTTCTACACCGGCAAGCAGCGTCTCGTCGACACCGCGGGGCGCGTCGACCGCTTCAAGAAGAAGTACGAGAAGGTCGGCACGTGAGCCCGGCGGCCGGAAGGCCGCCCGCCCGCCGCGGATCCCACCGGTAATGGGGCGCGTCAGATCGAGTGCAGGGGTAGGAAGGCGAGCGCAGCGACCGAGGCGTACCTCAGGGGTACGTCGCAGAGAGCCGCGCGGAGCCTGACGCCGCCCTGCGCCGATTTCACGCACCCGTCCCAACGCGCCCGTCCCCATGAAGAGCCCTGATCTCGATCCACGCCTGGAGCAGCGCCTCCGCGAGGCCGAGGCGCGCTACGCGGAGGTGGAGCGCGCCTTAGCGAGCCCCGAGGTGCTGGCCCACCCGGAGCGGCTCCGGGGGTTGGGGCAGGAGCGCGCGCAGCTCGAGCCCGTCGTCGCGACGTCGCGCCGTCTGAGGGCCACCCTGCAGGAGCACGCCGGTGCCTCGGAGCTCATGGAGGAGGCCGACGACCCCGACATGAGAGCGATGGCCGAGGATGAGGTCGCCGGCCTGGAGGAGCGCATCGAGAGCCTCGCCCGCGAGGCCCGTGAGCGGCTCATCCCGCACGATCCCCTGGAAGACCGAGCCGCCGTGGTGGAGATCCGGGCCGGAACCGGGGGAGACGAGGCCGGCCTGTTCGCCGCGGACCTCATGCGGATGTACGAGCGCCTGGCCGAGCGCCAGGGTTGGTCCGTGGAGCTGCTGAGCCTCTCCGAGGGTATCCCCGGCTCCATCAAGGAGGCGATCTTCACGGTTCGCGGGCGAGGCGCCTACGGGAGACTCCGCTACGAGTCCGGGGTGCACCGCGTCCAGCGCGTTCCGGAAACCGAGAGCCAGGGACGGATCCACACCTCGGCAGCCACGGTCGCCGTCCTGCCCGAGGCCGAAGAGGTGGACCTCCACATCGATCCGGCGGACCTGCGCATCGACGTCTTCCGCTCGTCGGGCCCGGGTGGCCAATCCGTGAACACCACGGACTCCGCGGTGCGCATCACCCACGTGCCCACGGGGCTGGTGGTGACCTGTCAGGACGAGAAGTCCCAGCACAAGAACAAGGCGAAGGCCCTGAAGGTCCTGCGCAGCCGGCTCCTCGACCAGATGATCGCGGATCAGGAGGCGATACGCGCCCGTGAGCGCAAGACGCAGGTCGGCACCGGTGACCGCTCGGCCAAGATCCGCACCTACAACTTCCCGCAGAACCGGGTCACCGACCACCGCATCGGGCTCACCCTGTACAGCCTCGGAGAGGTCCTGGGTGGTGATCTGGACGAGCTCATAGGCGCGCTCCGCCTCGCGAAGGAGGAGGAGCGGCTGGAGAGCTCACCGGCGTGACGGGGAGCGTGGCAGCCGAGGCCGCCACCCGGGGGCCGGCGGATGAGGTCTGGACGGTCCTGCGCCTCATGCGCTGGAGCGGCGAATATCTGGAGGGCAAGGGAGTCGAGCGTGGGCGGCTCGACGCCGAGCATCTCCTGGCCCACGCGCTGGGGGTGGGCCGCCTCCAGCTCTACCTTCAATTCGACCGGCCCCTGGAGCGGCGCGAGCTGGACCGGTTCCGGCCCCTGCTGAGGCGACGGGCGCAACGCGAGCCACTTCAGTACATTCTGGGCCGGGCTGCTTTCCGGGAGCTGGATCTGCACGTGAATCGCCGCGTGCTCATCCCCAGGCCGGAGACCGAAGTCCTGGTGGAGGAGGTTCTGGCCTGGGCCAGAGCGCAGCGGCGCAAGGCGATGTCGGCGGTGGACCTCGGGACCGGGTCCGGAGCCATCGCCCTGTCCCTCGCATTTGAGGGGCCGTTCACCGAGGTCGTCGCCGTCGACGCGTCCGCGGCGGCCCTCGAGGTGGCGGAGGAGAACGTGCGGGCGTCGGGTCTGGTGGACCGCGTCGACCTGCGCCGAGGCTCGCTGTTCGATGCCCTGGCCGCACGGGAAGCGTTCGACGTCGTCGTGTCGAACCCTCCCTACGTGTCCGAGGCGGAGATGGCGACCCTCCAGCCCGAGGTCGGTGAATGGGAGCCCCGGGAGGCCCTGCTGGGCGGGCCGGATGGCCTGGGGGTGATCCGGTCCATCGTGGCGGGGGCGTCCCGGCACATGGCCGCCGGAGGATTGTTGGCGCTCGAGGTCGGGGCAGGGCAGGCCGGGCTGGTGACGGCGGAGGTGGAGAGCGCGGGTGGATACGATGAGGTGCGGGTGCGGAGGGACCTGTCCGGACGAGAGCGCGTGGTTCTCGCCCGGCGAGCTATGGTAGCCGAGAACGTGACTCGATTGGAAGGGAACGCATGATGGCGGGCATTTACGATATGGCGAAGGAGCTCGGTAACGCGCTCGCGCGGACCGATGAATACCAGGCGCTGCGCCGGGCGGCGGAGGCGGTCGACGCGGACCGCGACGTCGTGGAGCTGCGCAACAAGCTCCACGCCCTGGAGGAGGGCATGGAGGCGTCGCTGCGGGCGGGTCAGGAGCCCGACGAGGAGTCGCAGGAGGCGTACCGCGAGGCGGCTGAGGAACTGCAGACGAAGGCACCGTTCCAGCGCTTCGTGGCGGCCCAGTCGAACTTCGACAAGGTGATGTACAAGGTGAACGAGACCATGGCTCGAGGGCTCCAGGACGGCGCCAAGAGCCGGATCATCCTGTCCTCTTGAAGATCCGGGGCTCGGCGCCCCGGCAGTCCAGAAATCACATCGAACCATCCTCGGACGAGGGACTTCCGTGAAGCAACCGACTGAGATCCGTCCGGCCACCGGCAAGCTCGGTGTCCTGCTCCCCGGCTTCGGCGCCGTGGCTACCACGTTCGTGGCCGGCGTGGAGGCTGCCCGCCGCGGCCTGGCCAAGCCCATCGGCAGCCTGACCCAGATGGCGACGATCCGCCTGGGCAAGCGTACCGAGGGACGGGCCCCCTTCATCAAGGACTTCGTGCCCCTCGCCGATCTCGACGACCTGGTTTTCGGTACCTGGGATCCCATCCCGGACGACGGCTATGCGAGCGCGCTGAACGCCGGGGTGCTGCACAAGGAGCAGCACCTCGATCCCATCAAGGACTTCCTGTCGTCCATCAAGCCCATGTCCGCGGCCTTCGATCCCGGGTACGTGAAAAAGCTCGACGGGCCGAACAAGAAGAAGGGTGCCAACAAGCGCGAGCTCGCCGAAGCCATCCGGGCCGATATCCGCCGGTTCAAGGAAGAGAACGGGTGCGACCGTCTCGTCATGGTGTGGTGCGCATCCACGGAGATCTATGTAAGGCCCGGCCCCGTTCACGAGACCCTGGAGTCGTTCGAGAAGGGGATGGAGGACAACGACCCGGGCATCGCCCCGAGCCAGCTGTACGCCTACGCCGCCATCATGGAGGGCATCCCCTACGCCAACGGAGCGCCCAACCTGTCGGCGGACTTTCCGGCGCTGGAGAACCTCGCGGTGGAGAAGGGCGTGCCCATCGGCGGCAAGGACTTCAAGACGGGCCAGACCCTCATGAAGACCATCCTCGCTCCGGGCTTCAAGACGCGCATGCTCGGCCTGAACGGGTGGTTCAGCACGAACATCCTGGGCAACCGAGACGGGGAGGTTCTGGACGATCCGGAGTCCTTCAAGACCAAGGAAGTCAGCAAGCTCGGGGTCCTGGAGCACATCCTCCAGCCCAACATGTACCCCGAGCTCTACGGGGACATGTACCACAAGGTCCGGATCAACTACTACCCGCCGCGTGGTGACAACAAGGAGGGGTGGGACAACATCGACATCTTCGGGTGGATGGGTTATCCGATGCAGATCAAGGTGGACTTCCTCTGCCGGGATTCCATCCTCGCGGCCCCCATCGTCCTCGACCTCACGCTGTTCATGGACCTGGCGGGGCGCGCGGGCATGAAGGGGATCCAGGAGTGGCTGTCGTTCTACTTCAAGAGCCCGCAGACGGCTCCCGGGCTCTATCCGGAGCACGATCTCTTCATCCAGCACTGGAAGCTGAAGAACACGCTCCGGTGGATGATGGGCGAGGAGCAGATCACGCACCTGGGGGTCGAGTACTACGAGTAGCTGAGCGACGCGCTGCCGGACCCGGGGGTTCGCCCCCCGGGTCCGGGCCGTGCCGTCCACGGGGCGAGATCATGACCGGTGGGTACGATAGCTGTGCATAGCACCGCGAGAGGACGCTTCATCGTCCTGGAGGGTGGCGAGGGTGCGGGAAAGAGCACCCAGGCCGCACTCCTGTCGACATGGCTGGACGCGCTCGGGGTACCGCACGTGGTGACCCGCGAGCCCGGAGGCACACCGACGGGCGAGGCCGTGCGCTCGCTGGTGCTCAGCCGCACCGATCTGGAGATGCCCGCGGAGTCGGAGCTCTTCCTGTACCTTGCGTCGCGGGCGGCGTTCGTGCGCGACGTGGTGCGGCCGGCATTGGAGGCCGGGCGGACGGTGGTGGCCGATCGGTTCGATCTGTCCACACTGGCCTATCAGGGATACGGGAGGGGGCTGGACCTGGACGACGTGCGCCGCTCCATCGCTCTGGCGACGGGCGGCCTCGAGCCGGACCTGTACGTGTATCTGGACATGCCGGTGGACGAGGGCGTGGATCGCCAGAAGCGGGGCGGCCTCGAGCCGGATCGCATGGAGCGTGAGGGTAGCGCGTTCCTGCAGCGTGTCCGGGACGGATACCTCGAGTTGGCGCGGACCACGCCGAAGGTGAGGGTCATGAGCGCGGTGGGGTCCCCCGCAGAGGTGCACGCGCGCCTGCGCCGGCTGCTCGCGGCGGAGCTGCCCGAAACCTTCGCACCGAGCTCGGTTTAGATCACTACAACTGTGAAACACATCGGGAGGACCCTGGAGTGAGCTTCCGCAGAAGCCTCGTCGTACCTTTGGTGGTGGTGGCTGTCGCCGCGTTGTCGGGAGGGTGGCTGCTGCAGCGCGGCGTGGATCGCGCCCAGAACGTCTACGTGAAGGTTCATCTCCTCCAGGAAGTCGCAGACCGGGTCGAGTCGAGCTACGTCGACAAGGTCGACACGAACCAGCTCTACACGTCGGCCATCGACGGACTCATCGCGGATCTCCACGACCCCTACTCGAACTTCATGCAAGCCTCGGACTACGAGAACATGAGGATCGAGAACATCGAAGGGGACTACGGTGGGATCGGTGCCGAGGTCGTGGAGCGGAACGGGTACGTGACGGTGGTGAGCCCAATCCCGGGAACGCCGGCGCAGCGTGCGGGCATCCGCGCTGGCGACCAGTTCTTCCAGATCGACGGACAGGCCGCCGACACCATGACCACCGACCAGGCGGTGGCAATCCTCCGGGGCAAGCCGGGCACCGACGTGCCGGTGGAGATGCTGCGGCCGGGAGTAGATCAACCGATCCCCTTCACGCTGACCCGTGAGGTCATCCGCCTGAAGGCCGTGCCGTTCGCCGTGATGCTCTCCGACAGCGTGGGCTATGTACCGCTGCAGTCCGTGATGGAGAGCTCGTCGTCGGAGATCAGGAGCGCGGTGGACTCCCTGCGAGAAGAGGGAGCCCGCAGCCTGATTCTCGACCTCAGGGGTAACCCGGGAGGCCTCTTGGACCAGGGCATCGCGGTCTCCGACCTCTTCCTCGACAAGGGTCGCGGCGTCGTAGAGACCCGCGGACGCGCCGCGAACCAGAACGCCGCGTACAAGGCGAGCACTCCGGATCTTTATCCGGACATGCCCCTGGTGGTGCTGGTGGACGGGGGCTCGGCCTCCGCGTCGGAGATCATCGCCGGCGCCCTCCAGGACAACGACAGGGCCGTGCTCATCGGTGAGAGCACGTTCGGAAAAGGCCTGGTGCAGACCCTCTTCCAGCTGTCAGGGGGGAACGTGCTGCGCCTCACCACCGCCCGCTGGTACACGCCGGTGGGCCGTTCCATCAACAAGGACGCCAAGACGCGGTACAGCGACGCCAGCAGTGAGGCCCTCTCCCTTTCCGGCCAGCCCGTGAGTGGCATCGATCTCGACGGTCGGCCTCTCTTCAAGTCGGTGGACGGGCGCACCCTCTATGGTGGGGGTGGCATCGCTCCCGACGTGTTCGTGGCGCCCGAAGTGCTGACTGCCGACGAAGAACGCTCGGTGCGCGGCGTCTACAAGCAGGCCGGAGCGTTCAACGTCGCCCTGTTCAACTACGCCGTGCGCTATCTCGGGGACCACCCCGGGCTCAAGGTGGGATTCGCCATCACGAATGCCGACCTGACTGCGTTCTACCGGGCGCTCCCCGAGTGGAACGTGACCGTCGATCGGGACGACTTCCGCGGGGCTCGCCGCTTCGTCCGCTATCAACTGGAGAAGGAGATCGCCAACCAGGCATGGGGCCAGCGTGGCGAGTTCCTGCAGGAGCTCCCCGAGGATCACGAGCTGAGCCAGGCCCTCGCGCTGTTGCGCTCCGCCAGGACCCAGAAGGAGGTCCTCGCGGAGGCAGAGCGGCTGGCGCCTCCGGTGCCCGCGGGCGCGACGAGCGCCGCCGCGGACGCACAGAGCTCGGCGGACTCGACGGGCGGATCCTGACGAGGCGCTCCGGGACAACGGTTCCCTCCGAGCCATTCCCATGACCCGGCGGATAGGGCTGCGTTCACGCGATCCGATGGTGCGCTCATGATCGAGGTCGTGCGTGGTGGCCAGGTGGAGTCCCGTCACCCGGTTCACGTGGCGGTCGTCGATGCTCGGGGAGATCTCGTGGCGTGGAACGGTGATCCGGAATCCGTGACGTTCTACCGGTCGGCGGCGAAGCCCATCCAGGCCCTTCCCCTCGTGGAGGAGGGCGTGGTGGATCGCTTCGGCCTGAATTCCGAGGAGCTCGCGCTGTGCTGTGCATCGCACGAGGGAGAAGACGCGCACGTCGCGGGTGCCCGCTCCATCCTCGCGAAGGCTGGCCTCGATGAGGAGCTGCTGGCGTGCGGACCGCATCCGCCGTTTTCCGAGGACGCCGCGCGCGCTCTCGTTGAGCGGGGGGGACGACCCGGACGCGTGCACAACAACTGCTCCGGGAAGCACGCCGGAATGCTCGCTCTCGCCGTTGCCATGGGTTGGGATCCGGTCGGGTATCATCGAGCTGGTCACCCGGTCCAGGAGCGCATGCGGCGGGAGGTGTCGCGCTGGTCCGGCGTTCCCGAGGGAGACATCGGTGAGGCGGTGGACGGATGTGGCGTGGTGTGCTTCAGCGTGCCGCTGCATGCCATGGCGGGATCGTTCGCTCGCTTCGCCGCCGCTGCCGACGAAGGGCAGCCTCCGGCCCGCATCGTGTCCGCGATGACCCGGCATCCGTTCATGGTGGGGGGCACGGGGCGCGCCTGCACCATGGTCATGGAGCGCTCCGGAGAGGCGGCCTTCGTGAAGCTGGGCGCTGAAGGCGTATATGGTGCTGGCCTGCCTTCACCCGGGCTCGGCGTCGCCATCAAGGTCGCGGACGGAGCCCGCCGGGCTGTGGAGGTGGCGTTGGTGCGCGTGCTGGAGATTCTGGGTGTTCTGGATGCCGAGGATCTCGATGCGCTGGATCGGTTCCGCCGCCCCACGGTGCGGAACACGCGGGGGGAGGCGGTGGGCGAGATCCGTCCGGCTCTGGATCTGACCTGGGCATGAGCGTCTCGCCCGGGGTGACGCTGTCGCCGGACCGCGAGGCGCTGGTCGAGTTGAGCGCGGCGTTGGCCGCCCGCGACGCGGCACGCCTGGAAACGGCACTTCGAACCGCCGCAGCGGAGACCGACGCGGAGGCCGTGGAGGAGACCATCCTCCAGAGCTATCTGTTCCTGGGCTATCCCGTGGCCTTGAACGCGCTCGGCTTGTGGCGAACGGTCAGCGGTTGCGAGGCGGCGGAGCCCGCGGAGGATCGCGAGGAATGGGAGGAGCGGGGGGCTCGCGTATGCCAGGCGGTGTACGGCGGACAGTACGAAGGTCTGCGCGCGAACATCGGGCGGCTGCACCGTGACATGGAGCGCTGGATGGTGGAGGAAGGGTACGGCAAGGTCCTGGGGCGTCCGGGGCTCGACCTGCCCACCAGAGAGCTCTGCATCGCCGCGATCTTGATGGTGCAGGACGTTCCCCGGCAGCTTTACTCACACCTGCGAGGTGCACTGAACGTCGGGGCGTCGGCGGCCGAGGTGGAGAGAGCACTCGAGATCGCGGTGCCGTGGTGCACCGCCGATGTCGCGAATCGGGCACGGGAGACGTGGGCGTCGGTGCGAGCCCGTACTTCCCCCCGATCGAGCTAACGGAGGCCACATGTTCGTCGACCGTGCCGTCATCGAAGTGCGGGGGGGCGTGGGGGGCTCCGGCGCCGAGGCGTTCCGTCGAGAGAAGGGCGTTCCACGAGGGGGGCCGTCCGGCGGAGACGGAGGCAACGGTGGAGACGTGGCCCTGCAGGTGGACCCGCAGCTCTCGACGCTTCTGGACTTCAGCTACCAGAGACACTACTACGCGCCTCGGGGGCAGCACGGAGAGGGAAGCAACCGGACAGGCCGTGACGGCGAGGACATGGTGCTCCTGGTCCCTCCCGGAACCGTGGCCACGGATGCTGACACCGGGGAGGTCCTCGGCGAGCTGCTGGCCGGAGGAGACCGGGTGGTCGTGGCTCGTGGAGGGCGTGGTGGGCGCGGGAACGCGCGCTTCGCCACGGCCACCAACCAGGCGCCGAGGCGGTGGGAGCCGGGGGAGGAGGGCGAGGAGCGGCGCGTGCAACTCGAGCTGAAGCTCATCGCCGACGTCGGCCTGGTGGGTGAGCCCAACGCCGGCAAATCCACGCTCTTGGCGGCTGTCACCGCCGCGCGGCCCAAGGTGGCGGAGTACCCGTTCACCACGCTGACGCCGAACCTCGGTGTGGTGCAGCTTTCGGGTTACCGCACCTTCGTGATGGCGGACATACCGGGCATCATCGAGGGCGCGCACGAGGGCAAGGGGCTCGGGCACCAGTTCCTGCGGCACATCGAGCGCACACGCACCCTGGCCCTGCTCGTTCCCGTGGACGCCGCAGATCCCCAGGCCGAGTACGACGCGCTTCGGGAGGAGCTGGCCGCCTACTCTCGCCGGTTGGCGAAGATCCCCCACTGCGTGGTCCTGACCAAGACGGATCTGCTGGGCCCCGACCAGGCCCCTCCCGCGATCGCCGCCCCGCACGCTTGGGGGGCCTTCGCGATGTCCTCGGTGGCGCGGAAGGGACTCACCGAGCTCCTCGAGGCGCTTTGGGAGCGCAGTCGGTCGGTGGCACGCGCGGAGCCCGGGGAGGGCGAGGCAGAGGAGTGGTGGACGCCATGACGCTAGCCGGAGCCGAGCGCCGAGTCGAGGTAGAGGCGCTCCTGGCTCTGGACGCCATGCCGCGCATCGGACCGGCGAGGCTGAGGAGGCTCATCGAGCATTTCGGATCGGCCCGAGCGGCCCTTGCGTCGGGAGCGGCCGGAAGCACAAACGTCATGGCCGTCTCGCGACAGAAGGCCACCCGTGCGGTCCGCCGCGCCGAAGCACTCGGCATGGTCGTCCTGTTGCACACGGATCCGGCGTATCCGCGACGTCTCCGCCATCTGGCCGATCCGCCGCCGCTCCTGTTCCTCCGTGGTGACCCCGCGCTGCTGGCCACAGCCGGTGTGGCGATCGTCGGCTCCCGCAGAGCAACGGCCCGGGGCCGGCAGGTCGCCCGCAAGATCGGTGCAGCGGTGGCGGGGGCGGGTGTTCCCGTGGTGAGCGGGATGGCCCTCGGGGTAGACGGAGAGGCGCACCGCGGTGCTCTGGAGGTGTCCGGCCCTACCGTCGCCGTTCTCGGGCGCGGAGCGGATGCCCCCTACCCGCCGGCGCACCGGCGCCTCTTCCGTGACATTCTCCGGGATGGGCTGGTGGTGAGCGAGTTCGCTCCGGGCACACCAGCTCTTCCGCATCACTTTCCCCGTCGGAACCGCATCCTCGCCGCGCTGGCGCGGGTGGTGGTCGTGGTGGAGGCAGGGGCGAAGAGTGGCGCACTCATCACCGTGGAGCATGCCCTGGATCTGGGCATGGACGTGTTCGCGGTACCTGGCCCCATCGACTCGCCCGCGTGCCGGGGAAGCAACGGCCTCCTGGCCGACGGCGCGAGGCCTCTCGTGTCCGTGACTTCCTTCGTGCGGGAGGAGCTCGGCGTGGCGCTCGCCGAGGATCGCGGGGACGGAACCGCCACGCCATCCGGGGACGGCGACGAAGGGCGCATCCTGGCGTGCCTGGACGACGGCACGGCTTCCGTGGATCACGTCGCCAGCACCGTGGGCCTCGACGTGCGCAGCACCCTCACCGTGCTTTCGCGCCTGGAGCTCCGCGGGCGCGTCCAGCGCGTCGCCGGGATGCGATTCCGCCGTGCCGGCTGACGCCATGCGCCCGACCAGGGTCGCCTCCGTGTATGTGCACGCACCGTTCTGCGTGCGCCGGTGCTTCTACTGCGACTTCGCCGTACAGGTACGCAGGGAGGGGGACGCCGAGGAGTGGCTGCGGGCCCTCGAGGGAGAAATGGACGTGGTGCGGTCGGAGGGCCTGTTCGAGCTGGCCGACACCCTCGAATCGGTCTATGTGGGCGGCGGGACCCCGTCGCTTCTCGGGCCGACGGCGATGGCGGGCCTGGCCGAGGTGATCGGGCGGGGCCGCCTCCGTTCTCCGGATATCGAATGGACCGCAGAGGCGAACCCCGAGAGCCTCACGCCCGAGGTGGCGCGCGGTTGGAGAGAGGCCGGCGTCAACCGGTTGAGCCTTGGCGTGCAGAGCTTCCACGAGGGCGCTCTTCGGTGGATGGGGCGCATGCACGGGCCCGACGGCGCCATCCAGGCGGTGCGTACCGCGCGGGAGGCGGGGTACGACAACCTGAGCGTCGACCTGATCTTCGGATTGCCCGCCCACCTGGGCCGTTCCTGGCGAGACGATCTCGAGCGGGCGCTCGAGCTGGACGTTTCCCACCTGAGCCTCTACGGGCTCGGTGTGGAGCCCGCGACTCCCCTGGGGCGCGCCGTGGCCGAGGGCCGGGAAGCTCCCGTGGACGAGGATGCCTACGGCGAGGAGTTCCTGCTCGCGGCCGAGCTGCTCCGCGACGCCGGGTATGCGCATTATGAGGTATCGAATTTCTCTCGTCCTGGGGCCGAGTCCCGGCACAACGCCGTCTATTGGAACGGAGCGCCCTACCTCGGGCTGGGCAACGGCGCCCACTCGTACGCCCACCCTGTGAGGCGGTGGAACCGACGGGAATGGAATGCGTACCGGGACGCGGCGGTGGCCGGGGTATCGCCTGAGGAAGGGCGGGAAGTGCTGAACGACGCCGCCGTCCGGCTCGAGCGGCTTTGGCTGGCCCTGCGCACCGACCTGGGACTGTCGATAGGCGGCTGGAGCGAGTCCCCGCGAGCGTTGGTAGAGGGGTGGAAGAGGCGAGGTCTGGCCGTCGTCGCGGAGAGCGCGGTGCGGCTCACTGCGCGTGGCTGGCTCGTCCTCGACCGCCTTGCCGTGGACCTCGACACCGCCCTCTCGGGTTGACCTCCCACGGACTCGTTTTCGATCTTCGAGCGATATGAACGCCCCGACGAAACGCATCTTGGTCGGTACCGATCTCAGCGATCGGGAGCGACAGGTCCTGGAGTGCGTGATCCGCACGTACGTGGACACCGCGGAGCCGGCGGGGAGCCGAACGGTCTCCCGTCGGTTCGACCTCGGAGTGTCCGCCGCCACGGTGCGCAACACGATGGGCGACCTGGAGGAGAAAGGGTACCTGTCCCACCCGCACACCTCGGCTGGCCGTGTGCCGACGGATCTCGCCTACCGATTCTACGTCGACCGGCTGATGGCTCCGTTCACGCTCTCCAGCATCGAGCAGGAGAATATCGCGCGGGAGCTGGACGCAGCCGGATCGTCGGCGGTAGAGCGTCTCGTGCGGCACGCCGTGCGCGCCCTGAGCCTGATCTCCAACGAGTTGGGCGTGGCCATGGCCCCGCGCCTGGAGACCGCCGTGCTGGAGAAGCTCGAGCTGGTCCAGGTCTCCTCGAACAAGGTGCTCCTGGTGGCGACCATCCAGGGCGGCGTCGTTCGCACGGTCTATGTCGACCTTCCCGTCGAAGTACCGGCGGAGACGCTGATCACGCTGACCGTCGCCCTCAACGAGCGCCTGGCGGGGCATTCGCTCGACGAGCTCCGACGGACGCTCCCGGAGCGCTTGCGGGACGCGACCTCCGACGATGCGGGGGCATCGGAGCTCATGAACATCTTCGTCCAGTCGGGCGCCGAGCTCTTCAATCTGGACGACCTCTACGACTCGCAGATCCACCTCGGCAGCGCCAGCGTGCTCGCCGCGCAGCCCGAGTTCGGCACGGGCGAGAGGCTCAAGGGGCTCATCGAGCTCACGGAGCGGCGGGACCTTCTCGCACAGGCCGTGGGTAATCGCGAGCATCGCGGCCAGCTTCGGATCACCATCGGGGGCGAGAACGACTCCGAGGAGCTCTCGGAGCTGACGCTGGTCACAGCGGAGTACCGGGTCGCTGGTCTGCAGGGCGTCATCGGCGTCATCGGGCCGACCCGCATGCCCTACGAGAAGGTCGTGGCCTTCGTGGACTACACGTCCTCGCTGGTTACACGCATCCTCGCCACCTGACGAAGGCGACTGCCCAGGGAATGGCTGACTTCTACGAGCTTCTCGGCGTGTCTCGCACGGCCGACACGGACGAGATCAAGAAGGCGTACCGACAGCTGGCGCTGAAGTACCACCCTGACCGCAACCAGGGGTCCAAGGAGGCCGAGGAGCGGTTCAAGGAGGTCACCGAGGCGTACGAGGTCCTGCGCGACACCGAGAAGCGTGCCGTCTACGACCGATACGGCGAGCAGGGGTTGAAGGGTCGCCAGGGGCCGGGAGGGTTCGGGGGCTTCGACTTCGCTGATGCCATCGAAGTCTTCATGCGCGACTTCGGCGGATTCCCCGGCCTGGAAGATCTCTTCGGCATGCGGGGAGCGCGGACCTCGCGGGCTTCCGCCCGCAAGGGGCAGACGGTGCGCCTTCGTCTCCCCCTGACGCTGCGCGACGTGGCTCACGGTGCGAAGCGCACGCTCCGCGTCTCGCTGCTGGACGTCTGCGAGGCGTGCGAGGGGAGTGGAGCGGAGGCCGGATCCTCCCCGACGGTGTGCAATGTCTGTGGCGGCTCCGGGGAGGAGCGCCACGTCCAGCGATCTGTGTTCGGGCAGTTCGTCAGCGTGCAGCCCTGCCGGACGTGCGGCGGCGAAGGAAGGGTGATCGAGCATCCGTGTCCACAGTGCCGCGGAGACGGACGCACCCGTGTCGAGCGCGAGATCGACGTGGAGGTTCCTGCGGGGGTCACGTCGGAGAACTTCCTCACCCTCCGCGGGAAGGGCAGCGCGGGGCCTCGCGGTGGCCCCCGCGGAGACGTCGTCGTGCTCCTCGAGGTGCAGCCGGACGAGCGCCTCGTGCGTGACGGGCAGGACCTGATCTTCGAGCTGCCGGTTACGTTCGCTCAGGCCGCCCTCGGATACGAAGCCGAGATCCCCACGGTGGACGGTACGGCGCGGGTCACGATTCCCGCCGGCGTGCAGAGTGGCGAGATGCTGCGCCTTCGGGGATTGGGCCTTCCCGACCTCAACGGCCGCGGTCAGGGAGATCAGCTCGTCCGGATTCTCGTGTGGACGCCGGAGGACCTCACGGCTGAGCAGGAGGAGGTGCTCCGCCGGCTGATGGAGGTCGAGTCGCCGGCCCCCGATCGCATCGGCCGCAGGGCACGCAAGGGCTTCTGGTCGCGGGTGAAGGAGGCTCTCTCCGGAGGATGAGCGTCGGGGAGCGTCGCTGGCTCGAGCTTGGCGTACGGAGCTCCGGCGACGCCGAGCATGCTTCGCTCCTGGCCGAGGGACTCCTGGGCCTGGGTGGCAGGGCCGTCGAGGAGCGCCTCGGGTGGCTGGTGACGGACGTGCCCATGCCGCGTGATCCCGACGCATGGCTAAGAGGGGCCCGTGAGCTGCTCGCCCATGCGTCCGGCCTCGATGCCCTCGAGATCGTCACCCGTGACGTGCCGGAAGAGGATTGGGCGGAGGTCTGGAAACGGGGGCTCGCGCCTCGTCGCATCACGCCACGTCTCACTGTGACTCCCTCGTGGCGCCACGTCGAAGCCGGTCCTGACGAGTTGGTCTTGACGGTGGATCCCGGAATGGCCTTCGGGACCGCCGAGCACGGAACCACCCGAGGGTGCCTCCGACTCCTGGACGGCACCGTCACGCGAGGTGCGCATGTTCTCGATGTGGGCGCGGGCTCGGGGATCCTGTCCATCGCGGCTGCGCTCATGGGTGCTGCGAAGGTCGTCGCCGTGGAAGGGGACGAGCTCGCCATCGAAGTCATCAGCGAGAATGTCCGCCTCAATGGGGTGGATGACGTCGTGACCTGTGAGCCGTCCTGGGCGGACGTGGCACTGCTGGCCTCCCTGGGGCCCGTCGACGGAGTGGTGGCGAACATCGAATCGCTGACTCTCATGAAGCTCCTGCCCGGCTTCCACGCCGCCCTGGCACCGAGAGGTTGGCTCATATTGTCCGGCATTCTCGACGTCGAGTGGGCTCCGGTCCGCGACGCCGCGGAGGGTGTAGGGTTCCGGACGGAAGCCCTCGACGAGGACGGGGAGTGGCGCTCGGCACGGTTCGCGCGGTCGACCTGACCTACTACGCGGCCTCGTCCAGAGTCCGGCGGGCCTCGTCGGCCGCCAGCGCCAACCTGGACCAGCGTGCGAGCGCCCGTGGCGAGCGTGTGTCGATGCCGGTGGCGAGCCAGCGGATGCAGGATCGCATTCTCCGTATCACCGGACGACCGGCACCGTCGCCCTCGCCGTCGGCGGGGTCCGAAACCGTCAGAACCCAGGGATCCAGGTCCGCGCGGCTGCTCCATGCGTCGCGTTCCCTGATGAAGCGCCAGGGGCCGCGCCAGGGATCCAGGATCCGGAACAGACTTGGATGGGCTCGCAGCCCGCGGAGGAGCCGCTCGCGGTTCAATGAGAGGTCGCCGGTCTCCGATCGCACATGAGAGAGCAGCTCGCCGAGACGCAGCGCCGGGGCTGCGCTTCTTCGCAAGGCGGCTTCGGCAGCGACCAGGCAGGAGTCCATGGAGCCTCCGGATCGGGGGTGGGCGGATGCTGGGGGAGCGCACGAAGGGGAACCTCGTCGACGAGATGGGATCGCTCCATGGCTCGACGGGACCACTCGACGCGTGCTGCGGGGCCCATGGGTCGGCAGACGTCCCTGCGACGCATTGCGCGTGCTCCCTCCCTCCGACAAGATCGGGTGGGTGGTAAGCAGTCCCGCTCCGGCTCCACACCTTGACGGAGGGCCTTTCGTTGAGCTCCACCGATTGCTTGTTCTGCCGAATCGTGGCGGGCGAGATTCCCGCCACCATCGTCCGCTCGGACGAGCGCACCGTGGCCTTTCGCGACGTTGGGCCCCAGGCGCCGGTCCACGTCCTGGTGGTTCCGAGAGAGCACATCTTCTCCCTGGAGACCTCGAGTGACGACCAGGGTGACCTCCTGGGCGCGCTCATGCTCGCTGCGCGCGACGTGGCCCGTCAGGAGGGACTGGCGGAAGACGGCTACCGGGCCGTGCTGAACGTGGGTGCGGATGGGGGCCAGACCGTGCCGCATCTACACGTCCACGTCCTGGGCGGCCGTTCAATGGACTGGCCTCCCGGCTGACCCCGACGGGAGCCCGCGGAACGCGTTGACCGCCTGGATTGTTTCGGGATAGTTTCGGTTCACGGTCCCGGTCGATGTTCCTTCATCCACGAGAACGCACCGTGCAATCCGACTTGATGAGCCGAATCCAGGCCGACCTGAACCAGGCGCGCAAGGCGCGCGACCGGGAACGCACGCTGGTGCTCTCCACCGCCATGGCGGAGCTCAAGAACCGGGAGATCGAAGAGGGGCGCGACCTCGACGACGACGACGTCGTGGGTGTGCTCGCCAAGGCGATCAAGCAACGCCACGACGCCGCCGAGCAGATGCGCTCCGGAGCCCGGGAGGATCTCGCCGCCCGGGAGGATGCTCAGGCCGAGGTCCTCCAGGCCTACCTTCCGGCGGCCCTCGGGGAGGCCGATGTGAGGTCCATGGTCCGGGAGATCCTCGGAGGAGGCGCCACACAGATGGGGGCCGTCATGAGCCAGCTCATGCCGCGAATTCGCGGCCGCTTCGACGGAAAGGAAGCGAACCGCCTCGTGCGGGAGGAGTTGGAGGGCCGTTGAAGAACGTGAGCCCGTCCTGACTTCCATGAGCCGACACGCGCTGGAGGTCCTGGAGTTCGACCGGGTTCTGGAACGGGTCGGCCGACGCGCCGCTTCCGACCTCGGCCGCGCCCGGATCCGGGAGCTCACGCCGTCGTCCGACGTTCCCGCGCTGCGCAGGGAGCTGGCCCGCGTGGGCGCGACGATGCGCTTCGTCGACGAGAAGCCTTCCTGGGCGATGCCACCGATTCCGGACGTGCGTTCGGCGCTGCAGCAGCTCGCCGCCGGCGGGGCGGTCCTGGAGCCGCTTGAGCTCCACGCCATGGCCGTTCTGTTGGCTTCTTCACGCATCGCGGCGTCGGAGCTCGATGCCCGCGAGACCCGCTACGAGGAGCTCTTCACGATCCGGGAGCGCCTCTACACCGATCGCGCCACGGAGGAGCTGCTGGACCGCTCCGTGGACGCCGATGGCCAGGTGCTGGATACGGCCTCACGGGATCTGCGGCACATCCGCGACCGGATGAAGGGCGCCCACACCCGTATCGTGCGCCAGCTCGAAGCCTATCTGCGGACGCTCCCTGAGCGCTACCTGGTGGGTGACGCGTCGGTGTCCATTCGCGACGGACGGTACGTCATTCCCATTCGGCGAGAGGGAAAAGGTGAGGTGGGAGGGATCGTCCACGACGAATCCCACACGGGGGCAACGCTCTTCGTGGAGCCGCCCGTGGCCATCGACCTCATGAACCAGCTTAGAGAGCTCGAGCGCGAGGAAGCCCGGGAGATCCGCCGCATCCTCGGCGAGCTGTCGTCGCGACTCGCGCCGTTTCGCGATTCGCTCGCCGGCGCCTCGGATGCGCTCGTGGAGCTGGACTCGCTCCTCGCCCGGGCGCGCAGCGCCCTGGCGTGGCGTGCGACGGTTCCCGATCTGGCGGAAGCCGGTGCGCCGACGTTTCGGATCCTGCAGGCGCGACACCCGCTCCTGCTGGAGTCGGAGGACGCGTCGGGCAAGCCCGTCGTGCCCTTCGACCTGGAGGTGGAGCCCGGAGAGCGGGCCCTTGTGGTGTCCGGTCCCAACACGGGCGGGAAGAGCGTTTTCCTGAAAGCGACGGGGCTCATCGCGGCGTTGGCGCAGAGCGGGGTGGTGCCGCCGGTGGGCGAAGGCACGGTGTTGCCGGTCTTCGACGCGATCTTCGCCGACATCGGGGACGAGCAGTCCATAACCCGGAGCCTGTCCACGTTCTCGGCGCACCTGGCCAACCTCGCGGATCTGGTGACCGACGCCGACGCCCGCTCCCTCGTGCTCATCGACGAGATGGGCACCGGGACGGATCCGGCGGAAGGCGCCGCACTGGCCAGGGCTGTGCTGGAGGAGTTGGTGGCGCGAGGGGCCTTGACCGTGGTGTCGTCGCACCTGGGGGAGCTCAAGCGACTGGATGGTGAGGGCACCGGGATCGTCAATGCGTCGCTCCAGTTCGACCCCGACCGCATGGAGCCCACCTACAACCTGGTGAAGGGGCGGCCGGGCAGGAGCTACGGCCTCGCCATCGCGCGCCGTCTCGGCTTCCCACCGGCGGTCCTGGACAAGGCGGAAGGGTTCCTGGAGAGCGGCGAGGTGCGAGTGGAGGACCTCCTCGAGCGCCTCGAGCGGAAGGAGCGCGACGCGGAGCGCCAAACGCGGGAGTTGGAGATCGAGCGCTCGGAGGCCGCCCGACTGCGAGCCGAGGTCACCGAGCGGGAACGGACGCTCCGGGCCGCCGAGCGCTCCGCCGAGGAGCGTGCGCGAGAGGAAGCCCGGCGTGTGCTCATGGAGGCCCGCGCGGAGGTGGAGCAGGCCATCGACGAGGTCCGGGCCGCAGCTAGGTCCGACGCCGACCTGGAGGAGGCTTCCCACCGCGCCCGTCGCCGGGTCGAGGAGGCCGCTCGCCGGAGCCGGCCGAAGCGTGGGACCCCGGCGCGGGCCAAGCGATCGAATCCCCGGGCCCTCTCCGTAGGGGACCGTGTGCGCGTGCACGCCACCGGAGCGAAGGGCGCCGTTCTCGAGGTCCGTGAAGGCCGAGCCCTGGTGGAGGTAGGGGCCCTGCGCCTCGAGCTCCCCCTCGACGACCTGGAGCCGCTTGGCGTTGGGGACGCCAAACCACCCGACGGGCGCAGGTCCGCCGGTGGCTGGACGGGGCCGACGGGTGGCCCGGTGCGCACCGAGGTCGATCTCCGCGGCCTGAGGGTGGATGAGCTCGACACGGAGCTGATGCGTGTCCTCGATCAGGCCGTACTGGAGGATCTCTCCGAGGTGCGCATCATCCATGGGAAGGGCACGGGGGCGCTACGCCAGAGGGTCGCGGAGCTGCTGGCCGGAGACGCCCGCGTAGTGGCGCATCGCATGGGTGGTCCCACCGAGGGCGGTGCAGGGGTCACCGTCGTGACGCTCAGATGATCCCCGACGAACAGGTGGAGGAGGTCCGTGCCCGCGCGGACATCGTGGAGCTCGTCGGGGAGTTCGTCAGCCTCAAGAAGGTAGGTCGGCAGTACAAGGCGAACTGCCCGTTCCACGAGGAGCGCACACCGTCGTTCTACGTGACGCCGGACAAGGGCTTCTACAAGTGCTTCGGGTGCGGCAAGTCGGGCGACGTCTTCTCGTTCGTCATGGAGAAGCTCGGCCTGGACTTCGTGGAAGCGGTCCGGTACGTGGCCGGCCGGGCGGGGGTGGAGCTGCGAGAGGTATCACGGCAGCGGGAGGAGGAGGATCCCAACGCGCCGCTCTACGAGATGAACGCCTTTGCGCAGGCATGGTTCCGGGAGCGACTCACGGATCCCTCCACCGGGGCAGGGGCTCAAGCCTACCTCCGGAACAGGGGGATCGACGCATCGACGGCCGAGCGCTTCGGGTTGGGGTTCGCACCGGACGAGTGGCGGAGCCTACGGGACGCGGCGGCGAAGCATGGGATGGACGAAGAGCTGATGGTCGAAGTCGGGCTCCTCGCCCGACGCGAACGTGACAACGAGCCGTACGACAGGTTCCGGGGACGCATCATCTTCCCCATCGAAGCGCTGTCCGGGAAGGTGATTGCGTTCGGGGGGCGGATCATTGCCGAGGACCGCAAGGATGCTCCCAAGTACCTCAACTCTCCCGAGTCGCCCATCTACCACAAGAGCCACAACCTCTACGGGCTGTCGTGGGCCCGCCACTCCATCCGACGGGAGGAGTCAGCCATCGTCGTCGAGGGGTACATGGACGTTGTGTCGCTGGCGGCCCACGGTTTCGAGAACGTCGTGGCGCCCCTGGGCACGGCCCTGACCACGGAGCAGGCCAAGCTCCTCGGACGGTACGCGCAGCGGGTGTTCCTCCTCTTCGACAGCGATGCGGCCGGGCTCAGGGCCACCTTCCGAGCGGGCGACACCCTTTTGGAGGAGGGCCTCCATCCGGCGGTAGTGACGTTGCCGGCCGGCGAAGACCCGGACACGATGGTACGACACGCCGGGAGCGACGTGCTCCGGACACACCTCGACGACGCCCTCGACGTGCTGGACCGCAAGCTCCAGATCCTCGAGCAGCGAGACTTCTTCACGTCCATCGAGAGGACCCGCCAGGCCGTCGACCGACTCCTCCCCACGCTTCGGGCGGCGGCCGACCCGACGCTGCGGGACATCTACGTCGCGAAGGTTGCCAGTCGCACCGGTGTACGTCGGGAGACGCTGGAATCGGAGCTGAAGCGTGCCGCCGGAGCGACCCATGCCCGAACCGAGGCGGGAGGCCCTCGGCCGACTTCCACGCCACGCGTTCCCCGGCTGGGCGCCGAGCGCGCGCTTCTGCTCATCATGACCAAGAGTCGGGACTTCGTGGAGCGGGCGGGAGAGCGGCTCGGACCCGAGGACCTTGTAGATTCAGCCTACCGAGCCATCTTTCAGGCGCTTCTCGACGACCCTGACCTCCGCTCTCCGCCGTCGTCGATGGACCCGGTCGCTGCCGAGCGACTGCGGGAGATTCTTGAGGATCCCGAGGAGATCGGCCATGCCTCGAGGGTCTTCGAGGATACCGTGGCCCGGATCCGGGTGGCGACGCTGGATCGCCGGATCGAAGCGCTGAATCGACGTATCGAGAGCGCGCGGGACGAAGCGGAGAAGCTCGCGCTGATGGAAGAGAAGACGAGGCTCTCGGGCGAGCGCAGGGAGCTGGCGCCCGACGACTGGAGCACGACTGCCAGGTGGCTTCGTGCCGACCCCAACAAGCAGCGGGACCGATGACGGAGCAAGCAAGAACGGCGTTGAAGCAGTTGCAGCACCTCGACAATCAGATCGCCGACGCCGAGGAGAAGGTGACGGGTTTCGATCCGCAGTTTGCCGAGGTGGAAGAACCGGCGCTGGTACTGGAGAGCGAGGTCGAGACCACGCGCAAACGACTCCAGGAGATGAAGGTCGAGGAGCGCCGGCTCGAGGTCTCCGTCGACGAGAAGCGCACGCGCCTGAAGCGCCTCGAAGAGCGTATGGGGTCCGTCCGGAACCTCCGCGAGGAAGCCGCGGTCACGGCCGAGAACGACATGGTGAAGCGGGCCCTGCAAAACGACGAGCAGGAGGCGTTCACGCTCATCGATCAGATGCGGAAGATCGAGGATAGGCTCAAGGAGCTCACGGAAGCTCTCGCTGAAGCCGAGGCGCTGGTCGAGCCACGCCGCCAGGAGCTGCTGGCCGACCGCGAGGCCGCGAAGGCCGACCTGGAGCGCCTCAGGGCCGAGCGGGAAGCGTTCGCCACCGACCTCGATCCCCGTGAGCTCCGGCTATACGATGGTATCCGCGCGGGAGGCCGCCGGAGAGCGGTGGCGGAGCTCACCGCCGACGGCGCGTGCGGCAACTGCTTCGGAATGGTTCCGCTGCAGCTTCAGAACGAGATCCGGCACGGCACGTCCCTCATCCGGTGCGAGGCCTGTGGCGTGATCCTGGCCGCGCCGAACCCCGAAGAGTCGACCGGCGGCGAGGCTGCAGCACAGGGGTGAACCACCTGCGCCGTTCCCCTTCGGCGTCCAGGCTCACCCCTCCCGAAGCTCGCTGGGCGGAAGCCGAGGCCCCCGCGCCCGAGGTCGTAGCCCGGCTCGCTCGGGAGCTTCATCTGCCGGAAGCCCTCTGTGCGGTCCTTGCCGTCCGCGGGATCGAGGACGGCGAAGTGGCCAAGCGCTTTCTCCGCCCCCTGCTGGACCAGCTCCACGACCCCGCTCTCCTTGCCGACGGGGAAGTCGCGGCCGAGCGCATCGCCAGTGCGGTGAGGCGGGGCGAGTCCATCCTTGTCCACGGTGACTACGACGTCGACGGGATGTGTGCCACCGCTCTCTATGCCCGCTTCCTGAGGGCCCACGGTGGTCGGGTGGTGCCCTTCGTTCCGCATCGGATGCGGGACGGCTACGACTTCGGGGAGGCAGGTCTTCGCGTGGCGCGCGAATCGGATGCGACGCTCATCGTCACGGCGGATTGCGGAACGGTGGCGCACGACCCGGTGGCGGCGGCCCGGCGAGAAGGCATCGACGTGGTGGTGACGGACCACCATACGGTGGCGACCGGGCTCCCGGAGGCCACGGCGCTGGTGAACCCACAGCGTCCCGATTGCCGCTATCCGGAGAAGGGGCTGTGCGGCACCGGCCTGGCCTACAAGGTGTGCACGCTGGTGGCGCGGCATCTGGCCGTGGATAGCGCTCCCCTGGGCGAGCTCCTCGACCTCGTCGCTCTGGCCACCGTGGCGGATCTCGTACCGCTGCTGGGAGAGAATCGCGTGCTGGTGCGACAGGGTCTCAAGCGCTTCGCCGCGACGCGGGTCGCGGGCGTGAGGGCACTCCTTCGGGTGACGGGAGTGGACGCCGCGAACGTCAACGCCGGCCAACTGGGGTTCGTGGTGGCGCCGCGCCTGAATGCGGCCGGTCGGTTGGGCGAGTCCGACGACGCACTGCAGCTGCTACTGACGGAAGACGATCAGGAGGCCGACCAGTTGGCGCGACAGCTGGACGACATCAACGGGGTGCGCCAGGAGGAGGACCGGCGCACGTTGGCGGAAGCCCTGGATCTCCTGGAAGCCGACTACGATCCGGAGCGGGACTACGGGGTCGTCCTGGCAAGGGAGGGGTGGCATCCCGGCGTCATCGGCATCGTCGCTTCCCGGGTTGTCGAGCGGATCCATCGTCCTGTGGTCATGGTGGCGCTCAGCAGCGACAAGGGCAGGGGGAGCGCCCGATCGATTCCCGGCTTCCACCTGTACGAGGCGCTCGCCTCGTGCCGTGAGCACCTGGATCGCTTTGGTGGCCACCGTCAGGCCGCCGGGATGGACCTCGACCGGCCGTCGCTACCGGCTTTTCGAAGGGCGTTCCAGTCCGAGGCCCGCCGCCGTCTGGAGGGAGTGGACCTCCGGCCGGAGCTCCGCGTCGACCTGGAGCTTCCCCTGGACCAGGTGGATCTGGAGCTCATCCACTGGCTGGAGTACATGGGCCCTCACGGGATCGGGAACCCTCGACCGGTGTTCGTCGCCCGGAACGTGTCCCTGGAGGGCGCACGAACGGTGAAGGAGACGCACCTCAAGGTCGCCCTGCGCGACGGTGGCAGCATGCTCGATGCCATCGGCTTCGGGGTCGCCGAGAGGCACCCGCCCGAGACCCTCCGGGGCGGAGGCTACGATGTGGCCCTCAAGCTGGAGCGCAACGAGTGGAAGGGGATCGTTCGGCCCCAGGCACGCCTGCTGGACCTGCGGCCCTCGACCGGAGGTGGAGACGCCCCTTGAGGATCATCGCTGGTCGCTGGAAGGGTCACCACCTGAAGCCCCTCAAGGGGCGAGACGTCCGCCCCACCACGGATCGCGTGCGCGAGGCCTGGATGTCGGCGCTGGGCGCGAGGATCGGAGGTCTCGACGTCGTCGACCTCTTCGCTGGATCCGGCGCCCTCGGCCTGGAGGCGCTGAGCCGCGGAGCGAGGCACGTCGTGTTTGTCGAGCGCGCCCGTGGCGCTCTCCGCGTGCTCGAGGCCAACATCGACCTCCTCCACGCCTGGAGCGAGGTAACCGTCGTAGCGGACGAGGTGTTCAAGTACCTTCGCTCCGTGGAACAGAGGGCGTTCGACGTCGCCCTCGCGGATCCACCCTACCGACAGGGCGACGCCGCCCGGCTGGTGGAAACCTTCGGCTCCCGACCGTTTGCGCTGGAGCTCTGGCTGGAGCATCCTTGGCGTGAAGTCCTTCCTGTGCCGCCGGATGCCAGGACCCGGCGCTACGGGGACACCGCCCTCACCACCCTGACCGTCGAACCATGAACGCGTCCAGCCCTGTCGTGGCCATCTATCCCGGATCCTTCGATCCCATCACCCGGGGTCACGAAGACATCGCACGGCGGACGCTGCGCGTCGCGGACCGCCTCATCATCGCCGTGGCGCATACGGCCACACAGTCCAAGAACAGCCTCTTCGACGTCGATGAACGACTTGAGCTCATGCGCCTGGTCTTCGCCGAAGAGGACCGGGTGGAGGCGTGTGCATTCAGCGGACTCCTGGTGGATTTCGCCCGGGCACGCGACGTGCGCTTCGTCATCCGCGGCCTCAGGGCGGTGTCGGACTTCGAGTACGAGCTGCAGATGGCTCAGATGAACCGAGAGCTCTGGCCGGACCTGGAAACCGTGTTCCTGGCGCCGGAGGTGGATTATTCGTTCCTGTCGTCCTCGCTCGTTAGAGAGGTCGCGAGGCTGGGCGGGGATGTGAGCCGCTTCGTTTCTCCCGTGGTGGCGCAGCGGGTCCGAGAGAAGCTCGCCGTGGGCTGATGCGAGCCGCCGGGGCTCCCACGCTTGCCCCGACATTTGTTCCCTTTTTATCATTGTGGGTCTTGTACGGCCCAGGGGGAGGCGACGCCCGGCCCCTTCGCGAGGTCTTCCACCCTCGACCCCTCATTCGGGAGCATACGACCCATGAGCTTTCAGGTGTCGCACAACGGTGGCGTAACCCTCGTGGAGGTGGAGGGTCAGCTCATCGTCGGCAACCGTCAGGAGCTCAAACAGAAGGTGCTCGAGCACCTCGAAGGTGGCGACCGGAAGTTCGTCATCGACTTCTCCAACACCGGGTACATCGACTCGTCCGGTCTGGGCGTGCTCGTGAGCCTCTCCAAGAAGATCCGTGAGCAGGGTGGGGAGTTGCGCCTGTCCAGCCTCAACGAGGACCTTCGCACGCTCTTCGAGCTCACGAAGCTCGATACGCTGTTCAAGATCGCGGACACGAAGGAAGAAGCCTTGGACGGGTTCTGATCGGCTCCCGCATGTACGTCCAACGGTTCGCCCAGACGAGGGACTGAGCGTGATGGAGAACGAGATCGTCCTCGAGCTCCCCACCGATGTGCGCTCCATCGAGCATGCGGTGGACTACGTGATGCGGCGGTGCGACGCATGCGAGCGGCAGGGACACCGCTTGCAGCTGAATTTCCGCGTCGGCCTCACCGAAGCGTTGGCCAACGCCATGCTCTACGGCAACGGACACGACCCTTCCAAGAGAGTACGGGTGGAGATCGTCGTGGCGAATGGGCAGATCAGGGCGTGTGTCACGGACCAGGGCATGGGCTTCGATTACCGGTCGGTCCCTGATCCCACCACGCCCGAGAACCTCCTCAATCCC
The DNA here is from genome assembly GCA_022340755.1 of Gemmatimonadota bacterium. Taxonomy (GTDB): domain Bacteria; phylum Gemmatimonadota; class Gemmatimonadetes; order Longimicrobiales; family Gaopeijiaceae; genus SZUA-318. The sequence continues at coordinate 35,520 of JAJDNI010000100.1, forward strand.
GGGGGGCGCGGGCTCTTCCTCATGCGTCAGCTCCTGGATGAGGTGTCCTTCAACGACCAGGGGAACCAGGTGACCCTCGTTCTCCGCCTCGATCCGGGGCCGTCGGTCCTCGAGGGCGGAGCCCCGGCGTGAACGCCCCGGGCCGGCTCGTCCTCGGGGCGCTGCCGGATCCGGTCCAGAAGACGGTCGCCGATTTTGAGGAGGCCTTCGGGATCGGTCTCCGCATCAGCATAGAAGCTCCCGACGAGGAAAGTAGTGGAGCGGCGTATCGGTCCGGCGGGGAACCCGGGTCGGGCATCCAGGTCATCTATTCCAGCAACGGGACGCCAGATTCCGAGGAAGGCCTCGCTCGCTTCGAGATCACCGCTCGCGAGGGACCTCCCCTATTCTTGGAGATCCTGGCCTCCCCGTTGGCGCCTGCGGAGGCCGTTGGGGCAGCACTGGCTCGCTCCCTGGAGCGTGCTTTCGAGTCCGCCCGGGAGGTACGCTACTTCACCGCGGAGCTGTCGGAGCGGTACGAAGAGATCCACCTGCTCTACTCCATCAGCGAGACGCTGGGAACCATCCTCCACATCGATGACGCCGCCAGGGTCATCCTTCGGGAGGTGTGTGACGTGATGGGGGCCAAGCGCGGCTCCCTCTGGCTCTACCTGAAGAGCGACGAGTCGCTCCACCTCATGGCTGCTGTGGGGGGGGAGGGCCTGGAGGGACCGATCCGCACCGATGATCCCGATACGGTCACCTCGGCGGTATTCCGCGAGCAGCGCCCCATCATCGCTTCCCGGGCCCGCACTCAGGAGCAGCGAGAGCAGGGTGTTCATGGGGACTCGTTCCTGTCCGTGCCCATCCGTTACACACCGCCGTCGGGGGAATCCCGCACGCTCGGCGTCATGAACGTGATCGGAAGGAGGGGAGACGAGCGCTACAGCGTCGCGGACCAGAGGCTGCTCGCCGCCATCGCGTCGCAGGTGGGATCGGCGCTGGAGAACAAGAGGCTCCATCAGGAGAGCGTCTCCAGGGAGCGAATGGGTCGCGAGATGGAGCTCGCGCACGACCTGCAGCAGAAGCTGCTGCCAGCCGCCGAGCGCTTCGACGGGGCGGAGGCGGCCGGGCGCGTGTCTCCGGCCGAGCAGGTGGGCGGCGACTTCTATCAGCTCTTCAAGCTCTCCGGCGGCCGCGTCGGCATCATGCTCGGAGATGTCTCCCTGCACGGATTCCCGTCGGCGCTCATCATGACGCTCACGCTGAGCGCCGCAGGCATCTACGCCCGCGAGCACGACTCCCCCGCCACGGTGCTCAGGGACCTCGACGATGCGCTGAGCGAGGAGTTGGAGACCACGGAGATGTTCCTCACGGTCTTCTACGGGGTGATCGACCCCGCCAAGGGGCGATTGGTCTACTCCAACGCCGGTCATCCTCATGCGTTCGTCGTCCACGGGAACGGGGGTCTGGATCGGTTGACGGCCACCGACCCGCCGGTGGGCTTCGCGGGGGAGGACGCCTACGGTGAGGTGGAGGTTCCGTGGGAGCGGGGTGGGGACCTTCTTCTCCTGTTTACCGACGGCCTCTCCGACGTGCTCGCTTCGGCCACCCGGGGCGACGGCGAGGAGCGCGTCCTCGACACGGTGGTGGGCCATCGGGCGGAGTCGATGGCGTGCATCGTGGACGCGCTGTTCGCGCTGACGGCCGACGCGAATCCCCCGGTTCAGGGTGACGACCGCACCGCACTCGTGGTGCGCACGCCCTAGCAGGTCGCTGAAGAATGGGGGTACCCCGCGCGCATGGCCGCCGCCGAGCCAAGCGGTCGCTGGGCCAGAACTTCCTGGTGGATCCCAACCTCCAACGCAAGATCGTGGAGGCCGTTGGGGGCGGGGACGAGGACGAGGTGATGGAGGTCGGCCCCGGGCGCGGCGCGCTGACCCGGCACCTGGTGGGCACGGTGGCGCACCTGGTGGCGATCGAGCTCGACAACGAGTTGGCCGCCGCGCTGGCGGAACGCTACAGGGACCGCGCCGACGTCACGGTGATCAACGCCGACATCCTCGCCGTGAACCCGGGTGATCACGTGCGTGATCCGGGGCGGCTGAAGGTGGTGGGCAACATCCCGTACAACATCACCACCCCCATCCTCTTTCATCTCCTGGAGAGGCCCCGGCCCCGGGAGATCGTCGTCATGGTTCAGGAGGAGGTCGCCGACCGCATCGTCGCTCCCGTAGGCTCCTCCGCCTATGGGGCGTTGGCAGTGGGGGTCCGGAGCGTGGCCCTCGCAGAACGCCTCTTTCGGGTCGGACGCCGAGCCTTTCGCCCGGTTCCGGGGGTGGACTCCGCGGTCGTGCGCATCCGGCCCCTGGCGCCCCCTCGCTTGAGCGAGGCGGAGGAGGGGCGACTGCGGACGCTGGTGCGGGCGGCGTTCCAGTGGCGGCGCAAGCAGATGGGCAAGATCCTGCGGGACCATCCGGACCTCGGACTCCCGCCCGATCGTCTTCGGGCGGCCGCCGAGGCTGCGGGGGTGAGCGTCGGGGACCGGCCGGAGCGACTCTCGCCGGAGGCCTTCATCGCGCTGTCCCGCCACCTCGGCTCCTGAGCTCTCGGGGCGCCGTCGCCCCGCCAGACCCCCTCGAGATCACGTTGCCGGGCGCTGTTGGGACTCCTAGATTGTGACTAATTTCACAAGCGACTCCGTTCCCGCCCGGATACGCTGTCAACCCTCGATGCCCGTGACGCGACACATCCCGGAGTCCACGATCCGCAGGATCTCCCACTACCTCCGCGCCCTGGAGATTCTGGAGTCCCAGGAGGCCACCACCGTCTCCAGCGAAGAGCTTGCTCAACGAGGGGGCACGACGGCCGCGCAGGTGCGGAAGGACCTCTCCCATTTCGGATCGTTCGGCAAGCGGGGCCTGGGGTATTCCGTCGCCGAGCTCGCCGACCGCTTGCGCGACATCCTCGGTCTCAAGTGCCGCTGGAGAGTGGTCCTGGTGGGCGCGGGGCGCATCGGGTCGGCGCTCTTCGAGTATCCGTACTTCGTGCAGCGGGGATACGACTGCGTTGCTGTTCTGGACTCCGATCCGGAGAAGATCGGGATGTCCTGGGGCCCCGTGCGCATCCGCCCAGTGGAGGAGCTGGAGCTGGTCATCAGCTCGCTGAAGGGTGACATCGTGATCCTCGCCGTACCCCCCGAAGCGGCCCAGGACCTTGCAGACAGGGCGGTAGAGGCCGGAGTTCGGGCCATTCTGAACTTCGCTCCGGTACAGCTCAGGGTCCCCGCCGAAGTGCACGTCACCTACGTCAACCTGGTCTTGGAGCTGGAGGCTCTCTCCTTCGCCATAACGCAGGCCGGTTCGCGTACATGACCGAGCGGGCGCTGGGCTCGCTGGTGCGCAGTGCGGCGGAGCGGCTGGGCGAGGGCCCGAGGCACACCCTCGACTTGGCCCGGGAAGTCCTCGGCCTGTCGGGTCATCCGGGAGCCGCGGCCGCCGCCGTCTTCCAGCTTCTGGGGAGCGATCCCCGGTTCAAGGTCGACGCCGACGGGGTGTGGAGCCTGGATCCCGGTCTGGTCCCCATGGGGCGAAGCCTCGCAGACGTGCCCTTCGCAGTGGTGGACGTGGAGACCACCGGCGGTGGTCTCGGATACGGGCACCGGATCATCGAGCTCGCCGTGGTCGAGGTCCGCGGCGGACGCATCGTGGACGAGTTCGAGACGCTGGTGAATCCGGGCCGCCCCGTGCCCGGCGGAGTGACGGCACTCACGGGGATCACGGATGCCATGGTAGCCGGTGCGCCGTACTTCGATCATGTCGCCGAGGAGATACACAGACGCCTGGAGGGCCGTGTCTTCGTGGCCCACAACGTCACCTTCGACTGGTCCTTCGTCTCCACCGAGCTCGTGGCCGCGCTGGGGAGCGCCCCCACCATGCCGTTGCTCTGCACGGTGCGCATGGTGCGTCGCTTCGTTCCCTCCCTTCGCCGCAGGAACCTCGACGAGGTGACCCGTCACTTCGGCGTGAGAGTACACGCGCGCCACCGGGCGCACGGGGACGCCCTCGCCACGGCACGGGTCCTCCTGCGCCTCCTGGACGAGGCGCGGGGTCTCGGTCTGGACGATCTCGCCTCCCTGGAGTGGTATCTGCGGCGGCGGGGCCGCCGTGCGAGGAAGGACCCCCGCCAGACCACCCTCGACCTCCACGTCAAAGGCGACGGACCTCACCCAGATGGAGACAGCCATCGATGACAGGCCAAGTGCGCTCTTTGGATGCTCTTCCCCTCGTTCGCTCCACGAACGTGGGTAGGATCCGCATCCACGCTCTGGAGGCAGGCCTCCAGTGGCTCGACGGAGGCGCCATGTTCGGCGTGGTTCCGAAGCCAATGTGGGAGCGGAAGATCGTTCCCGATGGGCGGAACCGGATTCCTACGGCCCTGCGCTGCCTGCTGGTGGAGGCACCGGAGGCGCTGGTCCTCGTGGACACGGGAATCGGGAACAAGGAGGATGAGAAGTTCAGGGACATTTTCGGCGTGGCGAATGCCGGAGATCCCACCCGCCTGGAGGATGCCATCCGGGCAGCGGGGTTCTCCCCCGCCGACGTGGACATCGTGCTGAATACGCACCTCCACTTCGATCATGCCGGCGGCGACACGATGCGCACCCCGGATGGCCGCGTGCTCCCTTCCTTTCCCGGGGCGCGCCACGTGGTCCAGCGTGGCGAGTTCGATTTCGCCCACTCCGCGAACGAGCGCATCCGGGCTTCGTACCTCGCGCCGAACTTCGACCCCGTCGCCGAAGCGGGCCTTTGGGACTTCGTGGAGGGAGAGGGCGTGCTCACCTCCGGCGTGCGGGTCCTGCCCACCCCCGGACATACGCCTTTCCACCATTCGGTG
>JAJDNI010000294.1 GCA_022340755.1 Gemmatimonadota bacterium
CAGGTCGATGAGTGCGTGCACGACGCCCCGCTCCACCAGTTGAATGGCTTCGAGGACGCGGGGTACGGGATGGGAGAATGCTTGACGCAGGGCCTCTCCGGGCTCCGCTCCCGACGTCCACAGCCGCACGGCCGCCGCGGACGCCCCGAGAGCTCCTGTGACCCAGACATCGTCTCCCACCTCCGCCCCCGCCCTGGAAGCGGCGTCGCTGGTCCTGCCCACAACCACCACATCCACGATGAGGGGGCCGGGGGATCGGGACACGTCTCCTCCGAGCACGACGGCACCGGCATCCGTCGCGGCTTTCCGGATGCCCGCGTGCACGGCCTCCGCGTCGGCACCTCCCTCGGGCGGGATCGCCAGGGACACGAGGACTCCCACGGGGCGCGCAGCCATGGCTGCCAGGTCCGACAAGGCGGCGGCACCGGCGCGGTAGCCGATCTCGAAGTCCGAGATCCAGCTCCGACGGAAATGGACGTCCTCCACCGAAAGGTCGGTGCTCAGGACCCACCCGCCGGTCAAGACCGCTGCGTCGTCTCCGGGCCCCACGACGACGTCTGAGGGGAGCTCACCCTCCCCGGCCAGGAGTCTCCGGATCAGGTCGAACTCCGCGCCCCTCCCCAGGGCCACCCTACAGGGTCGCGGGCCATGGGCGACCATACGGCTACCTGGCGGGGTCCTGATCGAAAAGGACGAACGGCAGGCCCAGCTCGGAGTCCCCGTCACCCGTCTCGGTCAGCGCGTCCGGAAGCCACCGGATCACGTCGGGCGGGGTGAGCGCCCTGCCCCGCCCCGCCAGCACCGCGCTCCGGCCCGTGAGATGAAGGCCCACCGCCGCCGCCTCCCGAGGCCCCATTCCCTGGGCCATGAGTCCCCCGCACACGCCGGTGAGCACGTCCCCCATGCCGGCGGTGGCCAGGTCCGAGCTGCCTACGGTGTCCACGAGCACCGGCCCCTCGGGGCCGGCGACGAGGGACGGAGCACCCTTGAGGATGGCGGCACACCCCCAGGAACGGGCCGCGGCGCGCACCGTGCCCGGCCGGTCCGCCGAGATGATCTCCGCGGAGCGATCCAGGAGCCGGGACATCTCTCCCGGATGGGGGGTGAGGAGCAGGGGGCGTCCTGCCGCTATCTCCGAGATGTCCCCCCCCCTCCCCTCCGCCAGGAGGTTCAGCGCGTCGGCATCGACGACCGTGGGCGCCGCGGCTCCCGCCAGAACCCTCTGCAGCATGGACTCGGCCCAGGTGTCCGTGCCCAGGCCGGGCCCGACTGCCACCGCGCTCGCCTGCGCCAGGGCGGACTCCAGAGCTCCGTCCGCCTCACCGTCGACGAAGATCGCCTCCGGCACCGCCGCCTGCAGCACCGTGCGGTTCTCCGGCGACGAACAGACCTGAACCAGCCCCGCTCCGGCTCGCAGGCCGGCTCGGGTCGCCAGAACGGCAGCCCCACCCATGCCCGGCCTCCCGGCCACGACCACGAGGCGGCCCACCGCGTTCTTGTGGGTGTCCAGGCCGCGCCTCGGCAATCGCTGGTGCGCCCAGGCAGGCGTGACCAGCTGCGCGGAAGCCGAGCCCGCCTCCATGGGGGGGAACGCGATCTCCACGGCCACCAATCGCCCCACTCGGGCTCGCCCGGGGTGGAGCAGAGCCCCGAGCTTCGGACCGCCGAAGCTCACCGTTACCTGGGCATGCACGGCGTCTCCGGGTACGGCACCTGTGTCGCCATTTACACCCGAAGGAATGTCGACGGCCAGCACCGGAGCCGCCGCCGAGTTCACCGCACGGATGGCCCGTGCTTGTCTCTCCCGGGGGGCCCCCCGGACTCCGGTCCCGAGGATGCCATCCACCACGACCGCGGCTCCGGCCAACTCCGCCTGCCATCGCTCGGAATCGTCTCCGAGCTCTTCGTCCGTCCGGGTCGGCACGGTCCACCCGTGGAGTAGAATCTCGGGTGCGGGCCGATCCGCGACCATGATGGCGCGCACATCCCGCCCCCACGCCGCGAGGGTGCGCAAGAGAACCAGCGCGTCACCACCGTTGTTGCCCGCACCCACGACCCCGACGACGGATCCCGCGGGAAAGAGTCGAGCGAGGACCTGCGCGGCCGAACGCCCGGCATTCTCCATCAGCACGGGCTGGGGAACGCCGACTCCGTCGATGGCATGCCTGTCGAAGGCAGCGGATTCCGACGCGGTGGGCGCGGCGGCGTGCGCGCGCCCGTAAGGACGCAGGGGCAGGCGAAGCGCGCTCAAGGGCACCTCCTCCGCCGAGGGATGAGTGGACGACTCGAGTCGGGCACGCGCCCGCCAACGCACCGGGGCCAGCGGGGCCTCGCCGTGAGGGCTCTGGAGGGGCCGCACCCCTCGGGGCCAGGTGCCCCCGGGGGGTCTACTTGTAGCTCTGCCCGATCGTCTTGCCGAACGTGACCTCGCCGTTGTCGATCCGGATGTTGAACCCACAATCCGGATTCGAGCAGACCCAGGCCTTGTACCGGATCGGCGCCCCATCCCTGCCGTAGTCCGAGAGAGGGATCAAGAGCCCTTTCTCGCACTTCAGGCAGCGCGGAAACCCGCTGTCTTCCACCATGTGCAGCCCCTCCCCAGGGCGGTGCGACGACCCGCGTCGCATGGGTGCCCGAACAACTCGGGCGGGTTGTGAACGTGGACCCGGGGTGCGCCCGGGCCCCGGACATCATGATCGAGCTTCCCAGGGGTAGCGTCGCTCGAACGTGTCTTCGAAGTCGAACAGGTCGGCGAAGTCCTCCGGCCGGTCCTCGTCTTGCTTGATGAGGACTCCCTGGTCCACCAGCGCGAAGACGACGTCTCCGATGTCCCCGGTGCGGTGGATGCCCCAATGCTCGAGTACGGTTCTCGCCATGGGACCGAAACGGTCGAGGGCCATATCGCGCACGCCCTCGGCCAACTCCCGGCCCGAGATATGGCGGGGAGCGTCGAGCTCTTGAAGAACGGAGTGCAGCGCGGCCAACACGAAGAAGTACGCCTTCGCGTGGAAGCGTGGATTCCGTTCCTGGAGCTGATCCAGGATCTCTTCCGCAAATTGGAGGTCCGTCATAGGGCAAATGTGCGCCGCAGAGCCCTCGTTCGCCAGTCTCGACGGCCGGAATCGGCCTTTCTTCGAGGCGTCGGAAGCGTCCTCCCGGCTGCGTCCGTGGCCCGTGCTCAATCCGTGGCCGCCAACTCCGCATAGAGCGGGAATGCCGTGCACAGCTCCCGGACCTCAGTCCGCACGGCGTCGATCCGGTCCGCGTCCCCCGGCGCGTCCAGTACTCGCCCGATCCACGCCGCGATCCGACGCATCTCCTCCTCCTTCATGCCTCGGCTCGTCAGCGCCGGCGTGCCGATGCGCAGCCCCGACGTCACGAAGGGAGAGCGCGTTTCGCCGGGCACGGTGTTCTTGTTCACCGTCATGCCGGCTGCCTCCAGGGCCGCCTCGGCGTCCTTACCCGTCAGATCCGGATGGCTGGGGCGCAGATCCACCAGCATGAGGTGGTTGTCGGTGCCTCCGCTCACCAGGTGGAAGCCGGCCTCGGAGAGGCCGGAGGCAAGCGCGCCGGCGTTGGCCACGACCTGGCCGGAGTAGGCCTTGAACTCGGGGCGAAGCGCCTCGAGGAGCGCGACCGCCTTGGCGGCGATGACGTGCATCAGGGGCCCGCCCTGCGTGAAGGGGAAGACCGCCTTGTCGATGGCCTTGGCGTGCTCCTCCCGGCAGAGCACCAGCCCGCCGCGGGGCCCCCTCAGGGTCTTGTGCGTGGTGGTGGTTACCACGTCGGCCCAGGGCACGGGCGAAGGATGGTGCCCCGTGGCGACGAGCCCGGCGATGTGGGCCATGTCCACGACGAGGACGGCTTCGACCTCCCGTGCGATCTCGCCGAAGACCTCGAAATCGATGATCCGCGGGTAGGCGCTCGCTCCCGCCATGATGAGCTTCGGGCGCTCGGCCCGAGCCTGCTCACGCACGGCGTCGTAGTCGATGATCCCGTCCTCGTCTCCCACCCCGTAGCTCACGACGTCGAACAGGCGGCCGCTGAAGTTGACCGGAGAGCCGTGGGTCAGGTGGCCACCGTGGCTCAGGCTCATCCCCAGGATCTTGTCTCCGGGCTCCAGGAAGGCAAAGTACGCCGCCATGTTGGCCTGGGCACCGGAATGCGGCTGCACATTGGCGTGATCGGCACCGAAGAGCTCCTTGGCCCGCACCCGGGCCAGGTCCTCGGCCACGTCCACGTATTCACATCCCCCGTAGTACCGCTTCGCCGGCAGACCCTCCGCGTACTTGTTGGTGAGGACCGTGCCCATGGCCTCGAGGACCGCCCTGGAAACGAAGTTCTCCGAGGCGATGAGCTCGAGGCCGTCGGCCTGGCGGCGTGCCTCGGCCACGACGGCTGCGAAGATCTGGGGGTCGGTGTCCTTCAGGTGGTCCATCATGTCCTTGCACCCTCTGTGGACTGTGACACGTGAGCGTTAGAGAAAGGACCGCTGTAGCTGTCGGGAATCCATGATGCGAGCTTCGGCGAGGCGGTCCGCGGCGACGCTCGTCGACACGCTCTCGGACCTGGCGCGCTCGAAGATACGAAGGAGCGTTCCGTAGATCTCCCCCGCCTTCCATTTCGCCCGCTCCGGCGACCACCGCTCGAGCTCCCCGTACACGTTGATGAGCCCGCCGGCATTGATCACGTAGTCCGGAGCATAGAGGACGCCCTTCTGTTCGAGTGATTGGCCGTGCTCGGCCCGGGCCAGCTGGTTGTTGGCCGCGCCGGCCACGATATCGAAGTGGAAGCGACCCAGCGTGTCGTCGTTGACGACCGCCCCAAGCGCGCAGGGCGCGAACACGTCGGCCTCCACGTCGTAGATGGCGTCGCTCTGCACCGCCGTGGCGCCGAACTCCTCCACGATGCGCCGTACCCGGTCGGGGTCGATGTCGGAGACCGTGAGCTTCGCGCCCTCGGCCGCCAGATCGCGGCACAGGTAGTACCCGACGTGCCCGACTCCTTGGACCGCCACGTGCCTGCCGGCCAGGGACTCGTCGCCGTAGCGGAACGCGGCGCACGCCTTGATCCCCCGGTACACGCCGTAGGCCGTCACCGGAGAGGGATCCCCCGAACCTCCAACGACACCGACGACGTGCTCGGTCTCCATCTGCACGAACTCCATGTCGTCGGGGGAGGTGCCCACGTCCTCCGCGGTGATGTAGCGGCCCTTCAGGGAATCCACCGCTCGCCCGTGGGACCGGAAGACCATCTCCCGGTTGGGGGTGTTCGGATCGCCGATGATCACCGACTTCCCGCCACCGAGGCTCAGCCCCGCGATGGCCGCCTTGTAGGTCATGCCCCGCGAGAGACGCAGCGCGTCCACGATGGCGTCCGCCTCACTCGCGTAGTTCCAGAAACGTGTGCCCCCGAGAGCTGGCCCCAGGGTCGTGTCGTGGATGGCAATGATCCCCTTGTATCCGAAGAGGGGCTCACTCCAAAACACCAACTGCTCGTGACCGTGCTCAGCCATCAAGTCGAAGAGTTCCATCCACGTGCCTTCTGTTGTAGGCGTTCCGTCCTGTCTACCCGCTGTGTTTCGACCGACGCTATTCCCCGGCCGGCCGGGCCGCATGCAGCACCTCCCGCGAGATCACATGCCGCATGATCTCGTTGGTGCCCTCGTAGATCTCGGTCCCCTTGGCGTCCCGGAGGAGCTTCTCCACCGGGTAGTCCCGCATGTATCCGTACCCGCCGAAGATCTGTACCGCCTCGTCGGCGACCCAGGTGGCGGATTCCGAGGCTTCCAGCTTGGCGGCCGCGGCCAGGGCCGTGACACCCTCCGGTCCGGTTCGCGGGCCCGCCCCTTCCCGGAACCGTTGGAGCGCCCGCCCCGCTTCGTGGGTGAGGGCCCGAGCTCCCGCGATGCGCCGATGCATCTCGGCGAGCTTCGACCGCGTGGCTCCGAACTCCGCCAGAGCCCGTCCGAACTGCCGACGCTCGAGCGCATAGGTCGTAGCATGCTCAAAGGCGGCGCGCGCGATCCCCACCGCCTGCGCCCCGATCCCGACGCGGCCGACGTCCAACGCCTGGAGGGCATACTTGAGCCCATCACCCGGATCCCCGAGGAGCCCTTCGTCGCCCACCACCAGGCCGTCCAACTCCACGGCAACCGTCTCCGAGCCCCGCAGACCCAGGGTGCGCTCGCGCCCGCCGACACGGTACCCCGCGGAGCCCGGCTCCACGAGAAACGCGCCGATGGCGTCGGGCGCGGTTCGGGCGAACACCACCACCAATCCCGCGCGCGACCCGTTGGTGACCCAGCGCTTGGTGCCCCGAAGCGCCCAGCCGTCCGGGCCTCTTTCCGCCGTGGTGCTCAAGGCGGCGACGTCGCTGCCGGCTTCCGGCTCGGACAAGGCGAACGCACCCACCACCTCCCCGGACGCGAGCCGTGGCAGCCAGCGCGCCTTTTGCTCGTCTGACCCGTGCGCCAGCACGAGATCCGTCACGGGCCCGCAGTGGATGGCCACGGACAGGGTCACGGCCGCATCGCCACGCGCAAGCTCCTCCAGAACCAACAGGTAGGTGCTCAGGTCGAAACCCAGGCCTCCGTCGGATTCGGGCACGAGCATGCCGAGGAAGCCAAGCTCCGCGAGCTTCGCGAAAACATCATCGTCGATGGAGCGGGCCTCGTCCCACTCCGCGGCCCGAGGCCGAAGCTCCCCCTCGGCAAAGTCCCTGGCGAGCGCCTGGATTTCGAGCTGCTCGGCGGTGTCCACCGTTCGACTCCTCAGCCGTATGCGTAGAAGCCGCGGCCACTCTTGCGGCCCAGCCACCCGGCGGCCACGTACTTGCGCAGCAGGGGGGACGGCCGGTAGCGATCGTCCCCGAGCTCCCGGTGCAGGACCTCGAGGATGTTGAGGCAGGTGTCCAGGCCGATGAGGTCGGCGAGCGCCAGGGGGCCCATGGGGTGATTCATGCCCAGCTTCATCACCGTGTCGATGGCCTCCGCGTCGGCCACGCCTTCCATGAGCGCGGTGACGGCCTCATTGATCATGGGCAGGAGCACGCGGTTGGATACGAAGCCCGGGAAATCGTTCACCTCCACCGGGGTCTTCCCCAGTTCCGTGGCCAGCGCGACGACGGCAGCTGTGGCCTCGTCGGTCGTGGCGAGCCCCCTGATGATCTCCACCAGCTGCATGACCGGTACCGGGTTCATGAAGTGCATCCCGATGACCTGACCGGGGCGGCCGGTCGCCGCGGCGATCTCGGTGATGGAGATGGACGAGGTGTTGGAAGCGAGGATGGCTCCCGCAGGGGCTGCCGCGTCGAGGGTGTGGAAGATGGTGTTCTTCAACTCGATCTTCTCGGGAACCGCCTCCACCACCAGGTCCGCATCCGCCACACCGGCCGCGAGGTCCGTGCCCGTGGCGATGCGTCCGAGAATCGCCTCCTTGGCGGGCTCGTCCAACCTGCCCTTCTTGATCTGACGGTCCAGGTTCTTGCCGATGGTGGCAACCGCCTTCTGCAGGAGGTCCGCGGACACGTCCAGAAGGCGGACGTCCTTTCCCGCCTGCGCCGCGACGTGCGCGATGCCGTTCCCCATGGTGCCACCGCCGACGACGGCGATCTTGTCGATGCTCATGGCTGTCGCTCCCGTATGTACCGGCCGGCGCCCGGCTCGGGTGCCGGTCTGCGTTTCAGATGTCCGTCGTTCTATCCGTCCTTCTTTCCGACCGCCGGCTCCTTCAGCGCCAGCGGTCGCCGAGACCGCGCTGCATCCGTCGGCCTCAGCCAGGGCCCCCACCAGCACAGCGCCGCTGCGCCCAGGAACCCGATGGTCGCGAGCACGCTTCCCTCCGGTCCGAACGTGCCGCCCCCCAGCCAAGCCGGACCGGTAGACACCCCCTCGACCAGGGGAGCATTGACGAGATCGAGGCCACTGACCCTCAGATCCGCCAGGAAGCCCAGCGTCCAATTCCACCCGAGGTGGGCACCCGCGGCCCACCACAGGCTTCCGGTCCTGAGATAGATCGCACCCAGGAACAGCCCGGCGGCCCCCGTGTTGATGGCCCCCAGGACCGTGCTCCCCGGGTTGGGGATGTGCAGGGCACCGAAAGCCACCGACGTGAGCCAGAGTGCCCAGCCAGCCCCCCACGACTCGGCCAGCGCCTGCAGCAGGTATCCGCGGAGGAGCGCCTCTTCCGCCGCCGCGGGAAGAGCGAAGAGCGCCAGGGCTTCTGCTCCTGCCTCGGCCCACCCGACTCCGGAGCCGCCCTCGACGTGCCAGCGGGCACCGCCGGCCACGCCGATCGCCCCGATCACCACCACTGCCAAGAGCGCGCCGACGGCCAGACCCCGACCGGCCTCCGCGGGCACCGAGCGTGCCACGTAGAAGCCCAGCGCCCCCGGCGACCGGCCCTCGAGCCAGAGCGCCAGCACACCCGCCCCCACGGCACCCACCAATGTGGCCGCTGCGCTGCCGACGAGGCCGGCCGGCACCACCGCCGCCGCCGCGACGGTGAGCACCGTCGCGACGATCAAGAAGAGGAGGAGCCGCCACACCAGGCGGATCCGGCCCCCGCCTGTGCGTAGAACCGTCCCCTTGCTCACCACGCCCGAGAGATGAGAGTCCCGAGCTCAGCGCCCCGGACTCTTCACCCTCACCGATCGAACCAACACGAACGCCACGAGGATCTTCATGACGTCCCCGAAGACAAAGGGCAGCACAGCCAGTGCGACGAGCGCACCAAGGCTCTGGCGCGTAAGAAGCCAGAGCTGCGAGACGCCTCCGACGTAGATGACGGCCATACCGGCCGTCAGGCCCATCAGAAGGCGCAGGTCCCGCCGGTCCCGGCCCGCGATATGCCCGGCGACGAACGCCGCCGCCGGCATCGCCAACAGGTATCCGCCGGTTGGACCCATGAGCCACGGTAGTCCCGCCCCACCCATGGAGAAGACCGGCGCGCCGGCCGCCCCGAGGGCCACGTAGGAAGCCATGGCGGCCGCTCCGGGGAGGGGCCCCAGAAGCACGCCGGCCAGAATCACGAAGAGGGCTTGGAGCGTCACCGGTACCTGGGTTCCGGGAAGCGGGATCGCGATATACGCACCGAACGTCATCGCCAACAC
>JAJDNI010000297.1 GCA_022340755.1 Gemmatimonadota bacterium
TGGGGCCGCGTCAGGTCGTCGCTGATGCGGGTCCACGCTTGCGCCATGTCCGTGGACTTGAACACGTACTGGTTGGCGTAGTAGAGCGCCCGGGGGTCCGCCTGGGACAGCACCAGCGGCTGCGTCCAGTCGCTGCGCCCCTGCTCGGGGCCCTGGGGCGACGACGTCCCGGGGATGCTCCGGTTGTTCGCCATGTCGTAGCGCGATCCCGTGCCCCCGTAGATGATGCCGGGGTGCAGCGGATCACCCTGTGTGCATCCGCTCTCTCCGCCGGCGCCGACGGGCTCCCAGTCGCGCATGCTGATCTCGGCGAACTTGCCCCGGGAGCGCACCGCCACCGCGCCCGAGTCCTGCTGCGCGCCCGTCACCCAGTACGGGAAGCGCGGATCCACGGACACGTGGTAGATCTGCGCGATGGGCTGGTTCAGCCACGAGCTCCAGGTGATGTCCCTCGCATCTTCGGCACGCGCGTTCTGGGTGATGACGCACCCCTGGTCCACGGACACGATCACCGTATTGGGCTCGTCGGGGCTGACCCACGCCTGGTGGTAGTCGTCGCCGCCGGGCGATCCCCGGATGACCTCCCAGTTGTGGCCGCCGTCCATGGATCGGGTCATGACCACGTTGGACACGTACACGCAATCGGCGTCGTGCGGATCGACCACCACGTGCTCGAAGTACCACCCCCGACCCCAGAGGAGGGGGTCGTCCGCGAGCTTGGCCCAGCTCTCGCCGCCGTCGTCGGAGCGGAAGAAGCCCCCCTGCCCCGTGGCGCCCGCGCCGTAGGGACCCGCCGCGGCCTCGGGAGCCGGGGCCCCGGGAGGCGGCTCGAGGTTGTCGATGACGGCATACACGCGGTTGGGCTCGCTGGGGCAGACGGCGACGCCGCTCCTGCCCATGCCCTTCACCGGGAGGCCGTTGCTGAGCTCCTTCCAGGTGTCGCCGCCGTCGGTGGACTTGTAGATGCCGCCGCCCGGCCCGTTGGTGGGCGCGTACACGAACCAGGGCGGCCGCCGCGTATTCCACAAGCTGGCGAAGATCACCTGGGGGTTGGTGGGGTCGATGCAGACGTCGATGGCCCCCACATCCTCGTTCTTGTAGAGGATCTTCTCCCAGGAGCGGCCGCCGTCCTTGCTGCGGAACACGCCCCGATCGGGGTGCGGACCGTAGAAGTGGCCGATGGCCGCCACGAAGACCACGTCCGGGTTCGTGGGATCCACCGCCACCCGGCCGATGTGCTGCGTGTTCTCCAGGCCGATGTGCGCCCACGTCTCTCCGCCGTCGGTGGTCTTGTACATGCCGTTGCCGTGGCCCGTCGAGTCACGGAGGATCGACTCGCCGGTGCCCACGTAGACCACGTCCGGCGCCGAGGGCGCCACCGCCAGCGCGCCGATGGAGGCCACGGGCTGGTCGTCGAATACGGGCTTCCACACGCGGCCGGAGTCGATGCTCTTCCAGACGCCCCCGTTCGCCGCACCGAAGTAGAACTCGTTGGGCCGGCCCACCACGCCGGTCACCCCGTCCACGCGGCCGCTGCGGAAGGGGCCCAGCATCCGCCAGCTGAGCCCGCTGAACAGCGCCTCCGGCAGCGGCCCCGCCACCGGAGCGAACGTGCGCGACGTGTACAGGATCCCGTTGTCGAGATCCTGCTTCACCGCCGCGAGAGGCGCCACGGCGAGGGCCTGGCCCATGCCGGAGCCACCGACGATGAGGGCGCCGCCCACCTGGCCGGCGCGGAGGAAGAAATTGCGACGGGACAGCGAACGGTCGTCAGGCTGCGTGGCCACGGATGACTCTCCACCAGATGAGTGATCGACGGGCCGTCACGAGGAGGGGCAGGTTGTGGCGCCCCTTCCGGGCGGGCGAGGCACGGTGGCGAGGGTCGGGCGACAGTGCAAGGGGACGCCCCGATCAGGAGTCGCGGCGCCCCACCTCCCTTCCCCTCAGAACAGCTTGGCCGCCAGGGAGGGTTCCTTGTCCGTGCGGGTGCCGATCTTGATGAACGTGGCCAGGCGTACGGTGCCCTCGGCGTGCAGGGTCTCGTGCACGCGGCGGATGGCGTCGAAGATGTCGGCCATCTCACCCTCGACGTTGGTGCCGTTGGGGTGCAGATGGGCGTCGATGCCCGCCTCCACGAGGATGGCGTGGGCGCGCTTGACCTCCTTGCGCACCGAGACGCCCGAGCCGATGGGGATGACCTGGATGTCGGCCGTGGCTTTCATGGGATTCGCCGGGTTGTGGGGATCGCCCCGGACGCTAAACCCGCGATGCGCTCGAGCCAATCCCCCACTATGTTGGCCGCTTCGACCCTGCCTCCATCGGAGCTCGTGACCATGCAGTCCACCGCCGTGATCTGCTTCCGTCCCACGACCACCCTGCTCGCCGCGCTGACCCTGGCGCTTCCCTTCCTCGCTTCCCCGCTCTCGGCGCAGAAGACCAAGCAGGACGTCGCGGCGTTCCTCGACGGGCGCTTCGCGCAGCTGACCGACGTGGCCGACCAGATCTGGGGATGGGCGGAGGTGGGATACATGGAGACCAAGAGCTCCGGGCTTCTGGAGCAGCAGCTCGAGGACGCGGGCTTCACGGTGACCCGGGGCGTCGCGGACATCCCCACGGCCTTCGTGGCGAGCTATGGAAGCGGCAAGCCCGTCATCGCCGTCCTCGGGGAGTACGATGCGCTCCCCGGCATCAACCAGGACAGCGTGCCGACGCGGCAGCCGGTGGAGGGCAAGGAGTCTGCCCACGCGTGCGGCCACAACCTCCTGGGAACGGCCTCGTTGGGCGCGGTCATGGGCGTGGCCCAGTGGCTGAAGGCCACCGGCAAGAGCGGCACCATCCGCTACTACGGCACCCCCGCCGAGGAGGGAGGCTCCGGCAAGGTGTATATGGTGCGCGCCGGCCTCTTCGATGACGTCGACGCAGTCCTCACCTGGCACCCGGGTGACCGGAACGGCGCGTCTCCCGGGAACAACCTGGCTGTGAAGTCCGCCAAGTTCCGCTTCCACGGGATCTCCGCCCACGCCGCCGCGGCCCCGGACCGCGGACGCTCCGCGCTGGACGCCGTGGAGGCCTTCGACTACATGGCGAACATGATGCGCGAGCACGTCCCCCAGGAGACGCGCATCCACTACGTCATCACCTCCGGCGGGAGCGCGCCCAACGTCGTGCCCGACTTCGCCGAGGTCTACTACTAC
>JAJDNI010000004.1 GCA_022340755.1 Gemmatimonadota bacterium
GTCGCCGCATCCGTCCACGCCCGCGTCGCGAATCCCACCTCGCCGCCGCAGGAGGGCGTCCTCACCCCGGAGCAGACCCTGGCCGTCCGCCAACCCTCGGACCCACAGGTCTCACCCGATGGGCGGCAGGTGGCCTTTGTCGCCACCGAGCCTCCCCGCGGCACGAACCGTCCCAGGGCCATCTGGATCCTGGATGCCGCGTCCCATGAGACGCGGCGGCTGACGTGGTCCGGCGGCTCGGAGTGGGCGCCGGCGTGGTCGCCCGACGGCCGTACCCTGGCGCTCCTCTCCGACCGCGGGGACGCGACCCAGATCTACCTGCTCCCCATGGCCGGCGGGGACGCCGCCCCCCTTACCGAAGGCAAGTCCGGCGTGCGCTCCTTCGAGTGGTCCCCCGACGGGAGCTCCATCGCGTTCGTAGCCGCGGAGCCGCGCACCGAAGAAGAGGAAAAGCAGATCAAGGACAAGGATGACGCCCGCGTGGTGGACGCCGACGACCGTCAGAGCCGAGTCTGGGTCGTTGACGTGGCCACGAAGAAGGTGCGCCAGCTCACGAAGGAGCCCTGGGCCATTCGTCAGGTGGTCTGGGCGCCGAAGGGAGATGCGCTCTTCGCCACGGCCACCGACCGTCCGGCCTCGGACGAGAACACGGAGCGCATCGTGCGGGTGGGCCTGGCAGACGGAAGCGTCGAGGTGGTGGCTTCGCCCAGCGGGCCCTTCTCCAACGTCACCGTGTCGCCCGACGGAAGCACGCTTGGCTGGGTGGCCGCCCGGGTGGACGGGCCCACACCCCACGACCTCTTCACCCAAGCCCTCACCTCGGAGGCGCCGCACAACCTCACCGCCACGACCCTGGATCGCCCGGTTGGAGGCGTCGTCTGGCAACCGGACGGCACACTCACAGCCGTGGTCCAGGACGGGTTCGGGAGCCAGCTGGAAGCCATCACCGCCGACGGACAGGTGCGCACTCTGGTCGACGCGTCGGTGAACCCGTCCTCCTACTCCCTGAAGGGGGGCACCCTCGCTTTCGTGGGTGAGACGGCGACGGTTGCGCCGGAGGTCTGGCTCTCGGTGAAGGGTGCCACGCCCGTGAAGGCCACGATGGTGAATGCCGAGTGGAAGCACCCCCCGCTGGTGGCGCCGCGGATCTTCACCTACCGGAGCTTCGACGGCACACCCATCGAGGCCGCCTTGCTCACGCCGACGGACCTGGCCGCCGGCACCAAGCCACCCCTCGTGGTCCTCATCCACGGCGGGCCCACGGGACGCTGGTCGGATCGCTTCGAGAGCTGGGGTCAGCTTCTCGTCGCCCGTGGATACGTGGTCTTCTACCCCAACATCCGGGGATCGTCGGGATACGGGTTCGACTTCCTCACCTCGAACCGGGCCGACTGGGGCGGCGGCGACTACAAGGACGTCATGGCGGGGGTGGACACCCTCGTCGCCCGCGGGCTCGTGGATCCGGATCGGATGGGCATCGGAGGCTGGTCCTACGGGGGGTACATGTCGGAGTGGGCCATCACCCAGACGCAGCGCTTCAAGGCCGCGGTGGTGGGCGCGGGCCTCTCGGATCTCGCCAGCGAGTTCGGCACCGAGAACGGGCCCTCCTACGACGAGTGGTTCTGGGGCCTGCCCTACGAGCACCTCGACCGCTTCGTGCAGCGCTCACCGGTGACCTTCGCCAAGAACGTGCGCACACCGACGCTCATCCTCCAGGGAACCGAGGACACCACCGATCCCCAGGGGCAGAGCGACCAGCTCTACCGGCCCCTCAAGCGCTACGGCGTGGACGTGGAGTACGTGCTCTATCCGCGGGAGCCCCACGGGCTCCGCGAGGAGAGGCACCTGCTCGACCGGCTGAACCGGATCGTCGGGTGGTATGGGAAGTATTTGACGCGAGGGTGAGGGGAGGGGTCGTGCTCAGACTGGCAGACCCACGCGCCGCATCAGGTCCTGGAACCTGGGATCGGAGCGTACGGAGTCGTAGATCGGAAGGCCCAGGTACGGCATGTTGCCGTCGCCGTCCTGGTACGCGCGCTCCAGCCACTGGAGCACGCGATTGCGGTCGCCGGCGTAGAGGTACCTGAGCGAGATTCCGTATGCCGACGGGCCACCCGGCATTCCGTATCGTCCGGACAGGAGGTCGGCAAGACGTCTCTGAGCGCCGAGGTAGCCCGCCTCCGCGTAGCCCTGCTCCAGGGCCGCCAGTAGCTCGCCGTCCCCGGCCAGCTTCGACCGGTCTTCGGCGAGCGCCTCGTCGAACATGGCTTTCGCGAACAACGCGTAGTAGAGCCCATTTCTGGCAACCGGCGCGTCGGGCTGCAGGCGCAGCACCTCGCGGGCCTCGGTAATCGCGTCGTCATACCGGCGCACATACACGAGGTCGGTGACATAGAAGCTGCGCAGCTTGACGTTGAGAGGGTCGAGCTCCAGCGCCCGCTCGACCTGCGTCATCGCTTCTTCTGGTCGACCCACATTCATGAGGAAATGGGAGTAGGCTGCCAGAGTCTCTCCGTTGCTCGGACTGATCGCGAGGATCCGATTCCACTGCCGCTCGGCCGCCGGCCAGTTCCACTCACCCCACGTCAGGATCCCCGCGAGGGCTCGGTGCGCTTCCCATTCCGTCTCATCGATCGTCAGAGCCTTGAGGATAGCCTCCTTCGAGTTCCGGACCGCTTCCTTCTCAGGTGTGATTCCCATCTGCCCGCGCCCGGTCCACACTCTGGAGATGCCCGCCCACGCCGCGGCGAAATTGGGGTCGATCTCCAGCGCGCGCCGATAGTACCGCTCCGCCGTCTCCAGGCCTCCCTCGGTCAACGTGCGACGGTACTGTTGTCCCTTGAGGTACGCCTCGTAGGCTGCGGGGTCGACGCTGCGGACGCTCGCCAGCCTCGCCGCCTCCACGGGCAGGAGCTCGAGCGCCAGGGAGCCAGCCACTCGTCTGGCCACGTCGCCCTGCAGCGTCAAAACGCTGGACAGGTCTCCCTCGTACGCCTCCGTCCACACCTGTGCCTGTCCGCGCACCCGAATCAACTCGGCGCGGATACGAATCCGGGTGCTGTCCCACTGGGCGCTGCCCGCCAACACGTAGCCCACACTCAGGTCGTGGCCGATCTGCTCGATCGGAGCGTCGCTTCCTTTGTATCGCGCCACCGACTGGCGACCGATCACGTCCAGCTGCTGTGGATGCAGCCGGCCGAGCTCCGCCGTCAACTCCTCGGTGAGACCGTCGGTCAGGTACTCCTGGTTCGGGTCTCCCGACAGGTTCTCGAACGGAAGGACGGCCAGCCTGATAACGCCGCCGTCCGTTGCCGGCCCGCCGGTCAGCAGGTCGCGCATGCCACCTACGTTCAGCGCTACGAGCGAGGCCACGATGGCGGCGGCCGCAGCGGGTAGCATCCAGCGGCGGACACTCCTCCGATCGTGCTCGCCGCCATGAGGCGCCACCAGCCCCTCCGACATCCCGTCACGCGCCGTCGCCAGAGCGTTCACGAAGTGACGTACCGTCGCAAACCGATCCGCCGGCGTCTTCGCCAGCGCCTTTGCCAATGCCTCCTCCATGCCCTGCGTCACCGTCTCCCGCACAAGAGAGATCCGGGGAGTCGGCTGGCTCAGCTTCTTCGCGATCAACGCCTGCGCCGTGGGCGCCGTGAATGGCGGTTCCCCGCTGAGCATCTCGTACAACACACATCCGAGACTGTAGAGATCACTTCGCGCGTCGACTGCCTCGCCGCCGGCCGCCTGCTCCGGACTCATATAGGCAGGCGTGCCGACCGCGATCCCCGTCTCCGTGAGTTGACTGCGTCCGGCTTCCATCACGGCCCGTGCGACCCCGAAGTCAGCGATGACAGCATGGCCACCCGAAAGGAGGATGTTTTCCGGCTTGATGTCCCGATGCACCACACCAGCGGAGTGCGCGTACCCCAGCCCGTCGGCTACTTCAGTGGCAATCTGGAGCGCGTCTTCGACGGGGAGCTGGTGTTCGCGACTCAGCCGCTCCCGCAACGACTCCCCATCGATGAACGGCATGGTGTACCACAGCACGCCGTCGGCCTCGCCGGAGTCGTGCAAGGGGAGGACGTTGGGATGCGTGAGTCGCGCGGCGACAGCGATCTCCCTCAAAAACCGCTCGGCACCTACAGAAGCCGAGAGCTCCCGGCGGAGGACCTTGAGCGCCACCTTCCGGCCGTGCTTCAGGTCCTCGGCGAGATACACGATCGCCATCCCGCCACGGCCGAGCTCCCGCTTGATGGCGTAGCGGTCGGCCAGGGCAGCCTGCAGCTGATCAAGCGGACCGGCCATGGACTGACCTCGCGTAGAGTAGGCCAAAGCTAGGAGTCCTGGCCCGACCGGGCCAGAAAAGGGTGTTGCGTATGGCGCCCGCAAGGCATGGCAGGGCCGGCGAAGGCGGCCGCCTACCTCAGGTCGGCAACCTACATCAGCGCGGCACCGCCGAACCCCAGTAGTTGAAGTTCGCCCACCGCCATCCCGGCAGGTACATGGTCTCCATGCCCTCGATGCGGAAGCCGGCCTCCTCGATGAGCGCGGGGATGTCCCGGTTCAGGTGGCAGCCCCCACCCAGCCGTCGCCACACGGGGTTGATCCACCGCTGCCACCGGCGAACGGAGGCGTCGGGGGCCAGGCCGTGCTCGCAGAAGAGGAGTCGGCCTCCCTCCTTGAGTACCCGTGCCATCTCCCGGAGGGATGGTACCGACTGGGGAATGCTGCAGAGTGAGTAGGTCATCACCACGGTATCGACGCTACGGCTCTCCAGCGGGATGTCCTCGGCTCCTCCGTACATGAATTCCACGTCGAAGGGGACCGCCTTCGCCTCCTCCGTGGCCACCCCGACCAGTTCCCTGGACGGGTCGAGGCCCCACACTCTCGTCACCTTCGCGGCGTCGTAGAAGGGGAAGTTGAGCCCGGAGCCGATGCCGACCTCCAGGACCCGGCCTTCCGCCAGCGGCACGATCTTCATGCGCTGTCGCGTCAGGGAGTTGGTGCTGCACGTGTAGTGAACGATTCGGGGCAGGACGTACCGGTCGTAGAGCCGCATGCATCCACCTTACGGTGGTGAAGCCGGCTTGCCCAGGCTCGGGGCTCGGCGGGCCTAAACCAGACTCGGCGCGTCCGGCTCGAACAGTGAGCGGGGCTTGCCGAACGTGTTCTCGGTGGCGCCTACCGTGCGGTCGAGGATGTCCACCGTGGTCTCGTAGAGCGCTTCGGCCTCGTCCATGCTGTTGCCGATGGACGTGACACCGAGCTTCCCGTACTGCGACAGCGCTCCGATCATGAAGAAGAGGACGCCGCTCAGGCTCAGGTGCTTGAAGTGGATCCCGTAGTCCACCATGAGGTCGAGGAGATCCTCCGGAAGAAGGCCCCGATACGCCGGCGACTTCAGGTTGTCGGTCGCGTAGTAGTACTTGGCTCTCCCGTCGGCGGCCGTGTACAGCCCGCTCTCCGGATCGAGGCGCCCCCCGCCCAGGAACTCCAGCGCCATGAAGGGGGGAGTGGTCCCGCCCATGCGCAGGTTGATCTCCACCGCGTACGCCGTCCACGGTCCACCCTTGCTGCGTACCACCACGAAGTCTACGCCGAAGCGGCCCAACGCTCCATTCCGCGCGAGCACCTCGCCGATGGGGCGCGCGGCCTCCAGGATGGCGCCCCGGTACTGGTCCTCTGCGGGAAAACGACATCCGAGATACGCCTGGCCGGTGGATCCGCCCAGCACCTGGTCGTGGGTGGAGATGATCTCCAGGATGCCGTCGGGGTGCACGCGCATCTGCACGCTGGGTGATTCGACGTTCTCACCCTCCACCCACTCCTCCACTACGCCGCCCATCTCGCCGAGCTTGCGCAGGAAGTCGCCGAGGGTCTCTCGCGCTCCCGGCCACCGCATGCCGTCCAGTCCCCGTGATATGGCGATCAGCCTCTCGGTGTCGTCCTCCGGGAGGGGCTGCAGGAACGTGTACACCCCGTTGCCTTCGCCGGCGAAGCTCTCGTTGAGCTTCACGACAGCCCGTCGGATGCCCGGGCGCTTCCCGGCCAGGCGGTCCAGCGCCGACACCACGTCGTCGCGCGTACGCACGTCGTTGGTCCCCAGGGGAAAGCTGACTCCCGCTTCCTCGAAGACCTTGCGAGAACCCGACTTGGTCCCCATCCAGAGGAGCTCCGGATCGACGGCGTTGAGGGGGATTCCCAGCTCCACCGCCAGGCGTCGCTCGAGGATCGTCGAGTTATAGCAGGTCAGATAGGCGCGGCCGGGATCTCCGATGAAGCGACGCATGCGGTCGATGACCCGGGGACGCTCCAGGATCTTGAGCGTCAGGGGCTTCGGGCTCGCGTCGTAGAGGCACAGCACCATGAGGCGCTGACGCGCCCTTCCCAGGGGCATGCCCGGAAGGTGTTGCAGGTAGTACTCCAGGATCTCCCCATGAACCGGCTGGCTCGTCACGTAGATGACCCGCGAAAGCGGGTTCATGAGCCGTATCAGCGTGAAGAGGAGGCGCTCTTCGTAGAACGCCGAGCCCTCGACCTTGGCCAGCTCCTCCTGGTTCACGCTGATGGACGGGATGACCACCGACGTGTGCACGGCTTCCCGCTGCCTGTAGGCGCGGGAAATCGTAGGGAGGAGCCGCTTCAGCTCCGTGAAGCGTTGGATCTCGGCGTCCGAGCCCAGTGGGCCAAAGGTGGCGTTGGTGTACACGAGCGCCCTCCGTGGGGAAGACCACGAACGCCGGGGCGTGCCCGGCGCCGCTCGCACGGTACGGGCTCCCGGTACACCCGGAAAGGGCTCAGGGAAGAGTTCGAGGAAAGGGACGCCGCAGACGCCGTCCCATGGGGGCCGAGAGAGGAGGCGGCACGGACAGGGCGGCCGACCTCCCGGCCGGCCGCCCTAACCCGTCAGCTTGTCTTGCGAGTGCCCTTGAACGGGGTCTCGCCGCGCTGATTGGTGATGGTGCCTTCCATGGCATCACCCGTCACGGTGCCCTTGTAGGTCTGGCTGAACGTGCGCTCACCCATGGACATCTCGAGGGTGAACGTGAACGAGTTGCCGTCGACCTTGCCGTCCTTGATCTCGACGGCGTTCTGCCGCATCTCGGTGCTTCCGGTGAGGGCGGCACCGTCCTGCTTGAGCGTGAAGGTCTGGGTGCGCTCGCCGCGGGGGCCCTGCGAGGTGATCTCCCACGTCCCGGTCAGGTTGGGCGCGGTCTGGGCCACGGCGGGAGCAGCGAACGTGACAGCGGCCGCGAGGGCCGCGAAGACAGGGGCACGACGCATTGTCGGACTCCGGGGAAGAAGGTGGCCGTCACAGGCGACGGCAGTAAGTAAAGACCCCTTGCCTCCCCGGAATGTTCGGCCCGACAGGTGTCGTACTTTACTCCGCCCGGAGGGCGGCCACGGGGTCCACGGCAGCCGCCCGCCTCGCGGGGGCCCAGCTGGCCAGAGCCGCCGTCGTCACCAGCACCAGCGCCACACCAACGAACGTGATCGGATCCGTCGGCGCCACACCGAAGAGGACCCCCTGGATGTAGCGGGTGAGCCCGAAGGCCCCCACCAGCCCCAGGGCCACACCGATGGACGACAACAGGAGGCCACGGCCCACCACCATGCGCTCGACAGCGCCGGGGCGTGCCCCCAGCGCGAGCCTTAGCCCGATCTCCCGCTGGCGGTGGCCCACCAGGTAAGCGAGGACCCCATAGATCCCCAGTGCTCCCAGGATGAGGCCCAACACCCCGAAGGATCCCAGAAGCACCGTAAGAAGACGTGGCCGGGCCACGGCTTCGCTGACGATGTCGTCGAAGGTGAAGATCGAGGTGATGGTCTGGTTGGGATCGATGGACCAGATCGCCTCCCTCAGAGGCCCGGCGAGAGCGAGAGGGTCGCCGGCGGTACGCGCCACCAGCGTGACCTTGACCCGGGTGTCCTGGAGGTTGTCCACGTAGATGGTCGGCTGGGCAGGTTCGTCCATGGCCGACTGGCGGATGTCGGCGACGACCCCCACGATGGTCACTGGGTGATCCTCGCCGATGAAGATGGCCTTGCCCACCGCCTGCTGTCCCGGGAAGTACTGCATCGCCAGCGCTTCGTTCACCACGAACACCGGCGGCGCGTCGGCGCGGTCTTGGGGCGTGAACTCGCGCCCGTCGAGGATGCGCGCGCCGATAGTGTGGAAGTAGCCGTCGCTCACATGCAGGACCATGGCGGACGGTCCCTCTTCACCGGCTGGCACGGTCATCCCCTCCGTGGTGAAGCCCCAGCGCTCGCCGGCACCCCGGAAGGGGGCGTCCTTCACGGCTCCCGCGGAGACCACACCCGGGAGGGAGCGCACCTTGTCGATGACGCGCTCGTAGAAGGGGCCGTAGCTCTCGCCCTGGCGTTCCGTGCTGATGGTGAAGTTCGCCGCGAGCAGGTGGTCCGGCCGGAAGCCCGGATCCACGTGGAGCAGCTCCACTAGGCTCCGCGTCATGAGGCCCGCGGCCGCCACGAGGATGACCGCCAGGGCCACCTCCACGATGACCAGCCCGTCACGCAGCCTGGTCGACTCCCCGCCGGCGGAGCCCCGCCCACCCTCCCGGAGCGCGCCTCGCATGCCACCGGAGGATCCCCGCAGGGCCGGCACCAGGCCGAAGAGGACCCCGGTTGCCAGGGTGATTCCGAGTCCGAAAAGAAGCACCGTCCCGTCGAGACTCACCTCCGATCCCCTGGGGAGCTGTCCCG
The DNA here is from genome assembly GCA_022340755.1 of Gemmatimonadota bacterium. Classification (GTDB taxonomy): domain Bacteria; phylum Gemmatimonadota; class Gemmatimonadetes; order Longimicrobiales; family Gaopeijiaceae; genus SZUA-318. The sequence continues at coordinate 8,722 of JAJDNI010000004.1, forward strand.
AGCTCAGCCGCAGGAGCCCATCCACAATGAGACGGGCCAGGCCGAGACCGGCCAGACCACCCACCAGGGCCAGCACCATGCTCTCGGTGAGGAGTTGCCGCGCGATGCGCCCCCGGCTGGCTCCCAAGGCGATTCGGGTCGCGATTTCCCGCGCCCGGGTGCTCGCCCGAGCCAGGAGGAGGCCGGCCACATTCACGCACGTGATGAGGAGGACGAACCCCACGGCACCGAGGAGGACGAGCAGTCCCGCCCTCACCGGGCCGGTGATGACGTCCTGGAGGGGTCTGACGGTGGTGCCGTCGTACGGATCGTCCTCGGAGTACTGCGCAGCCAGGCGCGTGGCGATGGTGTTCATCTCCGCCTGGACCGCGCCCTGCGTCACCCCTGGACGGGCCCTGGCCACCACCTGGAGGACCCGCACCGCCCGAATATGCGGGATGGAGTGATCCGGGATCGCCGAATACGGCACGTAGACATCGATGCGGTTCGCCGGGAAGCGGAAGTCGGCGGGCATGACCCCGAGCACGTCGTACGGCTCACCGCCCAGCGTCAGTGCGCTCCCGAGGACCGCCGGGTCGCCCCCGAACTGCCGCTGCCAGAAGCCCCACGAGAGAACCACCACATGGTCGTGACCGCCCCGGACCATCTCGTCTTCACGGGGGAGACGTCCGCGCGCCGCGGGGACGCCGAAGGTGGAGAAGAAGCCCGCTGTGACGAAGGCGCCCTGGAGGCGCCGGGGCTCCCCGTCACCGGTGAAGTCGAGACCGCTTCCGCCGTCGGCGTACCAGTACCCACCCAGGTCGGCGATCTGCTGACGTCGCGCCCGCCAATCCTCGATGTCCGGCGACGAGACGGGAACCGTCGTGCGCTGTGACGACCGGCTCGCCGACCAGACCCGGTAGAGCTGGCCAGGCTGCGGATAGGGCAGCGGCCTGAAGAGGACGCTGTTCACCACCGAGAAGATGGCCGTGTTCGCGCCGATTCCCAGCGTCAGCGTGACGACGGCGGTCACCGTGAACGCCGGCGAGGAGCGCAGCTTACGCACCGCGTAGACCAAATCCTGCCGGAGATCTCCCATCACGTCCCTCCTCCTCCTCTCCGCCTCCGCCGACCGATCCAGGCTCCGAATGTAGCGACGCGCGTCCTCGATGTCTCCGAACTCCCTGGTCGCCTGCGCACGGGCTTCCTCGGGGGTCATGCCTTCTGCGACGAGATCTTCCGCACGGGCCTCCAGGTGGAAACGGAGCTCTTCCTCCAGGTCTTCCCGGATGGCCCGCTCCGACCTCCAGGGGAGGCCGAACAGGCGCCGCATCACGCGGGCTCCAGCACTTGGAAGACCGCCTCGGCGTACCGGCGCCACGAGGCCTCCGCCTCATGGAAGCGTTGCCTCCCCCGCGCGGTCAGTCGGTAGTAACGGGCCCGCCGGTTGTTCTCCGAAAGACCCCATTCGGCTTCGACGCACCCGGCCTTCTCCAGGCGGTGCAGCGCCTTGTAGAGGGGGGCGTCGTCGATCTGGAGGGTGCCGCCGGTACGCTCACGCACCCAGCGCGACACCGCGTATCCGTGCAGGGGCTCCGGGGTGAGCGCCCTAAGAATGAGGACGTCCAGCGTTCCCTGTAAGAGATCCATCGACTCCCGTGACATCGTCCCCCTCCCTTCCGTGGCGGATCCGTCCCGCAAAGGCGTGAGGCCACTCCCGTGTCCGGCCGCCGATACCCGAAACCTCTGCGGCCACGCCGTCGAAGTCGCAGACCTCCAACGGTCGTCCGAATCCTCACATTGAACCTTCCCCTTACCAAGTAAGGGTAAGGTCCCGAGAACCGCTGAGCAAGGGTGAGGTAGACGGGATGGGCAGCGAGCGCTCGATGCTTCGCCTCAGCCCACGCGCAGAGTCTCCCCGTGACGGACGACGTGGAGGTCCGCATCCGGAAGTCCCGCTGCGGCCCACGCCGCTCGCACCCGCACCGGTGGCTCGAGGGGCGGCTCGAAGGTCAGGCGGAACGTCCCCCAGTGGATGGAGACGAAGGCGCCCTTTCCACCCGCGTCGCGGTAGGCCTGCACCGCCTCCTCGGGGTTCATGTGCGCCGGCCCCATGAACCAGCGAGGCTCGTAGGCCCCGATGGGGACAAGGGACACGTCGAAGGGCCCGAACCGATCGCCGATCTCCTCGAAGGCCGGGCAGTACCCGGAGTCGCCCGCGAACCAGACCCGGAGCCCGGCGCGTTCGGACGCAGAGGATCGCGCCGCATCCGGCGAGCCGACACGCGGCCCTCCAGCCGTAGCCGCGTCACGGGTGTGATTCTCGGGACGGGCGTCGCTGGCGCCACCGCTTGCCTCGGTGATCCTGTCCTCCGCCGGCACGATCACCCATCCGCACCATAAACGCTGATTCGTGCCCATGGGCTTGCGTCGGGTCCAGTGCCGGGCCGGCACCGCCACGGCGCGGAACCTTCCACCGGGAAGCCCGACGTCTTCCCACCAGTCCCGCTCGACCACCCTGGTGATGCCCAGAGCTCCCAGCCACGCCCGATAGCGGAGCGGCGTGACCCACGTGAGCGCATCCCCGAACCGAGCGTGGAGCGCCTCCACCGTGGGCTGATCCAGATGATCGTAGTGGTCGTGGGACAGCAGGACCACGTGGATGGGAGGCAGCGCGTCCAGCGCGAGGGGCGGCGGCACGACCCGCTTGGGACCGCGGGACCTGACCGGCGAGCAGCGAGCCGACCACACCGGGTCGGTGAGGACGTTCAGCCCCGGCAGCTGGATCAGGGTCGAGGCGTGTCCGATCCAGGTGACGCGCACCTCGCCCTGCGTGACCGAGGGGCTGGCCACGTCCGCGACACCCGCAGGAAGGTCGGTATGCTTCGGATTCGGGGGGCGCCGACTGACGAAGAACTCCCGGGCGAAACGCCAGAACTGGCGGCGCACCGCCCCGTCCTGGGCAGCCATGGGCCACGGGTTGCGGAAGCGGCCGTCGGGCCCGTGATGGGAGGGCAGGCTCATCGGTGTCTCAGATCAACAGCGGGGGGGCAGTGATGGGCCCGCGTCCACCCCCGCGACGCCGCCCCGGAGTCAATGCCGGTGGGCGTGTCCGCAGCTGCAGGGCTCGCCGGTGGATGGGCACGTCCCCACATCCCCCGAGCCAGCCTTCGAAGCGGCGGCGCCAACCAGCGCAGGGGCCGACATGCGCAGAACGGCGCCCGTGGCGCCGCAGTCGGGGCACACCTGGGCGGCCAGCCTCTCCTCGAACTTCAGGCGCTTCTCGAAGCCCGCGCCGCAGTGTCGACAGGCGTATTCGTAGATGGGCATGGTGCTGTTGAACCCCAGTGAGCTGGACACGATCCAGCTGGGAAAGACCCGTCAGCGACCAGTCAGCGTGATCTCGCTGTCGTCGCTCAGCTTGAGCACTACCCAGCGGGTGGTCGTGTTGCACAACGTGCAGAGCGCGAAATGGTCGTCGATCACCTCGAGGTCGGAGACCTGACCGCACGCCTCACAGCGGGCGTGGATGGTCTTGAAGCTCTCGTCGCTCAGGTGGCTCTTCGCCAGGCGCACGCCCATGACGATCCCCGGCACTCCCGTCGTGGGGCACTTGCCGCCGGAACAGGTCTCGTGGTAGTCCAGACACACGATCTCGGCCCCGTCCTTCAGGTTGGCCTGTCCGTCGTGGGGTGGCGGATCGGTGAAGACGAGACGGACCTTGTGGCCGCAGCCCGAGCAGTGCGCGACTTCGGTCTTCATGCCGTCATCCTTCTTCCTCGGCGGCCTGCCGAAGCGCTTCCAGGTTCTCTTTCATCTGCTCGGAAGGGACATCGAAGATGGGGCACACGGTCCCGGCGCTGCACGCCTCGCCGTGCTCCAGGCAGACGATGTCGGACGAGTCGACGTCGTGCTGATTCGGCCACGCAGGAGCCCCCTTCCTCACCAGCACCCGGACCGGTCGGTCACAGGTGGCGCAGTAAGCCATTCTGGTCTCCATTGGCTCCTCCTAAAGCTGGGCCGTCGGTCAAATCGAGTTTACTACACGGGCACCCGGCGCCGCGCGCTCGAGGACCGCTCGTGCCGCCGCGGGGTCCTCCCCGAAGAGCGCAGTGGCCGCCGCATCCGCGGCCATGCAGGTGCTCGCTTCCACGGTGATGGAGCGCATCGCGGTGCGCCGGGGCGCGCCCGTGATCGGATCCATCAGATGGTGATACACCTGTCCGTGGTATTTGAAGAACCGCAGGTAGTCTCCCGAGGTGGCCACCGCGCGATCGCTCACGCGCACCACCGCCGCCACCTGCTCCAGGTGATCGGGGGAGCGCACCCCGATCTTCCAGGGCTCGTCGTTCTCGTCCGTACCCAGGGCCACCAGGTCTCCGCCCACGTTCACCAGGGCGTTGTTGATGCCGTGGTTGCGGAGCGCCTGACCGGCCAGGTCCACGCCGTACCCCTTGCCGATGCCGCCGAGATCCACTGCGGCGCGTGCGTTGGTCAGCAAGACCCGGGGTGCGCTTCCCCTCCGCTCCAGCTCCAGGTCACGGTAGAAGTGACCGTTCTCGAGGGGAACAATCTCACCCTCCGCTGGTGGCTGGGAACGGGTCTCGACGTGCCAAAGCTCGGAAACGCGCCCGAGGCACGGATCGAAGCGGCCCTCGCTCCGCCGTGCCCACATCAGGGCCGCCGCCAGGACCTCGGCGGTGTCCTCCGAGACGACGACGTGATCCTTTCCCGCCGCCAGATTGGCCCGGCCCACGTCGGAGTCGTCGCGGAAGCGGGTCATCGTGCGATCCACCCGCCGGAGCTCATCCAGGGCGGCGTCGATGGCTTTCTGTGCCCACGCTTCGTTGGGGTGGCGTACCGCCACCTCGGCGATGGTCCCCATAACCGGGATGGTTCGCCGCACCAGACGGTCCCGGCGCCGCAGCGCCCGGGGGAGCGTGGCCACGCCCAGCGCGCCCACGCCAAGTGCCAGGAATTCACGGCGATTGGGACTCATGGACGCCTCCCTTCGGCTCCGATATCACATTCGTTCGGGTTTGAGCAGGACGTGCAGTCTCCGCCGGAGCACCCACCTTGGCTTTCGCCCTGGTGCGTCAGACCGAACAGCACGAACAGAACGGCCATGGCAGCCATGGCGACGGTCGCGGCGATCATGAGCTGAACAGCCCCGCGAAGCCCATGAAGGCCAGCGAGAGGCTCCCCGCGAGAATGAGGACGAGGCCCATGTTCCGAGCCACCGAGGGTACGTCGGCCAGCTCGACGGTCTCGCGGATGGAGGCCATGAGCACCAGTGCGAGGGTCAGGCCGACTCCGCCACCCAGAGCGAAGACCAGACCCTCCATGAAGCCGTAGCCGCGGTTGGTCTGGAAGAGGGCCAGTCCGAGGATGGCGCAGTTGGTGGTGATGAGCGGCAGGAAGATCCCCAGCTCCCGGAAGAGCGTGGGCGACAGCTTCTTGATGGCCATCTCCACGATCTGCACCAGCGAGGCGATGACCACGATGAAGGAGATGAGCTGTAGGTACGGCGCGTGCGGCAGCACCCAGGTGTTCAGCGCCGACACCGTCAAGGATGTGATGACCAGCACGAAGATGTTGGCCATTCCCATACGCACCGCCGTCGCGACCTTGCCCGACACCCCCAGGAAGGGGCACAGACCCAGGAAGAGGGCGAGGGTGAAGTTGCTCACCAGCGACGCCGAGATGAAGATCCAGAACAGCTCCTTCATGATGTGGACCCTCCTACCTCGGTAGTGACGCCGTGGGGCCAACGGCGCGGCCGCACCGGCACGGCCGTGCGACCCTTCCACCATGCGATCCCCAGTAGGATGAAGCCCAGGGTGAAGAACCCTCCCGGCGGCAGCACCATGATGACCCACGGCTCGAAGTGGGCCCCGAAGAGGGGATAGCCCAGCCACGTTCCGTTGCCCAGGAGCTCACGCATCGAGCCCATGATCATCATGGTGATGATGAAGCCGAAGCCCGTGCCGATGGCGTCGAGGGTCGCCCGGCCAACGGTGTTCTTCGAGGCGAACGCCTCCTGGCGACCCAGGATGATGCAGTTCACGACGATGAGGGGAACGAAGGGGCCGAGGGACTTGTGGATCTCCGGTACCACCGCGTGGAGCACGTTGTCGGCGATGGTCACGAACGTCGCGATGACGAGGATGTAGGCGCTGATGCGCACTTCCTTCGGGATTACGCTCTTGAAGGTCGCCACCAACACGCTCGAGCCCAGAAGCACGAAGAAGGTGGCGATGCCCATGGTGAGGGCGTTGTCCACGGTACCGGTCACCGCCAGCGTAGGGCAGAGCCCGAGAAGCTGCACCAGAACCGGGTTCTCCTTCCAGATACCCCGGATGAAGTCTTCCTGCGGGGTGGTCCTTCTGCTCACAGGCCACCCCCTGAGGCCGCATTCGTCACGGATCCTCCGCTCTTCGCCGCTGCGGACGTCGCCGCCGCCGGGGCGAGTGTAGACCAGTAGCTGTCGACCGGCTGTTCGATGGCGTCCAGGCGGTCGTTGATGATCTTGATGACCGCCCGAGACGAGATGGTGGCGCCGGTGATCATGACCACCTCGTCGTGCCCGCCCTTCGCCCGGTCCTTCTTCACCCCTTGCAGCGGCGTACCGACGCCGTTGAACTCGCCGATGAACGTCGAGTCGTAGGTGATCTTCGCTCCCAGGCCGGGAGTCTCGTTGCTGTTCAGCACCTTCATGCCGATGACGTCGCCCGTTGCCGGGTCGAAACCGAAGAGGAGGTCGATGACGTCCTGGAAGCCTGGCTCGCCCGCCTCCATGGCCACGCCCCTGGGTTGCCCGTTGGCGTCGTACCCGACGTAGACCCGATCCAGGCCGGCGGTATCGGACTGGGGCTCGGTGGTGAAGTGGTCACCGTCCAGGAAGACCGTCTCGTATCGCTGCGCCCCTCCCAGCACGTCGGTGACGGCCGCGGCCAGAACCTCGGCATTGTGCTTATCGATGCGGGGCTTGGCCCATTGGAAGACCATGACGATGGCCATGCCGGCGAGGGCCCCGGCCACGGCCAGCGTGCTGATCAAGCGCACCGATGAGGCCTCCACCTGAACTGGAGGTGGTTGAGCCCCGCCGCTCTCCGTCTCGATCACGGGCAGCTTCTGCTCGCTCACGCGGCCGCCTCCTTCCCGGTACCGAAGAGCCTCGGCTGCGTCGCCCGGTTGATGAACGGCACCAGCGAGTTCATGAGGAGGATGGCATACATGACCCCTTCGGGGAGGCCACCCCAGAGGCGGATGACCACTACGAGGACACCAATTCCCCCTCCGTAGATCCAGGCCCCCTTAGGGGCCGTCGGTGACGTCACCATGTCGGTGGCCATGAACACGGCGCCGAGCATGAGCCCGCCGCTGAAGAGCATGAACAGCGCGCCGGGCTCTTCGGGCATGAATACGTGGATGATCTGGGAGAGGACCGCCACCGTCAGGAAGATGGAGATCGGGATCCTCCAGTCGAGGTACTTCTTCAACGCCAGATAGGCTCCACCCAGAAGGATCATCACGGCGGCCGTCTCACCCAGAGAGCCGCCGGTGGATCCGATGATGAGCTTCGCCAGCTCCGTGTGGGTCCCCTCGAACTTCATGAGGCCCAGAGGTGTGGCCCCGGTCACGGTGGCCACCGGATTGGCGCTCATGAAGGGCAGGGCGAAGTTGTCGCCCCGGAGCGCCCACCATGGTCCCGAGACGTTGGGCCACGTTGTCAGCGCCTCAGGGAACGCCGCCTGGAGAAAGGCCCGACCCAGCAGCGCCGGGTTGAACACGTTCTGGCCCAGGCCGCCGAAAATCAGCTTGCCCAGGCCGATGGCGAAGATGCCACCCAGGAAGGCCATCCACAGGGGGATGCCCGCCGGCAGCGTGAGACCCAGAAGGAGGCCGGTGATGACCGCGGAGCCGTCCTTGAGGGAACCACCCGGTCCGAAGACGCGCTCCGTGAGCACGCAGCCGAGGGTGGCCGCCGCGATGACGAAGACGGCGCTGGGCCCGAAGTACCAGATCGCCGCGAAGATGACCGGCGCCAGGCTGCCCACCACCGACCACATGATGCGCGGCGTGGAGTCCGGACCCTTGATGTGGGGGGAGGCCGTCAGCTCGAAGCGTGGGTTCTCCATCAGGCCACCTTCGCCCCTTCCTGGTCCTTCTTCTCAGGCGGAGGAGCAGCCGCCTGCAGCTTGCGGAACGCCGTCTTGCTCAGCGCGAACATCTGGGAGAGTGGGATGTTGGAGGGACAGACGTACGAGCAGGACCCGCAAAGCATGCAGTCCTGCAGGTGGTACTCCTCCTGCATCACTTCGTAGCGGCCCGCCTGCGCGAGTAGGCCTAGCTGCGAGGGGTTGAGAAACACCGGGCACGCCTCGAGGCAGTGTCC
>JAJDNI010000007.1 GCA_022340755.1 Gemmatimonadota bacterium
GGCATCTGCAACGGGTGTCAGCTCTCGGCCCTCCTGGGCTGGGTCCCCTGGCCGGGGATCGAGACCCGGTTCCAGCCGCGCTTCATCCACAACAGCTCCGGCCGCTTCGAGTGCCGCTTCCTGAACGTGCAGGTGCTCGAGAGCCCTTCGGTTATGCTGCAGGACATGGCGGGCGCGACTCTGGGGGTCTGGGTGGCCCACGGTGAGGGCCGGGCACACTTCCCGAGCCGGGAGATCAAGGAGAAGGTGCTGGCCCAGGGGCTGGCCCCCGTCCGCTACGTGGACGACACCGGCGAGGCCACCACCATCTACCCTATGAACCCCAACGGCTCACCCCACGGCATCGCGGCGCTGACGTCCGAGGATGGCCGGCACCTGGCCATCATGCCCCACCCCGAACGGTCGTTCCTGAGTTGGCAGTGGGGGTGGACACCGCGGCAGTGGAAGGGGAAGACGACGGCCTCGCCGTGGCTCAGGATGTTCCAGAGCGCGCGGGAGTGGTGCGACGGGGCGTGATGCGGATCGGCTGTGGCCGCTGACGCGGCCATTCTCATCGCTTAACGCACCCCATCCGCGAACGTCGACGAGAAGGTGGTCAGGTCCACCTTCAGCCGCTCGAAGCCCTGCGTCTTCTCCACCCGCGCCTCGTCCAGGTAGAGCGCCCGGTTCATCTCGATCTGGATGCTGTGGACCCGCCCCCGGGGATCGCCCATCTCCCGGACGATCTTCCCACCGGCGTAGGGGTCGTTCACTGCGACGGAGTAGCCCATTCCCTCCAGGATCTCCACCGCGAAGCGGGTGACGGCGGGGTCGGCGCTCCGGCCATGAAGGTCCCCGAGGACGAAGTCAGGGCGGGCGGCGCCGGCTCCGTCCGGGGTCATGGCGTTTCCCACCGACTTCATGGAATGCCAGTTCACGTGCCAGAGGGTGTCGTGATGCTCCAGCAGCTGGGTCCGGAGATCCCAAAGGGCCGCGTGATAGGGGACGTGGACCGCCTCGATACGCCGCTGGACCTCTTCCACGGAGAGGCGTCGGTCGTAGACGGGGACCCCCGGGACTACCAGGCGACGGATGAGCCCCAGCCCCCGCTTCGACTTCTCGGTGGGGGAGACGGCCCCCGGCCAGGACCCCTCGATCATGCCGAGATCGATGTCGTCGGCCTCCCGGTTCAGGTCCAGGTAGCAGCGGGGGCAGGTGGCCAGGAGGAGGGTGACCCCCAGGGGAACGGCGTCCAGAAGGAGCTGGTCCACGTAGGCGTCCTCTGCCCTGCGCAGGTCGGAAAGGGCGGCGCTGGATCCGAAATCCGGCGGGTAGTGCCTCCCGCTGTGCGGGGAGTCAAACAGGACCGGGACGGTGCGGGGATGGGGTTGGTGGAGCTCGAAGGGCTGCACGGCGGACATCCTCCTAGAGTCCCAGGAGGACGGCCGCCGAGATGGCCGCCAGCGACATGAGGGCCAGGATCCCCACCAGGGGGATCACGAAGCGGACCCACTGGCCATACTGGACCTCGGCGGTGGCCAGGTAGGCCAGGAGCATTCCGGACGTGGGGGTGATGGTGTTGGTGAGGCCGTTCCCGAAGATGAAGGCCGAGACCGAGACCTGTCCGCTGACACCCGCCAGGTGGGCGATGGGACCCAGAATGGGCATGGTCACCGCCGCCTGCCCCGAGGTGGAGGGGATGAGGATGTCCAGCACCATCTGGATGCCCACCAGCATCTGTGCCACCACCACGGGGTGGCTCCCCTCCGCCATGCGGGAGAGGGCGTGGATGATGGTGTCCATGATCATTCCGTCCCGCAGCACGATCTCCACGGCTCGTGCCAAACCCACCAGGACCGCGGCCAGGATCATCCCCTTCATGCCGTCCAGGAACGCAACGGCGGTGCGGCGGGAGGGGAGCCTCCCCACCAGGGCGATGACGAGGGCCAGGAAGATGTAGAAGGCCCCCAGCTCCGGGTTCCCCCAGTCCAGTTTCTGGGCACCGTAGAGCATGACGAGGATGGCGCCGCCCAGGATCCAGACGATGGCCAGGTGGCGTCCCCGGAGAGGGGAGGAGTCGTGGGCCATCTCTTTCCCGGGCCGGTAGCCGCCCTTACGGATGTGCCGGAGGAGGAAGACGACTCCCACTGTGAGGTAGAGGACGAAGGTGACGAGGCGGAAGGCGACGCCGCTGAAGACCGGGATCCCCACGATGGGTTGGGCGATGAGGAGGGGAAGGGGGTTCGTGACGGAGGTCATGTACCCGATCTTGGCGGCGATGGCCACGATGGCCAGCCCCACCAGGTTGTCCAACCCCAGCCGCCGTGCCAGGAGCACCACGATGGGGATGATGACCAGGTACTCGGAGATGAGCCCCAGGAAGGTGCTCCCTGCCGAGATGGCGAGCATCAGGATGGGGACCAGCAGGTAGACGTTGCCGCTGGTGAGGGCGATGAGGCGCTCGATCCCCGCGTCCAGCGCTCCGGTGGCGGAGAGTACCCCGAACATCCCGCCGATGAACATGATCATGAAGATGAGGGACGCCGCCGCCTCCATCCCGCGGGGGATGGTGGAAACGATGGCCACGGGGCTGACGGGGCGGGCCGTCCCTTCGGAGGGCCGGCCCCGGTCCAGGACGGCGTCCGCGGAGTACTCCTTCTGGACGACGTGGTAACTTCCGGGCTGCACCAGCCCCGGCTCCGTGCGGGAGAAGGCCCCGGAGGGCACTACCCAGGTGAGGGCCACGGCGGCGGTGAGGATAAGGAGCATCATCACGAAGGCGTGTGGCATCCTGACCGTCTTCTTCAACTCGAGTCCTCTCGATCCAAGAAGGGCTCAATCTTCGTAGTGGGTGGGAGTCTTCTCGCTCACAGGCGCCTCCGCTCCAGAGAGTGTGGCTCCCTGGGGACTGCCCTCCCGACATTCTAGTAGGGGGGACCGGAAAGCGCGCGAGTCCCTCGAGGGAGCACTGAGGTGCGCCGAGTCTTCGACCCGAGAGCGTCGCTCGGGGATCCGTTGATCGACTAGACGATATCGTCTAGTTTTTCCCGGAGGGTCCTGCCCGCTCTTCCGCTCCCCACGTGAGCGCACGAGCCCTCGGCCCTGCCACACGCTCCACGGAGCAATCACCAGGGACGACGGCCACGGGCGCATCAGCTGGGTCCGTGAGGAGAAGTCAAATGCCGGAAGAGACGCCGGGGCCCGCTGGCCCCGCCATGGGCAAGTCGAGCAGCGGGTCCCCCGCGGGCACCGGGAACGGCAAGAAGAGGAGCCGGGGTGGCTTCCTGATCCTCCTGTTCGTGCTGGTGCTCGCAGGCCTGGGCGGAGGGTACTGGTACTTCAAGCTCCGCGGGGTGGTCTCCACGGACGACGCCTACATCGACGGCGATCGGGCCACCGTCACCACCAAGATGCTGGGCCGGATCACCACGCTGGGCACGGACGAGGGTGACACCGTCCAGGCCGGCCAGCTCCTCGTCCAGCTCGACACTGCGGACCTGCACGCGCACCTCCTCCAGGCCCAGGCCCAGCTCGACCTGGCCCGGCAGAGTGTTAAGCTCGCCGAGGTAGCGGAGAAGAAAGCGAAGGACGACCTCAGCCGCGCGACCATGCAGATCGAGGGACACGCCATCACCCAGGAGGCCTTCGACCACAGCCGTTCGGCCCTGGACGAGGAGGCGGCCCAGCATGCCATCGCGCTATCCAGGGTAGAGGCCGCCCGCGCCTCGGTGGACGTCATCGAGCAGCAGATCGCCGATACCCGCGTGTTCGCGCCCTTCCGCGGCGTCGTGGCGAAGCGCTGGCTTCTCCCCGGCGACGTGGTGCAGCCGGGGCAGCCGGTCTTCACCATCTACGACTTCGAGCACACCTGGGTCACCGCGGTCTTCGAGGAGACCAAGCTCCGCTTCATGCCCATCGGCAGCGAAATGGACCTGTCCGTGGACGCCTACCCCGACCGCTCGTTCAGCGGGAAGGTGATCCTCATCGGCGCCGCAGCGGCTTCGCAGTTCAGCCTCATCCCGCCGGCCAACGCGTCGGGGAACTTCACCAAGGTGACCCAGCGGGTCCCGGTGAAGATCGCCATCGACCGCGACTCGGAGGGTGTGGACCCCGTCCGGCTCCTCCCGGGGATGTCGGTGGTGGCCACCGTGCACAACCCCGAGAAGTAGGCCGACGGGGCGCGAGATGCCGGTAGAACAGTCCCACCTTCGACACGAGCTCGTCGAGCGGTTCCCCTTCCTCGATCCGTCGAGGGGAGTGTACCGCTGGTTGGTGCTGGCCAGCGTCATGGTAGGCACCTTCATGGCCGTGCTGGACTCCACCATCGTCAACGTGGCGCTGTCCAAGCTCATGGCCACGTTCGGCGTCACCGTGGACCACGTGGAGTGGATCCTCACCGCGTACCTGCTCATCTTCGCGGTGATGCTCCCGTCGTCGGGGTGGCTGGCGGACCACTTCGGCTACAAGCGGATGTTCCTCATCGGGCTCTTCTTCTTCACGCTGGGCTCGTTCCTCTGCAGCCTGGCGGGGAACATCGACGTCCTCATCGCCTTCCGGGTCATCCAGGGCGCCGGCGCCGGCTTCCTGCTGCCGGTCGGCATGGCGATCATCACGCGGGAGTTTCCGCCGCACATGCGAGGGGTGGCGCTGGGCTTCTGGTCGGTGGCGGCATCGGCATCGGTGTCGCTGGGGCCGACGCTGGGCGGCTACCTCATCGACCACTACGAGTGGAACGTCATCTTCGACGTGAACGTCCCCATCGGGATCATGGGGATCCTCGCGGCGGGGATCATCCTGCGTGAGCACCGGCCGGCGCCGGGCAAGCGCTTCGACGTCGTGGGCTTCCTTTCGCTGGCCATCGGCCTCACCGCGCTGCTGCTGGCTCTGGCCGACGGCAACTCGGCCTGGAACACCGGCGGGTGGACCTCCACGTTCATCCTCTCGTCGTTTTTCATCGCCTTCGTGGGGCTCGGCGTCTTCCTGGCCACCGAGCTCATCGTCGACCACCCTCTCATCGACATCGAGCTCTTCGAGAACTTCAACTTCTCGGTGAGCAACGTCGTGCTCTTCTCGTTCGGCGTGGGGATGTTCGGCGCCAACTTCCTGCTCCCCATCTACCTGCAGAACTCCCTGGGTTACACACCATTCCAGGCGGGCCTGGTCTTCCTGCCGGTGGGAGTCCTGCTGGGGCTCACGGCGCCTTTCGCCGGGATGTTCACCGACCGCTACGACGGGCGTGTACCCGTCCTTCTCGGCCTGGGGATCATGGCGCTGACCATGTACCAGTTCAGCTTCCTGTCCCTGCTGTCGGAGAAATGGCAGATCCTCATGCCGCTCTATCTGCGGGGCGTCGGGATGGGACTGCTGTTCTCGCCCCTGACCACCGTGGCCATCTCCGAGATCCCGAATCGCAAGATGGCTCAGGCCTCGGGGCTCATCAACGTGATCCGCCAGATCGGCGGCAGCTTCGGCGTGGCTGTGTTCGGTACCATCCTGACCCGCCGCACCATCTTCCACATGGCCATGTACGGCCAGCAGATCGACCCTACCTCGGCGACGTACGACAACACCGTACGGGCCCTGGGTCACTTCGCCATGAACGCCGTGGGCGGCACGTACGGTACGGGGAGCGCCCAAGCCAAGGTCCTGGTGGCCATGCACACCCAGCAGCAGGCCTTCGTGTCCGCCGTGGACGACGTTTTCAGGCTGGCCTTCATCATACTCGCCCTCACCATCGTACCCGTCTTCTTCCTCCGTCCCCACCACGATCTGCACCGCGGTGAGGGCGGGGCGACGCTGGCAGAATAGATGAGCTCCACCGAGCCCATCGGTCCAGAAGGATTGCGCATATGAATCGGATGATCCCTTTCGCCGCCGCGGTGACGTTGCTCTCGGGGGCGCCCCTTCGCGCGCCTCTTGTGGCGCACCAGGCGTCCGCGGTTGCCGACTCCCTCACGGTGGCGCAGGCGGTGCAGCGGGTGCTGGCCACGCATCCGTCCATCCGAGAGGCGGAGAACGGGGTTTCGGCCTCCGAGGCCCGCGTGCAGGTGAAGCAGAGCCTGTTCTCGCCCACGGTCGTGGCCCAGGGCTCGTATTCGCGCATCGGGCCCACGCCCACACTGGACTTCAACGGCGAGTCGTTTTCCCTCTTCCCCGCCGACAACTGGGATGGGGCCCTCAGCCTGCAGTACACCCTGGTGGACGGGGGAAGGCGGCAGACGGCGGTTGCGCTGGCGCGCTCCTTCCAAACCAGCGCGACCTCCAACGTCGACGCCGTACGCTCGCGCCTGGCGTACCAGACCATCGATGCGTTCTACGCGGTGCTCTTCCTGCAGCAGGACCTGGACGTGCAGGACGAGCAGATCCGGGCGCTGGGCGAGCACCTGCAGATCATCCAGGGTAAGGTGGAGGCGGGAACCGCCACCAGCTTCGACGCCCTCACAACCCAGGTGCGCATCGCCACGGCGAAGAGCCAGCGTGTGGACATCGCCAATGCCCTGAGTCAGCGCACCATCCAGCTACGCGAGCTCCTTGGCCTGCCCGCCGACTCGAGCGTCGCGCCCGTGGGCGACTTCCGGGTGGACAGCATGGACCTGAACTTGGACTCGCTGCGCACGGTGGCGCTGACGCAGCGCCCCGACGTGCGCATGGCCCACAACGCCGAGGCTTCGGCGGAGATGGGAAGCCGGCTGGCGGCGCTGGCCGACAAGCCCGGGGTCAACCTCATGCTGAGCGTAGGCGCCAAGAACGGCTACGTGCCCAACATCAACACCATCAAGCCCGACTTCGTGGCGGGCATGTCCGTGCAGCTCCCGATCTACCAGGGGGACCGCACGAAGAGCCAGGTGCGTGCGGCGGATGCCGACGTCACCACCGCGCGCTCACGCACCACCACCCTGGAGCGGAACATCGTCACGGCGGTGGAGCAGGTCGTGGCAGCGGTGAGAGCCGCCCGGGAGAAGATCGCCACCACCGACATCCAGGTGAGCCAGGCCACCGAGGCCCTGGCCTTGGCCCGTACGCGATACCTGGCCGGTGTGGTCACCAACCTGGACGTCCTGGACGCGGAGACCGTGCTGGCGCAAGCGAAGCTCGTGCAGCTACGGGCCCACTACGACCTGGTCAGGAATCGGGTCCAGCTACAGCAGGCGGTGGGGGAGAAGGTCTGGTAGGAGGGCGCCCGGACTA
Organism: Gemmatimonadota bacterium; assembly: GCA_022340755.1. Classification (GTDB taxonomy): domain Bacteria; phylum Gemmatimonadota; class Gemmatimonadetes; order Longimicrobiales; family Gaopeijiaceae; genus SZUA-318. The sequence goes on from JAJDNI010000007.1 coordinate 7,168, forward strand.
CTCCGAGTCGAAGTACGCCGCCAGCAGCCGGCGGAGCTCCTGCACCATGACTGGGCGGGACGGCTGTGGCACCTTGACCGTGAACTGAACGACTCCGATGATCGCGGCCACCACCGTTGCCGCACGGGCCTCTTGGCTGGGCTTCGACAGCCCTGGCTGGCGTGCCCTTACGACGGACTCGGCGAGCCTCAGAAACAGCGCTGAGATCTGAGGATCCGGCGGTGTGCCCATCGCCCGCTTGTGCTGGAGGACGAGGAGCACCTCGGGATGGCTCTCGAAGTACTGCAGGAATGGGTCCAGGAACTGGTTGACCGCCTCACCGATGGAGAGTCCGGCCCAGTCGACGGCCGAGTCTTCGAGGGCGCTCAAGCGGCGTCGCATCTCCTGACCGTGCCGAGCAAACAACTCGTCCACCACGGCAGAGAGATTCGGGAAGAAATGGTACAATGACCCGATGGCTGTGCCGGAGCGCTCGGCGATTCCGTGCATCGTCAAGCTCTCCACGCCACCCTGGCCGATCATGTCGGCTGCCGCATCGAGGATGAGCCCGACGCGGCGCCGACCGCGCGCCTGTAAAGGCCGGCGAGCGCCCGGTATGTCGCTCCTCGTCATGGATACTGGATGGAAGGTGGCATTCAGCCTGGCCCGACCGACCGACGCAGTGGGCCGAGGGCCTCGAGACGACACCTTCTGTCACGGAGAAAGATCGCAATCCCTCCATTGCGGGTCGTTGACAACCGCTCGATAGCGTCTTGTTCCTCTGTGCTCGCCAACGACATGCAATAATGCAGGGAGCAGGAAAGTGATGCTACCCGCGCTGGCGACGCCTACCCGCTTCACCAACGGGCGCGACACCTCCAGCAGATGTGTCGGTTGAGCCTGACCCGAATTCCGCTGCCGACCGGCCGCGCGAGATCAAGCGAGGCAGGGAGTTGAGCACATCAAGCGCCTCGTGTTAGTGTGCACACCCTCCCCTCACGTCCGGATCCGGTCATGCTCCGAAGACACCTTCGTCTCGCCACCCTGGCTCTCTCTACGGTCCTCGCATCGCCGGGCGTCGGCGCCGCCCAAAGCTTCCGGCTTTTGGAGGCCACCATCGGCGAGGTGCACGCGGCGATGAAGGACGGCCGCCTGACATGCCGGCAGCTGGTTCAGGGCTACATCGACCGGATCGAGGCCTACGACAAGACCGGCCCGACGCTGAACACCATCCAGCACCTCAACGAGCGGGCGCTCCATCAGGCCGACTCCCTCGACGCCCTCTTCCGGGAGAAAGGGTTCGTGGGCCCGCTGCACTGCGTCCCGGTCCTGGTGAAGGATCAGGTCGAGACCCACGACATGCCCACGTCGTTCGGCTCGGTGCTCTTCAAGGACTTCGTGCCCGAGCAGGACGCCACCATCGTGAAGCGCCTGCGGAAGGCGGGCGCCATCATCCTGGCCAAGACCACCATGGGGGAGTTCGCGTCCCGGTACGTGGGATCGGCATACGGCATCATCCGGAACGCCTACGACCCGGACAGGAATCCCAGCGGGTCGTCGGGCGGCACGGGCTCCGGCATCGCGGCAAACTTCGGCCTGGTGGGAATCGGTGAGGACACCAGCGGCTCCATCCGGGGGCCGGCCGCCGTGTCG
>JAJDNI010000012.1 GCA_022340755.1 Gemmatimonadota bacterium
CCGTGTGGGCCCAGGCGCCGAGAAATCGACTCCGTCGCCTCCGTGCCACGGCCGCGGCGTAGGCCCAGTACGCCTGCCAGACGAGCTCTTCGGGAAGGGCACCGACCGGGATCGGCTCCGCGGGCCGAAGGGACGCGGGCAGGGGATCGTTCCCCGAGAGCTGCGCCGGCGTGAGGACCGCCGCCTCCGAATGCACGGGCTCTCCCGCCTGGATGGCCTGGCGTTGACGCAGATCCTCGGAGAGCAGGATCACGTCCACCAGACGGGCACCGTCGCTCCCGGCGGCGCGGGCCCGCAGCTCCACCGGAGAGAAGGGCGGGGGCGTATCAGGCCCGTCCAGGGTGGGGAGGGAGGTGAGCAGCCAGTAGTTCGCACCGGCGATCATGGGGCGTCTACCGGGCGGCCAGGGGTCCCCGGTCCGCCGCCGTCCGCAGCAGCGCCCGCAATCGTGGCGAGAGGAGCTGGACGAGCTTCTCCGCTACCGACTCCGGGGTGACTTCGACGACGGAGTCGTGAACGCGGCACTCGAAGCCCGCGGTGCGCAGGCCCTCCCTTACGTCCACCCGCCCGCCCTCGGCAAGAGCCTCCCCGAGCATCCGGGGCGCGACGGCGGCGAGCCGCTCCACGAGATCGGAGCGCACCTCGACCTCCAACCCGGGGTCCGGGGCGTCGGCGTCGGCACCCACGATCTCGACGAGAAGACGGGCCAGCAGGTCGGGGTCCTCGAGAGCAGGCTGCAGCCATCGCTGCAGTAGCGAGGTCAGGGATCGCTCCAGCGCGTCCCGTAGCTCGAGCTCCGCGTCGCGGACGGCGAGCGAGATCTCACCCTTCGCCTCGGCGACGAGGGTGGCAGCGCGCTCCTCGGCCCGGGCGACGATGGCGCGCGCGTTCTCTCGAGCTTCGGCGACCACCGCGGCGCTCTCCGCCGCCGCAGCGGACCGCAAGTCCTCCGCGTCGTTGAGCCCCGCCTCGACACCCTCGCTGTGCAGCTTCTCTATGAACGCTTGTAGCGTGTTTGCCTGATCCATGGAACCGAAACGCTTCCGAAAGTCCGCCGGAGCCGAAGCGTGGCCAGGTCGGGGCAGGGCGTCGCATGTCGCCGGGGATACGGCGGACGAGACCGGGACGACGACGCCAGCGGGAGAGCCAGGAATGGCGGAAGATATATCGTGATTTTTTTAACGTTATAACGGTAACGGCGATGCTCGGGGCAGGACAAGGCGACGTGCCGCTATCTCGAGCCCGTAGCTGGGCCGGCCCCGCACCCCCTTGGGAAGGGACGACGATGCTTCAGGGCTTCCGTGCGACGCGAAGACTCTTCACGAGCCTCGGGCGCACACCCGCATATGCCGTCACCACGACCCTGGTCCTGGCCCTGGGAATCGGCGTGGGCGTGCCCGCCGTGGGTCGGGTCCCGGGCGTGCTGGGGGTGGCGTTCATCAACCATGCGCCGTTGAGTGGGGCGTCCATGCCCACTCGCGTGGTCGCCGAGGGCCGCGAGCCGACGCCGGATCAGCCGGACCGCGCGAACCTCAAGACCGTCTCTCCGGACTACTTCGAGATCGCCGGAATCCCCGTCCTCCGTGGCCGCAAGTTCGAACCGGCGGATTTCGCGGAGCCCACCGGTAGCCTCGTCATCAACCGTTTTATGGCGGAGCGCTGCTGGCCTGACCAGGATCCCGTGGGCAAGCCTCTGACCGTCTTCAAGAGCGCCAGGTGGCTCCCGGATTTCGGGGAGCCCATCCGGCGGGCGGTGATCGCCGTCGACCCGGACCTCCCCATCGGCACCGGGAACGCCCTGACCTCGTTCGACAGCCGACTGGTCGTGCTTCGCTCACCGCGGCGCCTGATGACCGCAGGGCTCTCCCTCCTCGCTGCTGCGGCCATGGCCATCACCATGGTGGGGCTCTACGCCACGCTCGCATACGGAGTGCGCCGCCGCCGGGCGGAGGTGGGGGTCCGCATGGCCCTGGGTGCGCGCCGGGCGGAGGTCAGCTCGATGATCCTGCGCGAAGGACTGGGCGTGGTCCTCCCAGGTCTCGCCGCGGGCCTCGTCGTGGCCGGGGCGGCGGCAAACCTTCTGGCCTCCTTCGTGTTCGGCATCACGCCCCGAGATCCGGGCGTGTTCGTGAACACCGCGATTCCCATCGTCGTGTCGCGGTTCTCGCGACCTACGTCCCCGCCCGACAGCCGCGCACGCCCACCCCGCCGAGGCTCTGCGGGACTAGGCTCGGCGGCTCGGCTCTGGAACTGGAGTGGTGCCGATGGGCGAGTTGAAGCCGGAGATCGACTACGCCGCCCCGCGCTCTCCGATCACGACGATCTGGCTGAGCCTGCGGCCCTCGTCGACATGGTCCGCCAGCACAACCCGCATGCCGCAGGCCTCCATCGCTGTCGTGAGCTGATCCGCGCCGTAGAGGTTGAACCCGTGCTTCGCGTACGGGACCTTCCGCAGCTGAGACGCTGGCCGAATCGCGACGGCGAACCGTCCGCGAGGCTTCATCACCCGCCCAACCTCCGTGAAGACGCCGGTGAGGTCCGGCCAGAAGTAGGCCGTGTTGACCGCCAGGATCCTGTCGAAGCTCTTCGGCTGGAACGGCAGGTTGGACGCATCGCCGACGCACAGCCGCACCCGCGACCGCACCGGCGCCTTTCCAACCCGGCGGGCCGTCTCGGCCACCATCTCGGGGGAGAAGTCCACTCCCGTTACGCTCCCGCGGGGCGTCCGCTGCCCGAGCAGCAGCACGGAATCGCCGCCGCCGAAGCCGATATCGAGCACCGCGTCTTCCGGGTCGGGCCGCAACAGATCGATGGTGACGCGGATCACCCTCCTGCTTGCGATCCCGAGCATGCGGGTCATTACAGCGGAACCGAACCAGCCGGAGGGCTTGCGCAACTGATCGGCCATGAAGCGACTGAGCGTCATCCGCCGTGCCTGGGCGCCTTCCTCGCCGTCAGCGCACCGCTCATGAATCCCCGTCGGCCTCTTCAATCACGGGGCTGCCAGCCGTACGGCCCCAGGACCCGCTTCTGGTCCCCGGGCCAGATGGCGTCCATGAGGGACAAGAATCGAGGGTGCTCCCAGAGGGGACTGTACCCGCGGACGAGACGGAGAAAAGGCAGCAAGAGGGATCCGAACTTGCCGGCTCCGCGCTCGGCGAGATCGAAGCCCCGATCCACGTCCCCGGCCGCAAACGGGATGAGGGCCCAGCACCCCCAATCCACCGACTCGGGGTCGATGTTTCGGAACCAGGCTCCCTCGGCCCGAGCTTCGTCCATCCTGCCCGTGTAAGCCAGGTCCTGGCCACGCAGGCCGTGTGCGAGAGCGTTGTCGGGCGCGAGGCGAAGAGCGTCGTTCAGCATCTCGAGACTGTCCTCGAAACGTCCGGCGCGCTCGAGGGCGATGGCTCGATGGACGAGGACCATCGCATGGTCGGGGTGGGCAGCCATGAGAGCATCCAGCTGACGAATCGGGATTTCGTGGTCCACCTCACCGTAATCTGCCCTGTACACGTCGATGATGGCGCGGTAGACGTCGGCTACGACCGCACTCCGTCCCGAGGATTCGAGGCGATTCAGCCAGAGGACAGCCTCGTCGAACCGACCTAGCATGTAGTTGAAATAGGCCCTGCCGATCAGCACCGTCGGATCATCCGGCTCCAGCTCGTAGGCCCGAGCGTACGCTTCTTCGGCCTCCAGCCATTCCCGCTCCCGACTCCACAGAAAGGCGGCCATGCCGAGCCAGGCATGTCCGGACTCCGGATCGAGCTCCAGCGCTCGGGTCGCCGCCCTCTTCAGCCTGTCATGGTACCGCGGCGGCAAGCGGTACGTCACCCACGGATAGAAGGTCAGGAGCAAGGCGATACCGGCATGTGCCCGGGCAAAGCCGGGGTCGATAGCCACCGCTCCCTCCAGCAGCCCAATGGCTCGGCTCCACGTCTCGGCCTGGAAGCTGTCGAACGCAGCCATTCCCTCCAAGAAGAGGGCGTACGCCGTCACGTTCGCCGTGGGCGCCTCGTGGATCTCCGTCAGCTCCGCTCCGCTCAACTCGGCCGCCAGCGCCCGGGCCACAGCCTCCGCCACCTCGCTCTGCACGGCGAAGACGTCCTCGATCCTCCGGTCGTAAGTCTCCGCCCACAGGTGCGTGTCGGTACGGGCGTCGATGAGCTGAGCCACCACCCGAACCCGGTTCCCCACAGCCCTGACCGATCCTTCCAGGACATGCTGCACGCCTAGCTCCTCGGCGATGTCCCGGATGGGCTTGTCCGTGCCTCTGTACCGCATGACGGAGGTCCGAGACGTGACCCGGAGCGCCTTCACCTTGCTCAGGTGGGCCAGGACGTCTTCGGTGACGCCGTCATTGAAGAACCGGTATTCCGAGTCCGCGCCCAGATCGGAGAAGGGGAGGACCGCCACGCTCCGGGGATCTGCTACCTGGGGCCCTGCGCCGGAGCCGGTGGCGTGAAGCGGTCCATTCGTGGAGGCGAACGCCTCATCCACGCCGTCCGCGGTGGGCGAGCCCGATGCCGGATTGTGGCCGTGTCCCGGAGTCAGGGGCTCCGTTCGCCTGATCCCTTCCGGGGTGAGCTCCACCGCCCAGGCCAGAATGAGGGCCACGGGAAACCCGATGACCAGGAGAGCGATGACGACTTGGGCTGCCCAGGCGGGCGCTCCGAACGCGTTGAACAGGTCGGGCACGGCCACGGAAACGCCCACGGCAACAGCCGCGTACGCGGCAGCGACGTGGTAGACCTTCCGTCGTCTCAGCTCGGACAGAAATGACGTGACGTTGGTGGCCAAAGGCATCGGCTCCGTTCGCGAGGCATGAAGATCCTCGGCCGATCACCCGCCTGTCGCGTAAGGTTTCACTCAACAACGAGACGAGCAAGTGAGTGGGCAGCAATTAACAAGCGACGCTGCGATCGGTCCGGTACATTGGCCACCCCGCACCCCAGCCCCTATGATGCGAGAGCATCTTCCTCCCGCCGTCCATTGCGGAAGCCGGTCCAAAAGGAAGGCATCATGAGCGTGGTCCTGATCACAGGCTGCAGCAGCGGTATCGGTCTCGAGTCGGCGGTGGCCTTCGCCCGACGCAGCGACACGACCATTGCCACGATGCGGGACACGGCGAGAGGCGATCGGCTCCGAGAACGGTGCGATCGGGAAGGCTCGAGGGTGGAGATCCTGCCGCTCGACGTCACGGAGGAGAGGTCTGTGGAGGAGACGGTAGGCTCGGTCCTCGAGACCCACGGGGCCATCGATGTCCTGGTGAACAACGCCGGCGTGGGCACCTCGGGCCCCGTGGAGCACCAATCGCTCGAGATCGCCAGGAGGGTGATGGACACCAATCTCTGGGGGCCTGTGCGGCTCATTCAGGCCGTCTTGCCGTCGATGCGTGCACGACGCTCTGGAGTCATCGTCAACGTCAGCTCGTTGGCGAGTCTCCTGCCGGCGACGATGTTCCACAGCGTATATGCAGCGTCCAAACGAGCCTTGAACGCCGTGAGCGAAGCGCTGTTTCTCGAAGTCCTGCCCTTCGGGATCCGCGTCGTGTCCGTCGAGCCCGGCTTCTTCAAGACCGAAATTCTGGCGAAGGGCCTGAGGGGCGGTGAGCCGCCGAGCGATGTGTACGCGGCTGACCAGGAGTGGATTGGCTCGTTCTACGAGAAGAGCATCGGCGAGGGCCCGTCTCCGGAGCACGTGGCGGACGCCATCGTGAGGGCAGCCACGGACTCGAGCACGCGACTTCACACTCCCGTGGGGGAGGACGCGGCCATGTACCTCGAGCTGCTGGACCAAGTCGATGGCTACGAGGGGTGGCTGGAGGCCGTAGGTCCCATGACGGAGTCCCTCGTGGGTCTCCGGCCGACCCACCCACGAGAGTGATTCCGCCGGCGACCGGGAACCTCCTTTCCGGTCGCGCATGTCTCCATCGAGAATCAGAGGCGCAGGCTCACAGGACCTCGACCGGTGCCGCTGTTCAGTCTGTTCCGCTGTGCCTGGCCCTTTGCCGCCTTGCGTCGTATTGTGCGAAAAACCGGCGCGGGAGGCTGAACGATGAACGACTCCTTCGAGCGCTTGAAGTCTGCCCTCGCTGAGCGCTACATCGTGGAACGCCGCCTGGGCGAAGGCGGCATGGCGACCGTCTACCTCGCGGCGGATCTGAAGCACGACCGCAAGGTGGCCGTGAAGGTGCTGCGGCCGGAGCTTGCCGCGGTGCTCGGGCACGAGCGGTTCGTCCAGGAGATCAAAACCACCGCCCACCTGCAGCATCCCCACATCCTGCCCCTGTTCGACTCCGGCGAAGCCGACGGCTTCCTCTACTACGTGATGCCCTACGTGGAGGGGGAGACGCTGCGCGACCGGCTCGAACGGGAGACACAGCTGGGCATCGAGGAGGCGGTGCGGATCACGGCCGAGGTCGCCGATGCGCTGGATTACGCGCATCGCCACGACGTCATCCACCGCGACATCAAGCCCGAGAACATCCTGCTGCAGGAAGGCCGCCCGATGGTGGCGGACTTCGGCATCGCCCTCGCGGTGAGCGCGGCGGCGGGTGGCCGGATGACGGAAACGGGCCTGTCGCTGGGGACGCCGCAGTACATGAGCCCCGAGCAGGCGACGGCGGAGAAGCAGATCACCCACCGATCGGACATCTACTCGCTGGGGTGCGTGCTGTACGAGATGCTGACGGGTGATCCGCCGCACACGGGGTCTTCGGCCCACGCCATCGTCCTGAAGATCGTGACCGAGGAGCCGACCCCGGTCGATCGGCTGCGGAAGACCGTGCCGCCGAACGTGGCGGCGGCTGTGAACAAGGCGCTGGCGAAGCTGCCGGCCGACCGCTTCGAGAGCGCGGAGGCGTTCCACGGCGCCCTCGAGGATCCGCGCTTCACCACCGCAACGACGGCAGGTCTGGGAGGAAGCGTCGCCGTGGCCGACTCGCGGTGGCGCCGTCGGTTTTTCGCCGCGTCCGGTGCGGCCGTCCTGTTGCTGGGTGCGACGATCCTGGCGCTTCTGGCGCCCCCTCCGCCCCCCGCGGCCCCTGTCGTCCGTCAGAACATCGTCTTGTGGAATCGTCTCCCGACCGGCCTGCAGGCCATGCGCCGCAATGCGGCCATCGCGCCCGACGGGTCGGCGATCGTGTACCGCAAGATGGTCGGCGAGCAGGTCCAGCTCGTCAGAAAGCACACGGACCAGCTCACGGCGGTTCCCATCGCCGGGACGGAAGGTGCTGTCGGCCCCTTCTTCTCGCCCGACGGCGCTTGGCTGGGCTTTTCCGCGTACGGAACTCTGCGCAAGATACCAGCCGCAGGCGGGGCGCCGCAGACGCTCGCCGCTTCGGCGCAGATGGTTCTTCCCGGCGGCGCCTGGCTGGAGGACGGCACGGTGTACTTCCTCGGGCCAACGCTCGACCTGCGCCGCGTCGACGCCGGGGGCGGCGAAGCCGAGGTCGTCGCGTCCTTCATGGAGCAGGCGAGCGGCATCGGCGCACTGTGGCCCCTGCCCGAGGCCCGGGGGGTGTTGTTCAGCGTCGCCAACATGGATAGGAGCGAGGTCAACGGCTACGTCTACGACGCGCGAGGCGACACCACGCGCCTTTTGGTCCCGGGCGGGGCCGGGGTATGGTACGCCGAGGGCCACCTTCTCTACAGCCGAGTGGACGGGGGCCTGTTCGCCACACCGTTCGACCTGGACAGCCTCGAGATCACCGGCCCCGCGGTACCCGTGCTGGACAGCCTGCTCGCACCCGAATTGACGTTCTCCCGGGAAGGCACGGCACTCTATGTCATCGGCCAGCCGGGGCCGGCGGAAGCAAGCGCCGAGTTGGTCTGGGTCGACCGCGCAGGGCATGTGGATCCAGTGCAGGCCGGATGGACGTTTGCGGCCGGAGACAGCAACTGGGGCATGGCGCTGTCCCCGGACGGATCGCGGATCGCGCTCAAGATCGCGGCGTCCAACGGCGTGGGGAGCAACATCTGGATCAAGCCCCTCCCCGATGGACCGCTGTCCCTCCTCACCTCAGGGGAGGGCGACAGGCGAATGCCCCGATGGTCCCCCGACGGGCGTTTCGTGACATTCGTGTCGTTGGACGCCGGCCGAGAATACGATCTCATGCGCAGGCCGTCGGACGGCACGGCCGATGCGGCGGAGGTGCTGATCGATTACGAGCGGCCTCTGGCGCAGGGATTCTATGGCCCGAAGGGAGAGTGGCTGGTCCTGCGGACCGCGGGGCACGCGTACACGCGAGGAGGACGTGATATCCTCGGCTTCCGCCCCGGCCAGGACAGCGTTCCCGTCCCGCTCGTCGCCACCGAGAACGAAGAGCAGGCCCCGGCGGTCTCACCCGACGGCCGCTGGCTGGCGTACCTCTCCGACGAGACCGGGCGAAACGAGGTGTACGTCCGCCCGTTTCCCGACACGGACGGGGGCAAGGTGCAGGTGTCGGACGGGGGCGCGAACGCACCGCTGTGGGCGCACGACGGATCCGCGATGTTCTACGCGAACGCCGACCGGGAGATGGTCATGGCGCGGGTCGACCCCGGTCCCCCGTTCGCCGTGCGCGAGCGGCGCACGTTGTTCACGCTGCCGCCCGGGTGTGCGACGGCTGTCGTGCAGGGGTTCTACGACATCACCCCGGACGACCAGCGGTTCCTCATGCGGCGAACCGTGCGCCCGGCGGGAGGGGGTGAGCAGGTCGACACCCGGCGGCTCGTTCTGGTTCAGAACTGGTTCCAGGAGTTGAGAGAGAAGCTCGGAGGGTAGCGAGGCGCCACACGGCAGCCGCATCACTCCGCCCGCGCCGCCGCGATTCCGGCTCGTTCGTTGACGAGCAGCAACAGTCCGCCACCCACGAGGAAGAACAACAACACCGTGGCCACCCCCGCCCGCTGCGACGTGAACATCAACGTGACCGTGCCGAGCAGGAAGGGGCCCATGAACGAGGTGACCTTCCCGGAGAACGCGAAAAAGCCGAAGAACTCTGCCTGGTGCGTCTCGGGGACGAACCGGCCCATCAACGACCGGCTCGCCGATTGATTGGGGCCCACGGAGATGCCGATGAGAATGCCCGCCACCCACAGCCACGTCTTGTTGGGTGCACACACCGCGAGGACCGTGGCGAGCGCGAGGGCCACCAGTGATATGAGCACGGTCCTCTTGCCTCCCACCTTGTCGTCCACGAACCCGAACGCCAGGGCGCCGAGGCCAGAGGCCACGTTGAGCCCGATCCCGAACGCGATCACTTCCGACAGGGACATACCGAACGTCTGACCGGCGTAGACGCTGCCGAACGCGAAGACCGTCACCAGGCCATCGTTGTAGACGAGCCGTGCGATCAGGAACCTGGCGACCTCTCGATACCGACGGATCGCGCGGAACGTCCGGCCCAGCTCGACGAACGCCTCGCGGATGTTCAGGGCCTCGGCGCCGGTGCGGCGCTCGGGCACGTTGAAGAAGAGGGGTAGGCTGAAGACGAGGTACCATCCCGCAACGAGCAGGTTCGTGGCGCGGACGTTGAAGCCGTTCGCCGTCGACAGGCCGAACCACGGCTGGCTCTCGCGTGGGGCGAATGCCACGAGCGCGATCACCATGCACAACAGCCCGCCGATGTACCCGAGTCCCCACCCATAGCCGGAAATGCGCCCGATTCTCGCCGGCGACGCGATGTTCGGCAGGAACGCGTTGTAGAACACCATGCTCATCTCGAAGGCGACGTTCGCCACCACGAACACGGTGAGGGCGAGGAGGGCGGAGTGCGCTCTGCCTGGCGCGATGAACGTCAGCGCCACACTTCCTGCGATACACACGCCCGTGGACATGGCGAGCGCCCGCTTTCGCGTGCCGCCGCGGTCCGCCGCCGCGCCCGCAATGGGCGACAGCAGGGCGACGAAGACGGCCGAGATCGAGACCGCCCGACCCCACCATGCCGTCCCCGTGATCCCGTCGGGCGCGATCGACTGGGTGAAGTAGTAGGAGTAGATGAACGTCACGACGAGCGTCGTGAAAGCCGAGTTCGCCCAATCGTAGAAGGCCCAGGACCAAACGATCTTGGGGATGTCGCGGGGCGCCGCGGAGGCCGCGGGGGCCGCGGAAGAAGTCGACTCGCTCATAGGAACGCCTCGCCTAGGACAGGTCTCAACAAGGATCCTCCGATTGATGGAATCGAGCCGCGACCGCGGTTCCTCCGTTGCTGACTCGGGCCCGAATTCCGCTAGGTGGTACGCAACTCCCTACGCAGCACCTTGCCGACGTTGCTCTTCGGTAGCTCGCTACGACGCTCGAACAGCCGAGGCACCTTGTAGCCGGTGAGGCTTTCGCGGCAATAGGTGATCAGCTCGTCATCGGCGACGTCCCTGTCGGTGACGATGAAGACCTTGATCGCTTCACCGGTCTTCTCGCTCGGCACCCCGATGGCGGCGCACTCGACGACGGCGGGATGGCTGGTCAGGACGTCTTCGATCTCGCTTGGATAGACGTTGAAGCCGGAGACGACGATCATGTCCTTCTTCCGGTCGACAATCCTCATGTACCCGTCTTCGCACAGCTCGGCGACGTCGCCGGTCTTCAGCCAACCGTCCCCGGTGAGCGTCTGGGCCGTGTCTTCCGGCCTGTTCCAGTATCCTCTCATGACCTGCGGCCCTCGCACCCATAATTCACCGGGCTTGCCCACGGGCTGCGGAATGCCGTCGTCGTCGACGATGCGCACGTCCGTCGAGGGCGCCGGGATGCCGATGCTGCCGAGCTGCACGGCGCCCGGCGGATTGAACGCGATGACCGGCGAGGCCTCCGTCATTCCGTAACCCTCGCTGATCTCACACCCGGTCACCTGGCGCCAGGCATCGGCCACGGCCCGTGTCAAAGCCATGCCGCCGGAGATCGTGAGCTCCAGATGGCGGAAGTCGAGCCGCTGGAACCTCTCGTCCCTGCACAGACCGGCGAACAGGGTGTTCAGGCCGACAAAGCCGGTGAATTTGTGATGGGCCAGCTCCTTTCTGAACGCGGCCACGTCGCGCGGGTCCGGTATCAGCACGTTGTGACTGCCCGTGTACATCATCACCAGGCAGTGCACGGTGAACGCGAAGATGTGGTACAGCGGCAGCGGCGCGACCATGGTCGCCGCCCCGGTGCCGAATGCCAGCTTGAAGAACTCCTGCGACTGCAGCGTGTTCGCGATGAGATTGCGGTTCGTGAGCATCGCGCCCTTGGCCACGCCGGTTGTGCCGCCGGTGTACTGCAGGACGACCGGGTCGCCATGCCGGGAGCGCACCGGCCGATGCATGGAGCGCTCGCCGAGGCGCAGTGCCTCGCGGAGCGGAACCAGCGCGTCGACTCGATAGCGCGGGACCCGTCCTTTGACGCGCTTGACGACCGTGTTGATCAGGGTCCGCTTCAGCGGTGGATGCAGGTCGGCGACCTCGGTGACGACCAGGTGCTCGACCCGTGTCCTCGGCCTGACCTTCAATGCCCGTGCGGCCAGGCCGGCGTAGACGACCATCGCGCGTGCGCCGGAGTCGTTGAGCTGATGTTCCAGCTCCCGCTCGGTGTACAGAGGGTTGGTGTTGACGATCACCAGCCCGGCCTTCAACGCTCCCCAGACGGCGACGGGGAACTGCAGGATGTTGGGCAGCTGCAGGGCGATGCGATCGCCAGGCTGCAGATCGGTTTCATTCTGCAGGTAGCCGGCGAACGCCGACGACAGCCGATCGAGCTCCTGATAGGTCAGTGTCCGCCCCCGGCAGGTTAAGGCGGGGTTGCCGGCGATCTCGCTGGCCTTGGCGTCGAAGAGATCGACGACCGTCTCGACGGCGTCGGCATCGATCGCGGCGTGCATCGTGCCGGGGTAGCTCTGATGCCGAT
>JAJDNI010000105.1 GCA_022340755.1 Gemmatimonadota bacterium
CCGGGTGCTGATCCAGCCCGAGGAGGGAGAGGATCGCACGAAGGTGGGTCTCTATCTACCCGCCAGCGCCGTCGACAACCAGGCCGTCCAGGGCGGGAAGGTGGTGGCGACCGGGCCGGGCAACGCGGTGTCCGCCCCCACCGAGCTCGACGAGGAGCCCTGGAAGATCGGCGCCACGGAGCCGCGCTACATGCCCCTGCAGGCCCGCATCGGCGACTACGCCATCTTCTTCCGCCGTGCGGCCGTCGAGATCACGTTCGAGGGCAACAAGTACCTGGTGGTGCCGCAGGCGGCGATCCTGACGCTGGTCCGCGAGGAAGACGAGGACGACATCGGGCTGCCCTCCTTTTGAGACCCGGTAGCAGAGTGCGCTCCTCTCGTGCCCCGTAGGCGCCGGAGACGGTCGGCGCCCCGTCGGGAGCGCTCGGTGGACCTGAGCCGCTACCGCTCCATCGTCCCCGATTGGCCCCGCTTCGTGGAAGCGTCGTCACGGGAGGAGCCTACCGTCTTCCGGGTGCGGACCGGCCGGATCTCTCCGGACGACGTAGCCGACAGGTTACGGGAGCAGGGTTACCGGATTCATCCGCTGGACGGCATGCCGGGCTTCTTCCAGGTGGACGAGGGTCCGCGTCCGGTGTCGTTCACGCTGGAGCACTGGCTGGGCCTCATCTACGTGCAGCAGGCGTCCACGGGTGTGGCGGCGCCGGCTCTCGGGCCGCGGCCCGGCGAGCGCGTCCTCGACCTGTGCGCGGCGCCGGGTGGCAAGACGACGCACGCAGCCGATCTCATGGAAGATCGCGGGTGCCTGGTGGCCGCCGACGTGAACGAGGCGCGCATCCGGGGACTGCTGGGCAACGTGTATCGCCTGGGGCATCCGGGTGTCCTGGTGGTGTCCGCCGACGGGCGGGACTTTCCCGAGGGAGCGCTCTTCGACCGTGTCCTCCTGGACGCGCCGTGCTCCGGCGAGGGCACCCTGCGCCGGCGAGGCGGGACTCCACCGAACCAGTCCGCGTCCTTCCTGCGCTACGTCACCCGCGCGCAGGCTGCGCTCCTGCGCAAGGCGGTGCGTCTCACCCGGCCGGGCGGGACCATCCTCTACGTGACGTGCACCTTCGCGCCCGAAGAGAACGAGGCCGTGGTGAGCGGCGTTCTCGCCGACGAGCCGGTGGAGCTCGAGCCTGTGGCCCTTCCGGTGCCGCACGCCCCCGGAGTGACGGCGTTCGGCGACCTGCGCATCGACCCCAGGCTCGAGGGGGCCGCGCGCATCTACCCGTATCATCTCGATTCGGGTGGTCTCTTCCTGGCGCGGCTGCGGCGTCTGGACGACGGTGGGGAAGCGGTCGAGGGTGAGGACAGCACAGCGGCGTGGTCACGCGTGCCGCCGGTCTTTCCGGGTGACGGCATGGAGGCGGGCGAGGCCGAAGGCCTGGTGGCCCGCGGCGTGGACGCCCTGCACGACCACTTCGGAGTCTCCGCGGACGCCTTCGCGGGGATGGGGTGGATCGCCCGCGGCGGTCGCCTCTGGCTCCATGCCCTCTCGGAGTGGCCCATGGAGGCGTGGGCATCGGGTCCGTGGCGCGCCATATCCGCGGGGTTCCGTGCCCTGGAGTTCGATACCCGTGGACGGCCACGCCCCACCAACGACCTTCTCCAATGGCTGGGCCGCGCGGTGGGTCGCGGCGTCGTGGACCTGGACACGGCGGATCTCCAGGCCCTCCTCCGCGGGGACGCGCTGGCGCGCCCCGAAGAGCTCTACGGCTTGCTCGCCCTGCGTTGGTCCGGAGCCGTGCTGGGGCGTGGGGTGGCGACGGCGGCCGGCGTGAAGAGCGAGATCCCCAAGGCCAGGGGGAAGGACCTGCGCGCCGTGCTCGACCGGGAGACGCCGGTCACTCCTCCGCTCGAAGACGACTGACGAACCGGGCGTCGCCCGGCGCCATGGGGAGCGCGGCCATCTCGTCGGGCGTGAACCATCCTACCTCCGAGTGCTCGGTGGGGTGGGGTGTGCCTTCCACCTCCGCCTCCAGGAAGTGGATCACGAAGGGCGACCCGGGATCCGATTCGGAGCGCAGCAGCGCCCCCACCCGGAGGGTCTCCAGCCCCAGCTCCTCGGCGAGCTCACGACGGACCGCGGCCTCGTGGTCCTCGCCGTCGTGGACCTTGCCGCCGGGGAACTCCCACAGGCCGCCGTGACGCTTGTGCTCGGGACGACGGCCGACGAGGTAGCGACCGTCCCACGTGATGACGGCGGCGACGACGGCGACGGGTGGGGTGGTCACGCTCCGCTGAGCCCCAGCTCCCGGGCCCGGGAGGCTGACAGCCGCCCGGTGGTACGGTGGCTTTCGTCGGCATGCATCAGGGAGAGCCGGAACGCCGGCGGGCCCACGATCTGGTTCAGGGCGATCATGGCGATGATGACCGTGGCCACGTCACCGCCCCACACGGGGAAGCGGTCGCGCACGATGTTCGCGATGCCCAGGGTCACGCCGGCCTGAGCAAGGAACCCCATCCACGCCCAGCGCCGCACCACCGGGGGATCGTGCACGGCGCGCGCGCCCAGCCACGTGCTCCCCGCCAGCGCCAGCGCGCGCACCACCGAGAGGCCCACCGCGACCGTCCAGACCCGCGGGAGCAGGTCGATGCGCAGGTCCGCGCCCGCCACCGCGAAGAACAGGGCATACACGGGGAGCGCGTTCGCCTCCAGCGCGCGCAGGAGCCCCGCCCCCTGCCGCGAGAAGTTCTGGACGCAGAAGCCCGCGGTCATGGCGACGAGAATGTGCTCCAGCCCGAGGACGTCGCTCACCTCCACGAGGAGAAACGCCGCCACCAGGACCACGATGATGTGGTTCTCGCGCACCCGTCCGAGGTAGAGGGCCAGGACCAGGCCCATGACGACCCCGGCGCCCACCGATAGCGCGATGGCGAGGAGCACCTCCTTGACCGTGTCGAGCGCGAAGGGCGCCGTGGGGTCGGCCAGCACCGCCGCCAGGGGGATGACGAGGGCCACCAGGACGAGGACCACGACGTCCTTCATCACGGTGATCCCCAGCACCGTCTCCGTGAGCACACCTCGGGCCCGCTCCTCGGTGATGATGGCGATGGTGGTGGCGGGCGACTTCGCCACCGCCACCAGGCCGAAGATGAGACCCACGGCCAGGGTCACACCCGGTGGCGTACCCCTGAGGAAGGGCACCATGTCGCGCCCCCACCAGACGGCCGCCACCACGACGCCGCACACCACCACCACCTGTGCGGCGATGATGGCAAAGATGGCCATGGCGCGTTTCTTCACCGCATCGAGCCTGAGCTCGCCACCGGCCGCCAGGGCGATGAGGCTGAGCGCTCCTCCGTTGATGAGCCGGAACTCCACGACCGACTCGCGAGGCAGGAGGCCCATGACGAACGGGCCCACCAGGATGCCCAGGAGCAGGTATCCGGTGATGCGGGGCAGCTCGACGGCATGGGACACGTGGCCGGCCAGGTACGCCGCCAGCAGCAGGAAGCCCAGGAGGAACGACTCCCTGCCTTCGGGCATCACCCCGCCCCCCACCTTCAGGATGGCGAAGGTGAGGGCCATGAGCACGGCCAGGGTCATGAGCTTCCGCACGCCGGATTCCTCCGTGGGGTGATGCGGCGAAGGTAGAGCGCGGACGGTTGCGGGGCGAGAAGGAGCCTCCCCTACTCCCGGGGGCCCGCCGGCTCGCCGGGCACCAGAGCCACCAGGAGCACGGCGGCGAGGGCGGCCGCGCCGGCCCCGAAGGCGAAGGGTGCGGCCGGACCCAATCCGTGCCAGGGGCCGATGCCCTGCCAGAGGAGGCCCGCCAGGAGCGAGGCAGGCAGCCCCACGAAGCCGATGACGGCGTGGTAGCTCCCGTACGCGGTGCCTCGCAGCTCCGGGGCCACCAGGTCCGCGATGAGCGCCTTGGCGGCGCCGGTCACCGCTCCGTAGTACAGGCCGTAGGCGATGAACAGCCCCACCACCTGGCCGGTGGTCCGGGCGGCGGCGAAGCCGAGATAGACCGCGGTGTAGACGGCCCAGGCGCCCAGGACGACCCATTTCCTGGGAACGCGGTCCGCCAGCAATCCCGCGGGGGCGGACACGAGGGTGTAGACCACGTTGAAGGCGACGAGCATCCACAGGAGGTGGATGACGCCGAGTCCCCGCTCCTGGGCACGCAGGATGAGGAACGCATCCGACGAGTTGCCGATGCCGAAGATCGCCGAGCAGAGCACGAACGACGCGAAGGGACGCCCCAGCCCCCGCAATTGGATCTTCGGGCCCTTGCGCGGACTCGCCGGGACCGGGACGTCGCGGGCGAACAGCGCCAGGACGAGCACCGCCAGGAAGGCGGGAGCGAGGCTCCACAGCACGAGCTTGTGGAAGGTGCCCCGCTCCAGCAGCAGGTCGCGGCCCTGGGCCAGGTACACGACGAGGATCGACACGAGGATGCCCACCACGGCGCCGCCGGTGTCCGCCGCCCGGTGCAGCCCGAAGGCCAGGCCGCGGCGGGACGCCGGCACCGAGTCGGCCAGCAGCGCGTCCCGGGGTGCGGTGCGCACGCCTTTGCCGACCCGATCGGAGAAGCGGATGGCCGCCACCACGGGCCAGCTTCGGGCCAGCAGGTAGAACGGCTTCGAGCTGGCCGAGATCGCGTACCCCACCACCGCCAGCCACTTGCGCGCCTTCATGCGGTCGGAGAACCACCCCGACCAGAGCTTCAGCAGGCTGGCGGTGGACTCGGCGAGCCCCTCCACCACCCCCACGGCCCACGTGCGTACACCCAGCACGTTGGCCAGGAAGAGCGGGAGGACGTTCTGCAGCATCTCGCTGGACACGTCGGTGAGGAAGCTCGTGCCCGATGCGACCCAGACGTTCCGGTGAAGCGGGGGGCGAGTCACAGTCCTATCCCGATGCCCACGGCGATGGACACCGCCCCCAGGACGACGAGCCCCAGGTAGAGGGGGATGGAGAAGCGGATCCACTTCTCGAAACGGACCCCCGCCAGTCCCAGGATGGCCATGAGCGCCCCGTTGGTGGGCGTGATGATGTCGCAGAGGCCCGCGCCGTACTGGTACGCGAGCACCGTGACCTGCCGCGAGAGTCCCAGCAGATCCGAGAGGGGCACCAGCACCGGCATGGTGAGCACCGCCTGGCCGCTCACGCTGGGCACGGGGACGTGGATGGCGGCCTGCGCCGCCACCATGCCGAGAGCCGACGCCATCACGGGCATGTCCGCCAGGGGGGTGAAGAGCCCGTGGACGATGGTGTCCACGATGTGGCCGTCCTGCATCACCACGTAGATGGCGCGGGCGAAGCCGATGAGCAGCGCCGCGTACGCCATCGATCGGAAGCCCTTTACGTACGCCTCCGTGGTGCCGCCCACGCCGAGCCCCCCGACGGCACCGGCCAGGATGCCCATGATGAAGAACGCCGCCGACAGCTCGTTGAAGTCCCACCCCCACCGCATGATCCCCAGGACGAGGAACACGAACGTGGCGGCCACCAACCCCAGGACGACGACATCGGTGCGCCTGAGAGGCTCCTCCTCTTTGGCATCCACCACACGGGCGGGGCCGCGGGTGGCGGCGGCGAAGCGCATGGTGGCGGCGATCCACAGCGCCAGCGCCAGCACCAGGAAGACGATGCGGAAGCCGGCTCCCGACAGGAGGGGGAGGCCCGCCACCTTCTGGGCGATCTCCACCTGGAAGGGATTGATGGGGCTGAAGGCCGAGCCCACCATCGCCGCGCCCAGCGACATGGACACCGTCACCACCGGAGTGAACCCCATGGACCGCGTCAGGAGGAGGAGCGCCGGCACCAGCGCGATGATCTCCTCCTGCATGTTCTCCACGATGCCCCCCATGGCGAAGGCCAGCGAGACGACGGGGATGACCAGGAGGTCCCGTCCATGCAGCGCCTTGATGAGCCGCCCGATGCCGCGCTTGAAGGTCCCGGTCTCGTCGACGACGGTGAACGCCCCGCCGATGAGGAACACCAGGAAGATGACGCTGCCCGCGTCCTCCATGCCCCGGGGGAGGTCCACCACCGCCCTGAACGGGGTCACGGGCGTCTGATCCACGGCGTGATACGTCCCCGCCACCACGACCTGCCGCCCCGTGACCTCGTCCTGTCGGCGGTCGTACTCCCCGGCCGGCAGGACGTAGCTGGCGGCCGCCGCCAGGAGGATGCAGCCCGAGAGCAGGACCAGCGGGTGCGGGACGTGCAGCCACGAGAGGCGACCCCCGC
The DNA here is from genome assembly GCA_022340755.1 of Gemmatimonadota bacterium. Classification (GTDB taxonomy): domain Bacteria; phylum Gemmatimonadota; class Gemmatimonadetes; order Longimicrobiales; family Gaopeijiaceae; genus SZUA-318. Next base: position 6,245 of record JAJDNI010000105.1, read on the forward strand.
GCGTCACGAGCCCTCCACCGGCAGCGGGAGGGCTTCGTCCAGGGCCAGGAGGACCATCAGCGACGCGCGCAACGCGTTCATGTACTCTCCGGGGTCGATCCTGTCGAAGTCGTCCGTGGGCCGGTGGTAGTCCGGATGGTCTTCCACCCCCAGGTACACGAAGGGGATGCCCACGGCGTTGAAGGGACCCTGGTCACTCTGGTTGGTCCAGTCGTCTCCCTCCGGGGCGCCGGGGCGGTCGTGCCCCAGGCGGAGCTCCACGGGTGAGCGCTCGGCGACCTTCTCCAGGATCGGGCGAAGCGCCGGCGTCTCATGGGCGCCCCCCGCCCAGAGCAGCCCCGCGGTGCGGGACACCATGTCCAGGTTCAGGTCCAGCGCGATCCTCGCGAGGGGGACCGGGGGATCCGCGACGAAGGCGCGAGAGCCGCGCATGCCCTCCTCTTCGGCATCGAACTCGGCCCAGATCACCGTGTGGCGCAGCGGGTGGCCTCGCAGCGCCCGGGCCATGGCCAGGAGGCCCACCGCTCCGGACGCGTTGTCGTCCGCGCCGTTGTAGATCTGGCCGTTCCGGATGCCCAGGTGGTCGTAGTGGGCCGACGCCACGATGACCCTCGACCCGGGCTCCGTGCCGGGAACCGACGCCAGCAGGTTCACACCGGTGCGCTGGGCGGTGTGCCTGGGCGTGCTCCAGGTGAAGGGATGCTCGTAGCCGTCTCCCAGGGGAGCCATCCCCGCTTCGCGGAGGCGCGCTTCCAGCCAGGCGCGGGCCTTCGCCGCCCCCTCGGTGCCCGTGAGCCTGCCCTCCATGTCGTCGGCGGAGAGCGTGCGCAGATCGTCGAGGATCGTGGCGCTGTCCGCCGTCAGGGCGGCGAACGGGGCGAGGGAATCGGGGGAGTCGGCGGAGTCCAGGAGCGCGCGGGCCGAGCGGGTCGCGGCGGGAGCCGAGGCCGGAGCCCGAAGCGCCGGTGAACCGGAGGCCGTATCCGGAGGTCCGCCGCACGCCCACAGGGTCAGGAGGGCGGCGATGATCGGCGCGCGGCGCCGACAACCGGGGAGGGTGGAAATATTCATGGCCGACGAAGCTACCACGCGAGGCCGCGCCGGGCACGCCGCGGGGGTCCGGCGGGTCGCGGAAGAGCGGGGGTGGAAGGAATCTCCCGGGCCGGGTTTGACTCCCTTCCCGCCGCGACGGATTCTATCGAGCGTTGCCGCACACGTTTGCCCACGCCGGGCTGCGGACGACCACGTCCGAGGGCGTAGGCCTCCGCCGGCCAACGGATATCCTGGAGCGCATGCCATGTCGGACGCACGCATCTGGTCCCGCCGGGAGTTCCTCGAGCGCACGTCGTCGTGCGCCGCTCACATGAGCGTGATGGCGGCGGCCTCGCCGGTGCTGGCACGCAGGCTGTGGGCCCGGCAGGAGCGGTTTCCCGTGGTGGCGAGGGAGGCCTGGGGACGCATCGAACACGTGGACGACGGCATCTGGGGCATGGTGTCGACGCCGCTCCAGGACCGGACGACGCTGTGCAACGGGGGCATCGTCGCCGGAAAGGCCGGGGTCGTCGTGGTGGAAGCCTACGGCTCCGACGCCGGGGCCCGCTGGATGGCCGCCCAGGCCAAGGCCCTCACCGGGCGCGTGCCCACGCACGTCGTGGTGACCCACTACCACTCCGACCATACGACGGGGCTGAGGGGAGCATTCGAGACCCCGGGCGTGAAGCTCCTCTCCACGACGGTCACACGCGACGAGGTGAGGGACCGCAACCAGAGTCCCCCGGTGGACATCCTGGAAGGGGCCCAGGTGCTGGACGGCCGCCGTCCGTCGGAGATCGACCTGGGGGACCGCTCCGTCGTCGTCGTTCCCCGGAACGGGCACACGGACTCCGACGTCAGTCTGGAGATCTCCGATCCGCGGGTGATCTTCACGGGCGACCTCGTGTGGAACCACATGTTCCCCAACTACGTGGACGCCATCCCGTCGCGGCTCACGAAGAACGTACAGCTGCTTCGCCTGTCAGGGGCGGACACGTACGTGCCGGGTCATGGGCCCCTGGCCGACGCCGCGGACATGGACCGGTATCTGTCGCTCCTCGACGACGTGGAGGCCGCGGCCCGGGGGGCCATGGAACGAGGCCAGAGTGCCGAAGAAGCAGGCGCCGAGTACGAGCTGCCTGCCGGCCTCGGGGACTGGACGCTCTTCAACCCGGGCTACTTCGCCCGGGCCATCGGCGCGTGGATGAAGGAGCTCGGCGCGACGGAGTAGAGCACCCGAGCTCCCTGCCGACGCGTGACGCGCTTGTGCCCGGCACCCCCTTCAAGGCGCCGCCGGACGCGGTACTTTTTCTGTGCGGTCCGCGCCCGCCGCAAGACTCGAGGGCGATGCAGCACATTCCACAAGGAACGGACATGAGCGGCTCGAAGGGCACCATCGCGATCCTCACCGGCGGGGGGGACGTCCCCGGCCTCAATCCGGCCATCCGCGCGGTGACCATCCGCGCCCGGCGCGAGGGGTACAAGGTCCTCGGCATCCGACGAGGTTGGCGCGGGCTGGTGGACTTCGTGCCCGACAAGGACGCGGACAACTCCGGCTTCGTAATCGAGCTCACCGAGGAGATCGTGAACCGGGCAGGACGCACGGGAGGCACCTTCCTGCACACCTCGCGTACGCGTCCCAGCCACCTGCCGGCCCCCTTCGTCCCGGACCACCTGAAGGACGCGTACCAGGACGACGTCAACGACATCACGCCTGCCGTTCTCGAGAACCTCGACTTCCTCGGCGTGAATTACCTCGTGCCCATCGGAGGCGACGATACGCTGTCCTACGCCCACCGCCTCCACGAGGAGGGGGTCAAGGTGGTCGCCATCCCGAAGACCATGGACAACGACGTCCCCGGCACGGACTACTGCATCGGGTTCAGCACCTGCGTGACGCGAACCATCGAGCTGACGCATCGGCTGCGCACGTCGGCGGGCTCGCACGAGCGCATCCTGGTCATCGAGGTCTTCGGCCGCTACGCGGGCTTCACGGCGCTGCTGCCCACCATGGCCGGCGCCGCCGACCGGTGCGCGATCCCGGAGAACGACTTCGATCCGGAGCACCTCACGGCGCTGCTCTCCAAGGACCGGAGCAGGAACCCCAGCGGATACTCGGTGGTCCTCGTGTCCGAGGGCGCCAAGATGTCGCACCAGACGGAGATGACCTTCGAGGACCAGCAGGCGGACCAGTTCGGCCACAAGAAGCTCGGGGGCATCGGCGACCAGGTCTCGGAGTACATCAAGGAGTACTCGCCGAAGTACAACAACGGGAAGGTCGTCAACGTCGTGAACCAGCGCCTCGGATACCTGGTGCGCTCCGGCGACCCCGACGCCCTCGACTCCATCGTGCCCATGGCCTTCGGCAACCTGACGCTGGACCTGATCCTCGAGGGTCGGAGCGGCCTGCTCGTGGCGGTGCGGAACGGCGTGTACAGCCCGGTGCCCATGGAAGCGGTCATGGGCAAGAAGAAGGTCGTGAACGTCGAGCTGTACTACGACAGGGACCGCATGCGGCCCCGCTACGACACCTTCCGGTCCCGTCCGCTGTTCATCATGACCAGCGAGATGTAGGGAGGCGTCAGCCGTTCGTCGTGACGGCAGCCAGAGAGAAGCTGATCCGCGCCTCTCCTCCCGCACATCGCCAGAGGGGAGTGACGCTCACACCCTGCACCAGGCCCTCCGGGTCCCCCTCGGACCCGGACGTGGTGCGGATCTCGTGGCGCCAGGTTGCTTCGGCCGGAGGCTCCAGGACCAGCTCAGGGACCGCGTCGGCCCTGAACGAAAGCTCGGGGGCGAAGTACGCGTCGGGGGGGAACGCCGAGGCGTCCCATCGATAGGTCACGACGACCCTACCGTCCCCATGGAGCTCGATCCGCTTGTCGAGCTGTCCGTCGCCGGGCGCCGAAAGAGAAACCACCACCTGTCCGTCCTCTGCGGAGATCCGGTGGCTCATCTGCTCCGACCAGGAGCGGAGCGGCTCGTAGTCGCCGTGGGCGTAGGCCTCGTGGTCGAGCTCCGCCGGTAGCACGCGGTCCACGAAGAGCGACCGACCGTCCGCGTCGACGGACGTACGCTTGTCGGTACCCAAGCCCGCCGTGACGGGCACCGCCTCCATCGCCTTCTCGCTGAATCCGAGGCGCAGCGCGACCCGGCGGGTGACCGCGGGTGCCGCGGCCCGGAGGCGGGCGAGGTTGCGTCCCAGGTGGGCCTGGGCCTCGAAGGGGATTGGGATGCCGGCGGTCTCGGCTGCCTCCGCGGCTGCCACGACACCCGACGCTGCCTTTCCACCGGGATCACGGACGAAGCGCTGAACCGCGATCACCAGGGCCCGGGCGACGCCCACGGTGTCGTCGCCGGAAGGCGCGTCGACCTCGGCCGGCGCACCACCCCGCACCTTCTCGTCCCAGAGCCGCGCTCCGTCACCCTCTTCCGGATCGGCGCTCACGGCCTCGGCCAGGCGCGTGCGGAGCCGCTCCTCCCACCCGGCCGCGGTATCGCCGGCGAGATCCAGGGCCCGGGCCGCGTAGCGAAGCACCTGGAGGGGCTCCAGCCCCGCGATGTCGTCGAAGAACCAACCGCACGACGTGAACATGGCCAACGCGTCGTGCTGCATCTCCAGGAGGGTGACGGCACGGGCCACCTCGGCGTCGCTGAGCTCCCGCGTCGCCCGCTCCCTCACGAATTCCCCTGCCGCAGCGTCACCCCGGTCCAGGATCTGGCCGTAGGCGTCGCGGGCGGCCCACGGATCCGCCACGATCGCGCGTCCCTCGGCCTCGAACGCGCCGTGCAGCGAGTCGGAGAGCTCGTCCAGCGCGTCACGAAGCACGGCACGCCACCCCTGCGCCTTCGGCTTCGACGTGTCGATGCGGCATCCGCAGTCGGAGCGCCACCGCTCCACGCCGTGCGCGCACGACCACGAGCTGGGCTCCACCAGCTCGATGTCCTCCCGAGGAGGATCGTGCTCGAGGAACGCCGCGAAGTTGTCGGCGCGGACCGTGGGGTGGTCCTGCATGGCGGCCGCCACCGCAGCCAGCGCCATGTCGCCCCATCGGCGGTGGTGGCCGAAGGTCTCGCCGTCGGTGGCCAGCGCCACCAGCGCGCGCTCCCGGGCGTCTTCGGCGATGCGCTGGACCCAGGCACTCCCGTCTTTGATGAGGTCGCCGAAGGCCACGTCGTGGGAGAGTCCGCCGTCGTAGACGAACACGGCGATCTCCCGACCCGAAGGAAGCTTCACCCTGCCGGGGCGGCCACCGTCGGGCTCGGACGCCACCTGCCCGGGTCCGAGGATCGTGAAGGCGATGCCCTCCGCCGCCAGAACCTCCAGGGTCTCCGTGTCCACCGCCGCTTCGGGCAGCCACATCCCTTCCGGGCTCCTCCCGAACCTGCGGCGGAAGTCGGTGATCCCCCAGCGCACCTCGGTGACCTTGTCCCGCCGGCTCGCCAGGGGGAGGATGATGTGGTGATACGGCGAGGCCAGGGCGTTTCCGTGACCCAGACGAGCTGCGCTGCGGGCGTCGGCGGCCAGGAAGGCGCGGTAGGTGTCCGGAGTCTCGCGCGCCATCCAGCGGAGCAGCGTGGGCCCGGCGTCCCAGCTGATCCAGTCGAGGGTGTTGACCACCGACCGGATTCGTCCCTTGCCGTCCAGGACGTGGGCGGCCACCACGGCGCGATAGCACTCGTCGTGGATCCGGCGGTTCCAGTCGTGGAACGGGGCGGCGGACGGCTCCCTGGGAACGTCGCCGGTCCAGGGATCCTCTCGGGGTGGCTGGTAGAAGTGTCCGTGGATGACCACGGAGCGTCTGGGTTCTGATCTCATTGGGGAAGGAGCCCTTCGGTTCAAGCCTTCGGGAGGGGTACCCGCTGCGCATGCCTACGATGCGCCCTTCGATAGACCTCCTGGTACTGCGTCACCGAGCGAGCCCACCCGAAGTCCCTGGCCATGGCGTCACGCATGCGCACCCTCCATCCGTGGTGGTCTGCGTACGCCCGTATCGCCCGCTCGAGCACGGCTCGTAGCCGGTCGGCTCGATAGTCCATGAACAGGAAGCCGGTCAAGCCGTCCTCGATTGTGTCCGCGAGGCCGCCGACCCTCCGGGCCACGGGCAGCGCACCGTAGCGCTGCGCCCGCATCTGCGTGATGCCGCAAGGCTCGTACAGCGACGGCATGAGCAGCATGTCCGCACCACCCAGGAGCTTGTGCTCGAGCTCCTCGCTGAAGTCGAAGCGCACCGCCACGCGGTCCGGGGCGGCCTCGGCCAGCGCCCGCAAGCGCTCATGGTAACGGGGCTCGCCGTGTCCGAGGAAGACCCACTGGGCCGGGAGGTCGGTGATGCCGGCCTCCAGAATGAGATCCAGTCCCTTCTGCTGCACGAGCCGCGCGCTCATGCCTACCAGGGGGATGGTCGGGTCCACGGGAAAAGAGCACATCTCCTGGAGGCGCACCTTGCAGGCGCTCTTGCCGGCCAGGTTGCCCGGGCGGAAACAGGCGGGCAGAGCGGGGTCGGTGGAGGGATCCCACAGGTCCATCTCGATGCCGTTCAGGACGCCCACGAAACGGTTGCCCAGCTCCTCGAACGTGTGGTGGAGGCCGAAGCCCCCCATGGCGGTGCGCAGCTCGAGGGCGTGGGTGGCGCTGACCGTGGTCACCATGTCCGCGCACACCAGCGCGCCCTTGAGGAGGTTGAGCTTCCCGTACCACTCCAGGAAGCGCCAATGGTAGTGGCTGGGGTCGATGCCGAGGTCGGAGAGCACGCTCGGGTCGAGCCGACCCTGATAGCCGGCGTTGTGGACGGTCATCACCGATCCCACGGCGTCGTAGTACGGCTGCCAGGCCAGGTGCGTCTTCAGGTAGATGAGGGCGAGGGCCACGTGCCAGTCGTGCGCGTGCAGCAGTGTCGGTCCGGGCGAGAGTCTCGGAAGGACCTCGAGGGCGGCCCGACAGAAGAAGGCGAATCGCCGATGGTTGTCCGGGTAGGCTCCCCCGTTCTCGCCGTAGAGGGCGTCGCGCTCGAAATACTCTGCGTGGCCGATGAAATACGCGTCCGGGGTCCCGGGGCTCGCCGGTGCCCGGAAGACCTGCGCCCGTTCCCAGCGTGGGCCCACCGGCACGCCCAGCTCGCAGAACGGCTCGATCCAGGGGAAGGTCCGACGGATGCTCCGGTGGAAGGGGAGCACCACGATCGTGGGCACCCCGAAGCGCGACTGGTAACGAGCGATGCCGCGGACGGCCTCCGCGAGGCCGCCGGATCGGGCGTACGGCCAGTACTCGGCCGTGAGATGAACGACCTTCTCACTGAAGCCGGGATCGGGAAGCGCGCCGCTCGGCACGTGGATGACCTTCGGGACGAGTCGCCTGCGGGATCTGCTTGCTCTCTTGTAAGGTATGGGAGGACCTTTCTGGTTAGAAGCCGTGCTCCGGCAGTACCTCGAAAGGTCGGTGGGGCCCGTCACGGATCCCCTTCGGGGACGTCACGGGCGACCCGTCTGCGGGGAGCCCCGTTGCGGCCGGAGGCCGCCTTGCGGAACGTTCGGGTGTGGAGATTCCGACCGCAGACGTGATCGCCGCCCTCCTGGAGGGTCGCTGCGCCACCCCCTTCGACGTCCTGGGCAATCATCCGGTTGCCGGGAAGGGGGGCCGCGGCCGCGTGGTGCGCGTCTTCATTCCGTGGGCCGCCCGCGTCTGGGTCGTGCGGGAGGACCGTGAACCCGCGGAGCTGGAGCGGGTCCACGACGGCGGCCTCTTCCAGGGGTTGTTCCCCGAAGATCGGAGGTTCTTTCCCTACCGCCTGAGGGTGGAGAACCGGCAGTCGAGCTCCTTCGACGTGGAGGACCCCTACCGGTTCCCTCCGCTCCTCGACGAGGCGCGGGTGTCCGACTTCATCCAGGGCAGGGAGCACCGGGTCCACCAGGTCCTCGGGGCGCGGCCCGCGACCAGCGAGGGGGTGGCCGGCGTGCTGTTCGCCGTGTGGGCGCCGCACGCGCAGGCGGTCAACCTCATGGGAACGATGAACGGGTGGGATGGGCGATGTCACCCGATGCGGCCCCGGGGGGCCACAGGCGTCTGGGAGCTTTTCGTTCCCGGGGTCGAGCAAGGGGCCGCGTACAAGTACCAGATCGTTACGCCCACCGGGCGAAAGGCCGACAAGGCCGACCCCTGCGGGCGCGCCATGGAGCTGCGCCCCGCCACGGCTTCGGTCGTGTGGAACGGGGACGGCTACCGGTGGACCGACGGCGAGTGGATGGAGCGGCGCAAGGCGTGGAATCCCACGTCGGAGGCGATGAGCGCCTACGAGGTCCACCTGGGCTCGTGGAAGCGACGACCGGCGGAGGAGCGCGAACCAGGGGATTCCGGGTGGCTCGGGTACCGGGAGTTGGCGGAAGAGCTCCTGCCCTACGTGAAGGATCTGGGCTTCACCCATGTCGAGCTCCTGCCCATCCTGGAGCACCCCTACGATCCGAGCTGGGGGTATCAAGCGCTCGGCTACTTCGCTCCGACGTCCCGCTTCGGGTCCCCCGACGACTTCCGGTTCTTCGTGGACCGTGCCCACCAGTTGGGTCTGGGAGTGATCCTGGACTGGGTTCCGGCGCACTTCCCGGACGATGCCCACGGGCTCGTCTACTTCGACGGGACCCCTCTCTACGAGCACCCCGATCCCCGACGTGGGCGACATCCCGACTGGGGCACGCGCATCTTCGACTACGGCCGGCCGGCGGTTCGATCGTTCCTGGTGTCCAGTGCCCTGTGCTGGCTCGAGGACTACCACGTCGACGGACTCCGCGTCGACGCCGTGGCCTCGATGCTCTACCTGGACTACTCGCGCCCGGAGGGTCAGTGGCTTCCCAACCAGTGGGGCGGGCGGGAGAACGTCGATGCCATCGACTTCCTGCGCGAGGTGAACGACGCGGTGCACCGTGAGATCCCCGGGGCGCTGATGATCGCCGAGGAATCCACGTCCTGGTCCGGAGTCTCCCACGGCACCGACCGCGGCGGCCTGGGCTTCGACCAGAAGTGGAACATGGGATGGATGAACGACACGCTGGCGTTCATGGGCGATGACCCCCTATTCAGGGCGAGCATCTACCAGCGCCTGACGTTCTCCATGCTGTACGCATTCAGCGAGCGCTTCGTGCTGGCGCTCTCGCACGACGAGGTGGTGCACGGCAAGCGCGCCCTGGCCTCGAAGATGCCGGGCTCGCAGGCCGAGAAGCTGGCCAACCTGCGCCTGTTGTACGCCTACCTGTGGGCCCACCCCGGCAAGAAGCTGATCTTCATGGGCGGCGAGCTGGGACAGTGGGTCGAATGGGACGTGGATGCGGCCCTGGATTGGGCGCTCCTGGACTTCCCTGCGCATCAGGGTATCCGCAGGCTCGTCGCGTCGCTGAATTGGATGTATGCGTCGGAGGAGCCCCTGCACGCCCTCGACTATCACCCGGACGGCTTCGAGTGGTTGGACTGCCACGACGCGGACCGCACCACGCTTTCCTGGCTACGGTGGTCCCCGGAGTGGCGGGACTTCGTGGCGGTGGTGGCCAACTTCACCCCGGTGCGCCGTGACGACTTCAGGCTGGCGGTGCCCTTCCCGGGCAGGTATCGGGTGGTGCTGAACACCGACGCCCCGGAGTTCGGGGGTGCGGGAAGCCCCGTGCCCGCCGAGCTGACCACGACGCCCGGCGAGCTGCACGGACGCGATCAGTATCTGGAGCTTCCGCTGCCGGGATTGACCGCACTCTACCTGAAGCGCACAGGGGAGTAGCAGGTCTCCGGGCGGGGGGCGTCGATATCGGGAGGCGCCACCGCGCACCGTCGGCAGGGCACGAGAAGCCCGGCGCCCATCAAAGGGCGCCGGGCTTTCGGCTTCAGGTCCCGAGGATCAGCGGCACACGCCGAAGGGATCGGGCTTCGGGTGGTCCACCACGAGACGGTGGTCGAGGTCCGCCACGTGCACGGCCACGTCCTCGATGAGGTTGGTGACCTGGGCGAAGTGCGCGTAGTCGACGTTCTCGGGCTCGTCGCTCACCTGGTGGTAATCGGCGTGCAGGCCCGTGGTGAAGAACGCGATGGGGATGCCGTAGCGGGCGTACTCGTAGTGATCGCTGCGGCAGTAGATCCGCGACGGGTGGCCCTCGACGTCGAAGGCGTAGTCGAAGACCACGTTGTGGTTGTCCTCCGAGTTCACCTTCTCGATGAGGTCGCCGAGCTCGGTGGAGAGGCGGCGGGATCCGACGACCATCAGATAGCCGGGGCCGCCGTGCAGGGCCGTGCCGTCCTTCGTGCGCCCGGTCTCGTCGCTGGCGTCACCACGGCTGATCATGTCCATGTTCAGCTGCGCGACGATAGAGTCCCTGGGCACCGTCGGATGATCCGTGTAGAAGCGCGATCCCAGCAGGCCCTTCTCCTCGCCGGCGTGCCACACGAAGAGGATCGAGCGCTTGGGCTTGGGGTTCATGGACTGGATCTTCTCGGCTATCTCCAGCATCGCCACCGAGCCCGAGCCGTCGTCGTCGGCGCCGTTGTAGATGGAGTCCACGCGTACCGGGCCCGGATGGAGGGACCGGTAGACGGCCAGCTCCGTGTTCACCTGCTGCTGCTGCTCGGGGGTCGGCTGATTGCGCGAGTCGTCCGCGCCCTCCGGCCGCACGATCTCGTTGAAGATGCGGATGGAGTCCTCGGCCACCGGGCGGGGGGCGATGCCGTTGTGGTCGCTGTGCGCGCCGATGGCGATGTACTCGCCCCGTAGCTGCGGGTCACTCCCGGGGATGATGGCCACCACGTTCCGGGACGGATACGGCATGGGCTCCACCTTGTACCGGACGTCGACGGAGACCTTCTTGCCCGACGCTCCGACCTGGAGTTGGTCCAGCGGCTTCGAGAACATCTTCGCCGCCGCCTCCGCGGAAATCTGGAAGGTGGGGGTGGGGGCCTGGGCCTGGGCGCCGGGAGGCTGCGGCGCGTCGGGGTCGTTCAAAAAGCCCCGGGGACGCAGCAAGAACGACGAGAAGCCTCCGCGGCCACCGCCCCGGCCGCCACCCCTGTTGGCGCCCAGGGCGACGATGGCGAGCGCCGCGGCTCCGGGAACACGGGCGCCGCGCATGGCGCGGAAGTCCGGGTTCTCACCGACGGTGAGGACCACCAGCTTCCCCTTCGCCTTGGCTGCGGAGATCATGTGCTCCGCGTCGCCCAGAACACCGCCGTAGACCGCCGACGCGCTCAGCTTCGTGGACCCGCTTCCCGAGGGGAGCCACTCCGATCCCAGCGCCAGCTTGGTGGAGCCCACGGCGATGACGGAGAGGGTGTCGAAGGCGCGCATGTCGTAGGGGATCGTCTGGAAGTACGTGCCGTCGTCGCCGGCGGGCACGAGCCCCATACGTTTCACCTCTGCGGCGAGGTAGTCGGTAGCCTTGACGTGGCCGAGGGTGCCCAGGTTCCGCCCCTCCATGGAGTCGTCGGCGAAGATGTAGAGGCGGGTCGTGAGGTCGCCCGGGGTGATGGCGGCCTGGGTGGGCTGGGGCGTGTGGTGTCTGGGCCAGGTAGCCTGAGCGCTCAGGAGCGCCGGCGTGGCCGAGACGGCCAGCACCGCGGCGAATGGCAGGGAGACGCGGCGGAACATCGTGATCTCCGGGAAAGGGTACGATCCGAACGAGCCGGTAGGGGGGCTGTTTGCCAGACACCCGAGCCGCCGCATTCGCTGGGAAGCCTTCGAAGAGCCGCTCCCTGGAAAGGGGGCGACCTACCCTGAGAGCCCGGATCTACACGGAGGGGGGATCGTCCTGTTCGAGCGTTCCCTTCAGCGCCGGCATGTAGAACTTCTCGGTGTACTCCCGCACCATGCGCCCCGTGGTGAAGTGGGCGCCTCCCACCCGGAGCGCCTGCTTCATCATCCGGATCCAGGCCCGGGGCAGGTTTTCCTCATCCCGGTCGTAGTACATCGGCACGACCTCGCGCTCGAGGATGTCGAAGAGCGCGTCGTGGTCCTGCTGGTCCACCTCGTCGTCGGTTCCTTCCGAGAGTGGGATCGCCCAACCGTTCTGTCCGTTGAAGCCCTCCGCCCACCAACCGTCCAGGGTGCTGAGCTGTGGCACGCAGTTGAGGGCCGCTTTCATCCCGCTGGTACCCGACGCCTCCATGGGCGCGCGGGGCAGGTTCAGCCAGAGGTCGACGCCTTGCACGAGACGGTGCGCCACGTGGAGCTCGTAGTCCTCCACGAATGCGATGCGCCCCGCGAAGCGCGAATCGCGGGTGAGCTGCCATACCTGCTGCAACACCCGCTTGGCGTCGTCGTCGGCCGGGTGCGCCTTCCCCGAGAAGACGAGCTGAACGGGGCGGCGCTGATCCGTGAGCAGGCGCATCAGCCGGTCCTCGTCGCGGAAGAGCAGTCCCGCCCGCTTGTACGTTGCGAACCGTCGTGCGAAGCCGATGGTGAGGGGCTCTCGTGTGAGGAGCGTGCCGGCACCGACCAGATGAGCGGCTTCCTTCCACAGCTCCATCCAGCGCACCCGGGCCTGCTCCCGGCAGAAGCCCAGGAGGATCTTCTTCTGCTCCTGGTGGATCTGCCAGACCGTGTCGTCGTCCAGGTCGAGGACGGCGTCCCACGCCGACGGGTCCAGCACGTCGTTCTCCCACTCGCTACCGAACAGGGATTCCAGTAGTCCCATGTACCGGTGGGACATCCAGCTGGCCGCGTGCACGCCGTTGGTGATGCCCTTGATGGGCACGTGCGCCGGGTCGCGACCGGGCCACAGCGGTTCCCATAGCTCCTGGGTCACCCGCTGATGTCGCTTCGAGACCCCGTTTACGTGGCCCGAGAGCCGAATACCGGCGGCGGTCATGTGGAATCGGCCAGCGTCGATCTCCGGATGGGATCCCAGCCAGAAGAACGACTCGCGGTGCAGGGGGCCGTCGGTACAGTAGCTGGCACAGACGGCCTCGATGTCCTCCCTCCTGAACATGTCGTGGCCCGCGGGCACCGGAGTGTGGGTGGTGAAGATGCTCGTTGCGCGGACTTCCCGCTGGGCATCCTCCAGGGTCCGGCCTTCGTTCATGAGCTCGCGCAGCCGCTCGACCAGCATGAAGCTCGCGTGACCTTCGTTGGCGTGCCACGCGCCGGGGCTGATTCCCAGGGCCCGCAGCACTCTCACGCCGCCGATCCCCAGGATCCACTCCTGCCTCAGCCGATGCTCCTGGCCCCCGCCGTAGAGCTGATAGGTGAGCTGCCGATCCTCCTCGTGGTTCTCCTTGAGGTTGGTGTCCAGCAGATAGAGGCTCACGCGTCCCGCATCCAGCCGCCATGCGCCGATGTGCACTGGGCGGCCGGCGGTGGTCACCGAGGCGAGGGACAGCTCACCTCCCGGGGCGGTGACGCGCACCAGGGGCATGATCTCCGGATTGAAGACCTCGTGCGAGCTCTCCTGCCATCCCTCCAGGTTCAGCTTCTGGTCGAAGTACCCTTTGGAGTAGAGGAGGCCCACCCCGATCAGAGGCACTCCGAGGTCCGACGCGGCCTTGCAGTGGTCACCTGCGAGGACGCCCAGCCCGCCCGAGTAGATGGGGATGGAGTTGTGCAGTCCGAACTCGGCGCAGAAGTACGCCACCGGACGATTCGGGGCGGCGTCGGGGTACACGCTCGAGAACCAGGTGTCGGTTCGCGCCAGGGCCGCGTCGAACTCGGCCATCGTTCTGTCATAGAGGGCCAGGAACTCGGCGTCGGAGGCACACTGCGCGAGACGTCCGGGGCTGACGTGACGGAGCATCTCCACGGGATTGTGGCGGGTCGCAGACCATATGACGTGGTCGATGCTCCGCAGCATCGAGCGTGCCCGCCGGTTCCATCGCCACCAGAGGTTCAGCGAGAGTCGCTCGAGTCCCTGGATGCGCTCCGGGAGGTACGGAATCTTGTCTGAATCATCCACCATGGAGTGGTGAACCCGTTACCGTGTCTGAGGTGTACGAGAGCTAGCCTACGGGGGAAGAATCTATCATCCCCAGGGGGCGCGTGAAGCTCACTGCCCATGGCCGCGCCGGCCACCCACGGCCGCGCGGCCCGTACTACAACTGTAGGAGGAGTCGGAATGGCCGCCGACAAGAACGGGTTCCGGGCCTGCCTGAGAGACTTTGTGCTCACACACCAACAAGGATGGGATCATCACGAGTGGCTCGGCCTGCTGGCGGAGCTCACGGACGCCGGATTCGATACGAGCAATCCTGACCACATCGGCCTGGCGCTGGAGCGGGAGCGCGTGCGGCGGCTGCTGGAGGATGCGCCCGTGAAGGGACTCGGCCCCAAACGCCGGGAAGCGGTGGCGGATCGCTTCGCCACGGCCTGGAACCTCCAGCACGCGACCGTCGAAGACTTGAGTGGGATCCCGAGCTTCCACGAGAAGCTTGCGCAGGACCTCCATGCCGCGCTTCACTGAATAGTGGGGCACAACAGTTCGTGACCTCCCCTACAGGGCGGCGTGCGGGAGCGCGTACGGGCGCTTGGCACGGGTCCTGCGGGATCCCATGTGCCGACAACCCGAGACACGAGACTCCGGAGGCTGACGATGGGGAAGGTCCATGCTGGCACGCGCCGCGAAGGCGTGGTTCTGGTCTTGTCGCTTCTGCTGCTCACGCAAGGCTGCGCCTGGTTCAACAATCAGAGTGGGACCAAGAAGGGCGCTACCACCGGCGCCGCTGCGGGGGCCGTGGTCGGTGGGCTCATCGGCAGGGCGAACGGATCGACCGCCAAGGGCGCGATCCTCGGGGCCGTGTTGGGGGGTGCCGCCGGGGCCGCCATCGGGCACGAGATGGACAAGCAGGCCCAGGACCTCCAGGACGAGCTCCCGAACGCGAAGGTGGAGCGTGTGGGGGAGGGGATCGAGGTGACGTTCGATTCCGGGATCCTCTTCGACGTGGATTCCGATCAGCTGCGTCCGGCGGCGAAACAGAACCTGGACGAGCTGGCGGCGTCGTTGAAGAACTATGACGGCACGAGGGTGCTGGTCGTGGGCCACACGGACAACACCGGCACCGACGCCTACAACCAGGCGCTCTCCGAGCGGCGGTCGAGTGCGGCTCGCACCTATCTCCTCCAGGACGGGCTGACTCCCGATCGCGTGGAGGCGGTGGGACGCGGTGAATCCGAGCCCGTTGCCGACAACGACACGGCTGCCGGAAGGCAGGACAATCGGCGCGTGGAGGTTGCGATTTTCGCCAGCGAAAAGATGCAGCAGGAGATGCTTCGCAAGCACGGCGGGTGACATCGCGAAGACACGGCTGAAGCCCCTTGCGTTCGCCGGGCGAAGACGTGAATTATTGATTAGTTGTCCGCCCCGTGGGCCGCGAGAGACGCCGCCTGATGGGGAAGTCGGAGGAGCCCAAGGCCCTGGAATCAGGGCGCGCGATGCGTCGCGCGGCATGAGACGGACAACGCGGATCGACGCCCCGCGTCAGCGGGGTGAGAGGCGGCGGGCCGGCGCCGGGTCGATTCGCAACAGACAGGTCGGCCCGACTCCCAGGAGGAGGAAATGCCACCTGGCGAGAAGAGGCCCGGAGCGGCATGAAGCGTCGCTCCGGGCCTCCGTTCGTCCGTGGCCGTCGCCGGGATGCTCAGGCTCGGCCGTAGGTCTCCCTGAGCTTCGATTTCTGGACCTTCCCGGTGGCGCCGAGGGGTATGGCGTCGACGAGGACCACCTCATCCGGCAGCCACCACTTGGCCACCTGGCCCTCCAGGAATTCGAGCACCGACTCCCGGGAGAGCGATGTCCCCTGGGCGGGCTGCACGACCAGAAGGGGGCGCTCTCCCCACTTCTCGTGGGGAACGGCAATGACCGCCGCCACGGACACCTCGGGGTGCCGCGTCACCACGTCCTCGAGGTCCAGGGAGCTGATCCACTCACCGCCCGACTTGATGAGGTCTTTCTTGCGGTCCGTGATCTGGAGTATCCCGTCGGGATGGATCACCGCCATGTCCCCCGTGGGGAACCATCCTTCGTCGTCCAGAGCGCTTCCGGGCTCGTCGCCGAGGTACGCCGAGCAGATCCAGGGTCCCTGGATCTGGAGCTCTCCCATGGCCTCGCCGTCGTTCGGCAGCGGCTCCCCGAACGCGTCGACGATGCGCAGGCGCACCCCGCAGAGGGGACGTCCCTGACGCATCAGCACGTCCACCTTTTGTTCATCCGTGAGACCTTCATCCAGGGCGCTCAGCGTGCAAGTCGTCCCGATGGGGCTCGTCTCCGTCATGCCCCACCCGTGGAGGAAGGCGATGCCGCGGGCGTGGAAGGCCTCGATGAGGCTCCGCGTCGGCGCCGCGCCGCCGACGGTGGCCATCCTCAAGCTCGGCACACCGGTGCCCGACTCCCGCCAGTGGTCGAGCAGCCCCAGGTGCACGGTGGGGACGCCGCAGCACACCGTGACCCCCTCGGCGGCCATCAGCTCGGTGAGACCGGCCCCGTCCAATCGGGGGCCGGGCAGGACCAGCCTGTACCCGCACATGGCCGCCCCGTACGGGATTCCCCAGGCGTTGACGTGGAACATGGGCACCACGGGGAGCATGGCGTCTCCGGGAGACAACGGGAGCGCGCTCGGCAGTGACGCCCCGTAGGCGTGCAGGACGCTGGAGCGATGCGAGTAGACGACGCCCTTGGGGTTGCCCGTCGTGCCCGACGTATAGCAGATGCCGGCCGCGGTGTTCTCGTCGAAGGTCGGCCACTCGTAGGCGCCGTCCTCGGCCGCCAGCAGATCCTCGTAGCACAACGCGCCCGGGAGCGTCGTCTTCGGCATGTGCGCCGCGTCGGTCATCACCACGAAGTGCTTCACCGTCTGGAGGTGGTCCTGGACGGCTTCCAACAGCGGCACGAAGGTCAGGTCGATGAAGAGCGCGCGGTCCTTCGCGTGGTTGAGGACGTAGACCAGCTGGCTGGGGTGCAGGCGTGGATTCACCGTGTGGATGACCGCGCCCATGCCCGAGACGCCGTAGTAGAGCTCCAGGTGGCGGTGGGTATTCCAGGCCACGGTGGCCACGGCGTCGCCGTCGTGGATGTCGAGGGTCTGAAGCGCCTGGGCGAGCTGCTTCGAGCGGAGGTGTGCGTCGGTCCACGTGTAGCGGTGGATGGGCCCCTCCACCGTGCGCGTGACGATCTCGGTTCCACCGAACACCGTGGACGCGTGCTCGATGAGTGAGGAGATCAGGAGGGGGGTGTCCATCATCAGGCCGTACATCTCTGCTCTCCGGGAGGGGGGATGGGCAGGTCCGATATGACTTCAGCGTGCCGGACGTGGGCCCGCCGGAATACGACGTCAGTTCTTCAGGTGCTCCTGCAGGCGCTGGACGATAAAGGTCTCCAGCTTGCCGGTGGACGTGCAGTCCCTGACGCCCTCCAAGGATCCGCGGTACCGGGCTTCGGCGTTCAGCTTCGTTCCCACGTCGGTCCCACCCCCGGGGTGGGCCTGGAGCGCGGTGAGAACCGTCACGAGCACCCTCCCAGGACGAGCAATCCGACGATCCGGACAGCGCTGGATTGGGCGATGCGGGCCATGAGGCGCCCCGGGTTGAGGATGCGCGATCATATAGGTAGGGACGCGCGCGCGCGGCGCACAAGGGTCGCGTGAGGAGTGCCGCCTCCGTGGACCGACGGGTAACGTCTCCCCTTGGAGCGTCGTAGATCGCGCAACAGGACCCTCAAAGGAGATCCGTCGTGAACGCTCGCATCTCGCTGCTCTCCGCGACCATCGCATACACCTTCGTGCTGTTCGGCGGACTCCCGGACCTCTCCGCCCAGGTTCCCGACTCGATCCCAGAACGGCAGGTCATGGAGGCGGAGAGGGCATTCGCCAAGACCATGGCCGATCGCGATGCCCGGGCGTTCGCTGAGTTCGTGTCCGATGAAGCGGTCTTCTACGGAAGCGAGATCTTCCGTGGCCGCAGGCAGGTTGTCGACGGATGGAGCCGCTACTTCCAGCCTTCGAAGGCTCCGTTCTCCTGGTCGCCCGAGCATGTGGAGGTGCTCCCGTCGGGCACCCTCGCGCTGAGCAGCGGACCGGTGTACGACCCCACGGGCAAGCGCATCGGCACGTTCAACTCCGTCTGGCGTCTGGAGGCAGACGGCCGCTGGCGGGTCGTGTTCGACAAGGGATGCTCCTGCGGGTCGTAGCGGACTCCCTCGCCGCGGTCCGCCGTGCCTCCGTACCTTTGCCCCTGACAGGGGGCGGCACCGTTCCACCGTCGCTGACATAGGGCTATGGCATGCCCATCACGCCATGGAGGCCGCACAGTGAGCAACGACGAGCCGAAGAGACTGCTGGAGGAGATGACCTGGCCCGAGGTCGGCGAGGCGCTGGCCGCGGGGCGCACCACGGTCGTGCTGGCGGTGGGGGCGGTCGAGCAGCACGGTCCCCACCTGCCCTTGCTCGTGGACGCGGCTCGGGGGGATCACCTCGCTCTGGAGGTCGCCCGACGTCTCGGCGACGCGCTGGTGGCCCCCACCATCAGGCTGGGTTGCTCGGAGCACCACATGGCGTTTCCGGGCACGATCTCGCTGCGGCGCTCCACCCTCGAGGCGCTGTGCATGGACTACTGCGTAAGCCTGGCGCGCCATGGGTTCCGAACCGTGTGCCTGGTGCCGTCCCACGGCGGCAACTTCGTGCCCATCGCGGAGATGCTCGACGACTTGAGGCGTGCCGTGGCGCCGGACTGTGGCGTACGGGCCTACACGGACCTGAAAGGGTTCCTCGACGTGTGGGTGCGGGCCGTGGAGGAGGTGACCGGCAAGGGGAAGCTGGTGGGCGGGCACGCGGACATCGCCGAGAGCTCGGAGATGCTTGTGATCCGGCCGGACCTGGTGAAGGCGGACCGGGCGGAGGCCGGATACGTGGACGGCGTGGACGAGGCGCTCCTGGAGCGGATGTTCCGCGACGGCATGCGCAGGGTCACTTCGAACGGGATCCTCGGAGACGCGCGCGGCATGAGCGAGGCCATAGGCCGCCGATGCCTCGAGCTGGCTGCCGACGCCGTGGCGGCGGCGTTGCGCGACTGACGGAATCTCGGGAGATCGCGCACCGTCGCCGCGCGAACCCGAGAAGAGGACACCGTGACAGCGTAGGGGCAAGGGCTTCCCCGAGATCCGCCAGGATGTTATCGCTAGGTAGTGTGGTGTCCCAAGGACATCGAGCGAGGGCCCTCCCCAGAACAAGCCGGTGCTGCCGTGAAAGACCGAGTCCTCATCCTGGGAGCCGCGGGCCGCGACTTCCACGTGTTCAATACCGTGTACCGCGACGACCCGGATTCCGTCGTCGTCGCCTTCACCGCTCAGCAGATTCCCCACATCGACGACCGGCGCTATCCGCCTGAGCTGGCGGGTCCACGCTACCCCGAAGGCATCCCCATCCGTCCGGAGGACGAATTGGAGGACATCATCCGGGAGGAGGGCGTGACCCGTTGTGTCATGGCGTATTCCGACGTCTCCCACGAGTACGTGATGCACATGGCCAGCCGCGTGAATGCCCTGGGCCCCGATTTCGAGATCGGTGGCGCCGGGCGTACCATGCTCGAGTCCACCAAGCCCGTCGTGGCCGTGTGCGCCGCGCGCACGGGGTCGGGAAAGAGCCAGACCAGCCGCGCCGTGGCGAACATCCTGCGTGAGGCGGGGTTGCGCGTCAGCGTGGTGCGTCATCCCATGCCCTACGGCGACCTGGTGAAGCAGGCTGTCCAGCGCTTCGGCGGCGAGGATGACCTGGTGCGCTACGAGGCGACCATCGAGGAGCGCGAGGAGTACGAGCCCCACATCGCCAACGGTTCCGCCGTCTTTGCGGGGGTGGACTACGAGGGCATCCTGCGGGCCGCCGAGGCCGAGGCGGACGTGGTGCTCTGGGACGGAGGCAACAACGACACGTCGTTCTACCAGGCCGACGTCTACATCACGGTGGTGGATCCCCACAGGCCGGGCCACGAAGTCCGATACTATCCCGGTGAGACGAACCTGCGCCTCGCCGACGTCGTGGTGGTGAACAAGGTGCAGACCGCGGACCCGGCGGGCGTGGCGGAGGTGCTGGCCAACGTCCGGCGTGTGAACCCCGGCGCGATGGTCCTCCAGGCGGCGTCGCCCATCAAGGCCGACGATCCGTCGGTGCTGGCAGGCAAGCGGGTCCTGGCGGTGGAGGATGGCCCCACGGTGACCCACGGCGGCATGAAGTACGGCGCCGGGACGCTCGGCGCACGCGACGCCGGGGCGGCGGAGATCGTGGACCCGCGGCCATTCCTGGTGGGGGAGCTGAAGGAGACCTTCGAGCGCTACCCGGAGCTGGGGGCCATCCTGCCGGCCATGGGCTACGGCGACCAGCAGGTGGCGGACCTGGAGGCGACCTTCAAGAAGGCCGCCGACGGCGGTGTGGAGGCGGTGGCCATCGGCACGCCCATCGACCTGGCGCGCCTGGTGGACATCCCCGTGCCGCACACCCGTGTGCGCTACGACCTGGATGTGCTGGGCAAGCCGGATCTCCGCGACGCACTGGCGCCGATCCTGGCCAAGGCGGGGAAGGCGGCTGCGGACTGACCCCACCGCAGATTGCGGTCTTCGTATCGCCTCACGGGTTCGGGCACGCCGCCCGGGCCTCGGCGGCGATGGAGGCCCTCCACCGACTCTCAGGCGCGCGCTTCGAGCTCTTCACGTCGAGCCCGCGTTGGTTCTACGACGAGTCGGTGCAGGGCCTCTACCGGTATTACGAGGTCGTCACCGACGTCGGCTTCCGTCAGCGCTCGGCCCTGGTGCACGACGTGGGCGCCACCGCCGAGGCCCTCTCGGCCCTCGTTCCCTTCGACGACGAGCTGGTGGACGGCTTGGCTCTGGAGGTGAAGCGGGCGGAGTGCCGTGCGGTCCTCTGTGACATCGCTCCCCTGGGGATCGCCGTGGCGGAGCGGGCCGGACTCCCCTCCGTCCTGGTGGAGAACTTCACCTGGCCCTGGCTCTACGAGCCCCATTTCGAGGAAGCCCCGGCCCTCGTCGCCATCTCCCGGGAGCTGGAGGACTGGTTCCGCCGGGCCACCGTCCACGTGCAGACGGAGCCCCTGTGCCTCAGGGACGAGGGAACGGATCTCCATGTGCCGCCCATCGGCCGGCGGGTACGCCGGAGCCGGGAGGACGTCCGCGCCGCCATGGGCGTGGACGTGAACGCGCCCATGGTGGTCCTCACCATGGGGGGCATGCCGGAGGATCTCCCCTTCCTGGAACGCCTCGGGGTGTGGCCGGGGATCACCTTCGTGGTCACCGGGGTGGATCGGACGGGGGTGGAGGGGAACGTACACGCTTTCGACAACGCCACCCGCATCTACATGCCCGATCTGGTGCACGCCGCCGACGGCGTGGTGGCGAAGCTCGGGTACAGCACCATCGCGGAGGTGTGGCGGGAAGGGCGGCCCATGGCGTACGTCACCCGGGAGGACTCCCGGGAGACGGAGCCGGTGCGGGAGTGGGTGCAGCGGGAGATGACCGGCTTCGAGATCCCCGGGCGGGACTTCGCCGGCGGCGCGTGGATTGGCCGGATACCGGACCTGCTGGCGCTTCCGAGTGGGGCCCGGGACGGGGAGGTTCGGGAGGGCGGGGCGGACGCCGTGGCCCGGGTGGTGCTGGAGCTCCTGCGCGGCTAGGACCCTCCTGGTTCGCCCGACGTGTCCGGCCGTTGGGTGCGCACGACGTAGGCACCGGCGGCGTCCACCAGCACCGAGACGTCCCCGCTCCGGCCCGTGATCAGGACCGTCCGACCGGGAGCCGCGTAGACTCGCGGCGTCTCTGGGTCGAGGTCCGCCGTTGTCACCGGGACCACAACCACCTCAGGGCTCAGGCGTGCCAGCCACGCCTCGGTGGGAACGGTGGGATCTCCGTGGTGGGGCGCCTTGAGGACGTCCACGTCCGGGAGGGAATCCTCCACCAGCATGGCGTCCACTTCCTCCCGTTGGCTGTCCCCGGTGAGGAGGGCGCGGAAGCGCCCCCGCCGCACCAGAAGGATGAGGCTCCGGTTGTTCTGCGCGGTGTCTCTCCCGGCGGGGGGCATGACGTCGATGACGGCGTCTTCCAGGCGCACCGACGTGCGGGGTGCATGCTCCACCGGGATGTCCAGGGTGTCCAGCGCGGCGCTCACCTGCTCCTCCGCCTGCGATCGCAGCTGGGTGCCGTTATCGATGTAGCGGCGGACCGGCATCGCGCCGAGGACGGCGCCGGCGGACCCGATGTGGTCGCCGTGCTCGTGGCTGGCGATGAAGGCCTGGAGAGAGTCCACCCCCAGGTCCCGGAGGCGGCCCGCGATGTCGTTGGCCGGGTTGCCCGCGTCCACGAGAACGGCCTGGGCGCCCTGGCGGATGAGGATGGCGTCGGCCCTGCCCACGTCCAGGAAACGCACCTCCAGGGAGTCGGGGGACGGCGCCGCGGCCGTCGCGGCCATGAGGCGATCCTTCACCCCGACAACCCGCACGGCCACCAGCCCCAGGACCCCGATGACCGCCAGGTAGTAGAGGGTGGGCAGGATCGTCTTGCGCAGCGTGGAGCCCTCCCGTCCCAGGAGCCCCACGGTCGCCGACGCCGCCACCACGTTGTGGATGGCGATCATGTTGCCCGCGGCCGCGCCCACCGCCTGGAGGGCCACGATCATCACGGTGGACATGGCCAGGCGCTGCGCCACGCCGAACTGAAAGGCGGAGAACATGAGGTTGCTTACCGTGTTCGAGCCGGCGATGAAGGCACCCAGCGCGCCGGTGCACCCCGCGAACAACGGCCAGACGCGTCCCACGTTGCCCGCCACCCACTCGGCCATGGCGATGGGCATGGAGAGCATGCCGGCGCCGTTCACGTCGGAGTTGATGTAGACCCGCACCATGGGCACGGTGAACACCAGCACGATGCCGGCGCCGGCCAGGACCTTCGTGGAGGAGCGCACCGCGTCGGCCAGGGCCCGTGGCTGCATCCGGTGGAGGAGCGCCGTGGCGGCGACCACGACGATGAGGATGAAGCCCGGGAGGTAGAGCGGCGTCGTGGACGCCGAGATGCCGGTCCCCAGGATGTCGCTCCACCCCAGGGAGAGCGCCTTCAGCCAAGCGCCCAGGGGCAGGGACGGAAGGCGCGTGAGGACCAGGAGGATTCCCACGAGCATGTAGGGCGCCCACGCCGAAGCCGTGGAGAGGCGCCTCCCCTCCGGCACGTCGGCCATCTCCTCCTCGAGGCCGCTCACCCAGTCGGACTGCCACGACGCGCGGGGAGGGAAGTCCCACGTGTCCCGGGGGATGAGAAAGCCGCGCCGGGCCGCGGCCACCACGATGACGAGACCGACGGGCGCGCCGAGCAGTGAGGGGAATTCGGGACCCAGAAAGGTGCCGAAGAGGACGTAGGGTACGGTGAAGGCCAGGCCGCCGAAGAGGGTGAAGGGCACGATCCGGAGCCCTTCGGTCCACGAGCGGTTGGCGCCGAAGAAGCGCGTCATCATGATCACCATGAACGTGGGCATGAGGACGCCGGCCGCGGCGTGCAGGAGCACGGCCTTGGCCGTGACGAGGCGGAGGAAGTCCATCATGGTGAGGCCGGCGCCCGCCAGCTGGGCCTGGAAGTCCGCGCCGCCGAGTCCACCCTGAACCCCCACCAGGATGGGCGTGCCCACCGCGCCGAAAGTGACCGGGGTGCTCTGCACCATCATGCCCAGCATCACCGCGGCGGCCGCGGGGAAGCCCAGGGCGACCATCAGAGGCGCCGTAACCGCGGCGGGGGTACCGAAGCCCGCCGAGCCCTCGATGAAGGACCCGAACAGCCAGCACACGATGACGACCTGGACCCGGCGGTCGTCGCTGATGCCGTGGAAGCTCCTCCGGATGGCCGCGACGCCCCCCGAGCGCTCCAGCGTGTGCAGCAGGAGGATGGCGCCGAAGATGATGAACAGGAGGTCGAAGGTCAGGAAGAGCCCCTGGATGGACGCGGCGGCGACGCGGGACGGGCTCATGCGCCACACGCCCATGCCCACCCCCACGGCCGCCAGGTAGGCCGCGGGCATGGCGTGCTTTGCGGGTACGCGGAATCCCACGAGCAGCGTCCCGCCGATGGCGATGGGAAGAAGGGCCAGGAACGCCAGGGCGCCGAGGCTCAAAACGGCACCCCCACCGCCTTGCAGAGGAACTCCATGAACGGCGTGCCCGCGACGAAGAGCTTCGCCAGCTCCTTCGGCAGGTCGGGGCTGGTGACGAGGGAGTCCGGAAGCGGGCACCCGGCGATGAAGTCCTTCCACTTCAGATCTTCCACCAAGGGATGCTCCGGATCGAAGCCGCGGGGCGCGCGGGAGATCCGCTCG
The DNA here is from genome assembly GCA_022340755.1 of Gemmatimonadota bacterium. GTDB lineage: Bacteria > Gemmatimonadota > Gemmatimonadetes > Longimicrobiales > Gaopeijiaceae > SZUA-318. The sequence continues at coordinate 30,573 of JAJDNI010000105.1, forward strand.
CCGCTCATCTCGAAGGCGGACGCGAACTTCCGGTTTCGCGAAGCCTTCTTCCAGGCCGCCGGATCCTCGACGATGAGCTCACGGATCGCGCCGAGGGAACGGGAGTCCGGGTGCCAGAGCCCGATCCCCGTGAAGCACTCCCCGGGCTCGATGTGGAAGTAGTATCCCGGGGCGTGCACGTCCCTGCCGACGTCGTGTCGGAACTGGATGCCGACGTGTGTCTTGAACGGGCTCTTGTCCTTCGCGAAGCGCGTGTCCCGGTAGATGCGGAAGAGGGATCGCGGGCCGGCGCTGAAGTGCGGGCTGATCTTCTTGAGAAGGGAAGCGAAGTCTTCGATGAACCGCAGCGCCGGGACCTTCACGTGGTCCTCGTACCGGCTCTTGTTGGCGGCGAACCACCCGCGGTCGTTGTGCGCCTTCAGGTCCTTGATGAACCGGAGGGTGTCCTTCGTGAAGTACGGCTCTCCTGCCACGGTTCGCTCCTTCCCGTGCCGGTGTGGAGGAAGCAATTGGCGGGCTGGGACGGCGCGCGACAAGGGTGGGCCGTATCATGCTCTTCCCGTCACCGTACGGGAGGACCTTCATGCCCCGTGCCGGGATGTGGAGTACCACGAGGCGTGGACGCCGCCCACCGGCGCTTCGGACAACGCGGACTCAGTGGCGTCGCTGTTCGAGGTCGCTCGCATCCTCGAGACCCTCGGCGTGAAGCGCCGCCGGACTATCCGGGTCGCGGTCTGGGCGGGGGAAGAAGAAGGTCTACGGCTGGTATGCTCAGGGGAACGCGGCGGCCATGCGCGACGGGAAGATCCCGAGAGCGCCGGCGAGCTGAGGGCGCGCCGTATCTGCCGAAGCCGGCAAGCACCGTCTCCAGCATTGGTCTCAATCTGGCCACCCGCCGGCTCCGGATGATCCAGTCCCAGAACGGCTCCATCTTCTTCCAGCCGGCCGCGTACGCCACATGGCGCACGGTTCCTGTAAGGGACCCCTTGGTTGCCGCCCCGCGCAGGATCGAGCGCCAGGCGTAGAACTCCCGGTAGGCCCACCGGTATCCCTCGACGAGTCGCTCAGGGCTCATGCGGGCAGGTCGGTACACCGCATGCCGCGTGTCGTAAAGGCTCCAATCGTCGTGGAGGAGGCGCCCCGCCGACCGCATGCGCGTGTAGAGGGCTGTGCCGGGATACGGGGTGAGGACGTGGAACGTCGCGGTCTCGATCCCATGGTCCACGGCCCACGCAACGGTGCGCTCGAAGACCGAGTCGTCGTCTCCATCCATGCCGAAGACGAAGCTCCCGTTCACCATGACCCCGAGGTCGTGCAGCCGACGGATGGCCGCCCCGTAGTCGCGCCCGAGGTTGTGAGGCTTCCGCTGCTCGCGGAGGTTGTCCGGACTCAACGTCTCGAACCCGACAAAGAGGCTCCGCAGGCCTGCCTCCACGGCCTTCTCCATCAGGCCCGGACGGAGGACGGAGGCCACGGTTCCCGCCGCCTGCCACAGACGCCCCATGTCCCGCATGCCGTCGAAGAGGGAGGAAGCAAAGGGGACGTTTCCGAAAAGATGGTCGTCCAGGAAGTAGAGGTGACGCCCCGCGAGGCGCTCGATCTCGGACAGCGCCGCATCCACGGTCTGCGTATAGAATCCCTTTCCGCCCTCGAAGAAGGCGTCCTTGTAGCAGAAGTCGCAGGCGTGGGGACAGCCGCGGGACACCACGAGGGAGTTGGGGACGAGGTAGAGGTGTCGCTTGACGAGATCGCGTCGGACGCGCGGAAGCCGGTCCAGCGAGCGGGTGACCGATCGGTAGAGGGGGGCCGGACGACCCGCCCGGAAGTCCCTCAGGAAGGCGGGCCAGGTGTCCTCTCCCGGTCCGAGGAAGATCGTGTCGGCGTGCCGCATCGCCTCGTCGGGCAGGGAGGTGACATGGAGGCCGCCGAGGGCGACGTACACACCCCTGGCGCGATAGTGGTCGGCGATCCGATAGGCCCGGAAGGCGGAGGTGATGTAGACCTGGATGACGACCAGGTCGGGGTCGTCATCCAGATCGAGGCCTTCGACGTGCTCGTCCTGGAGCACCACCTCGTCGCCGTCGTCCAGGAATCCGGCGAGCGTCGCGAGGCCCAGGGGAGGGAAGAGGGAGTACTTGATGGGTCGAAAGAACGGGCTCCACGCCTCGGTGAGTGCGGGCAGGATCATCTTGACGCGCATCGGGGCCTCCCGGCCGGGGTCGCCTGTTCGTAGAGTACTTTGTGTTGCAGAGTAACGTTCGCGGATCCGCCTGCAACGTCAATGGGTCAGTGGATGAGCGGGGTTCGGCGCCAGCGTCAGGGGTAAAGTCGCTGCGCCTTCCAGCTGTCGCCGGCTCGGTCGAAGACGAGGCGCTCGTGGAGGCGATCGGCCTTTCCCTGCCAGAACTCGATGCGTGTCGGCCGGACCAGATATCCACCCCAGAAGGGGGGAAGGGGCACGTCGCCACCGGAGAAGTCGTCGTGGTAGTGGCGGAACCGCTCCTCCAACTCACTCCGGTTCGGGAGGGCCTCGCTCTGCTTCGACGCCCAGGCCCCGATTCGGCTCCCGCGGGCCCGGGTGGCGAAGTAGCGCTCACTCTCCTCCTGGCTCACGCGCTCGGCGCGCCCCTCGATGCGGATCTGTCGTTCCAGGACGCGCCAGTGAAAGCACAGGGCCACCGGCGGGTTGGCCTCCATCTCCACTGCCTTCCGGCTCTCATAGTTCGTGTAGAAGACGAAGCCCCGCTCGTCGACGGTCTTGAGGAGCACCATGCGCACCGACGGTACGCCGTCCGGCGTGGCCGTGGCCAGCGACATGCTCTCGGGCAGGAAGATCCCGGATTCCCGGGCGGCGTCGAACCACTCGCGGAAGAGCTCCATGGGATCGCGCTCCGCCGCGGCCTCCGGGATGCCGACGACGACGCCCTTGCCCAGGGTCTTGATGGTGCGGCCGAACGACTTCAGGGACATGCGCTTCCTCTTGGTGGAAAAGACGTTCGAAGATCGCAGCCCTGGCGCGGAGGGGGCAACGCCGGCCGGCCCGATCCACCCCTTGTGTTACTCGAGGAGGCCCACGATAATAGAGACGTGACCCCCTCCCCCCTGGGGGGGGATAACGGGGAGAGACCCGAAGATGACCGACGACCGCACGGAAGACATCGTCCGGCGCCTGAAGAGCGTCGAAGGGCACGTCCGGGGGATCGGACGGATGGTGGAGGAAGGCGCGTACTGCGTCGATGTGGTGAACCAGATCCTGGCGGTACAGCGGGCCCTGAAGAAGGTCAGCTCGTTGGTCCTGGACCGGCACCTGCACTCCTGCGTGACGCACGCCATCGAGGGCACGGACGCCGCGGCGAAGGAGCGCGTCCTTGGAGAGCTCCTGGAGGTCTTCGAGGCGACGGGCAAGACGTGACGGCTACGAGAACGATCGAAATGAGGAGCAAGACGAAAATGACGACGAAGACGGTGACGGTGCCGAACATCAGCTGCGGCCACTGCGTGGCGACCATCGAGCGCGAGGTGGGCGAGGTGAATGGTGTGTCGGACGTCAAGGCCGAGCAGGCCACGAAGCAGGTCACGATCTCATGGGATCCCGACGCCACCGATTGGGTGGTCATCGAGGATACGATGAAAGAGATCAATTACCCGCCGAGCGCGTAGCGGCGACCCGCGTCCGGGTTGGCGAGGACGGATCCCGACAAGTCGGGCGTCGGTGCGAGATGAAGACGAAAAGCCGGAACACGAACGGCCGAAGAAGGAAGCGATGGAGCTGCGCGAGCTGACACTCCCCGTGACGGGGATGACCTGCGCGAACTGCGCCGCCACCGTCGAGCGCACCCTCAAGAAGACCGAGGGCGTCTCGGAGGCGTCGGTGAACTACGCGTCGGAGCGCGCCACCGTCCGCTTCGACCCGACACAGGTGCGGGAGGACAAGCTCCTGGAGCGGGTCACCGGGGCGGGATACGGCATCGCCACGCAGCGCGTCGAGATCGCCGTGACGGGGATGACGTGCGCGAACTGCGCCGCCACCATCGAGCGCACGCTTCAGATGCGCGTGCCCGGCGTAGTGTCGGCGGTGGTCAACTTCGCCACGGAGAAGGCGGTGGTGGAGATCGTGGCCGGTGCCGTGACCTGGCAGGAGCTCGCCGCGGCCATCGAGGGCGCGGGCTACGGTGTGGTGGAGGCGCCCCCGGACGAGATGGAGGACGCCGAGGCCGCGGCGCGCGCGGCGGAGATCCTCGACCAGACCCGGAAGTTCTGGACCGGCGTGGCCTTCGCCCTGCCGCTCTTCCTTCTCAGCATGGCCCGTGACTTCGGTGTCGTCGGTGCCTGGTCCCATGCGCCCTGGGTCAACTGGCTCATGTTCGCCCTCGCGACGCCGGTGCAGTTCTACGTCGGGTGGGACTACTACCGGGGCGGGTGGAAGTCCCTGCGGAACGGCTCCGCCAACATGGACGTCCTCGTCGCCATGGGTTCGTCGGTGGCGTACGTCTACTCGGTGGTGGTGGCGGTGGCCCTCACGCTGGGCACCACCGGCGCCGGTGAGCACGTCTACTTCGAGACGTCGGCCCTCATCATCACGCTCATCAAGCTGGGCAAGCTCCTCGAGGTCCGCGCCAAGGGCAGGACCAGCGCGGCCATCAAGGAGCTGATGGGTCTCAGGCCTCGAACGGCCCGGGTCGCGAGGGACGGTTCGGAGATCGACGTCCCGGTGGATCAAGTGGTGCCCGGTGACATCGTGCTGGTACGCCCGGGTGAGCGTCTCCCGGTGGATGGCGTGGTCGTCGAGGGACGCTCCGCGGTGGACGAGAGCATGCTTACCGGGGAGAGCATGCCGGTGGAGAAGGGGCCGGGCGACGAGGTGGTGGGCGCCACGGTCAACAAGGAAGGGGCGCTCCGCTTCCGGGCTACCAAGGTGGGAGCGGAGACAGCCCTGGCGCAGATCATCCGCCTGGTTCAGGAGGCCCAGGGAAGCAAGGCGCCGATCCAGCGTCTGGCCGATCGGGTCGCGGCGGTGTTCGTACCGGCAGTCATCGGCATCGCCCTGGTCACCTTCGGGATCTGGTGGCTCGGGGTCGGCGCCGGCTTCACACCGGCCCTCATCCGACTCGTTGCGGTGCTGGTCATCGCTTGTCCGTGTGCCCTGGGCCTGGCGACGCCGACGGCCGTCATGGTCGGCACGGGGCAGGGAGCCCACCTGGGGATCCTCTTCCGCAGCTCGGCGGCACTGGAGCGCTCCCACGAGCTGGACGTGGTGGTCCTGGACAAGACCGGCACCGTCACCCGGGGCGAGCCCGCGGTACGCGAGATGGTGGCGGCGGCGAGGGTCGCCATGGGTCAGCGCGGCGAGGCGGATGACCGGACGGGTGCCGGAGGTCTCGAGATGTCCGAAGACGCGGAGACGAGGATGCTGCGCCTGGCGGCCTCCGCCGAGCGCCGGAGCGAGCACCCACTTGCGTCGGCCGTAGTGGCGGAGGCGAAGCGACGCGGGCTGAGCCTGCTCGAGCCGTCGGACTTCAGCGCGGTCCCGGGCCGCGGTGTGACCGCGGGCGTGGACGGCAAGCAGGTCCTGGTGGGAACCCGGCGCCTGATGGAGGAGCGAAGCGTCGGCCTCAACGGGCTCGAAGAGGAGGCCCACCGATTGGAGACCGAGGCTCGCACGCCTCTCTGGGTCGCGGTGGACGGCGAAGCCATCGGCCTCGTTGCCGTGGCGGATGCGGTGAAGGCCGGATCCAGAGAGGCGGTGGCCCAGCTCAGGGAGCGGGGGCTCCGGGTGGTCATGCTCACCGGAGACAACCGCTCCACGGCCGAGAGCATCGCCCGGGAGGTGGGGATCACCGAGGTGCGCGCCGAAGTGCTCCCCGAGCAGAGGGCGCCGTGGTGCGCGAGCTGCAGGAGGAAGGCCGGAACCTGGTGGCCATGGTGGGGGACGGCATCAACGATGCGCCGGCCCTCGTCCAGGCCGACGTAGGGATCGCCATCGGCACCGGCACCGACGTGGCCATGGAGGCCGCGGACGTCACTCTCATGCGAGGTGATCTGCGCTCGGTGCCCCAGGCGCTGGCCCTGAGCGGCGCGACCATGCGCACCATCCGCCAGAATCTGTTCTGGGCGTTCTTCTACAACGTCGTGCTGATCCCGGTGGCGGCGGGCGTCCTCTACCCGCTATCGTCGTTGCCCATGATGCTCCGCCAGCTCCACCCCATCCTGGCAGCCCTGGCCATGGCGTTCAGCTCGGTGACGGTGGTGGGGAACAGTCTCAGGCTCCGCGGTCCGGAAACCTTGCCGCCCCTCGAACCGTAGACACAAGTATGATCACCATCCTCAAGCGCGTGCTGAAGCTCATCCTGAGCTGGATCCTCGACAAGATCTGAGTCGGGAGGTCGTGCGGCAGTCGCCGGCGGCGTGGCACCGCTGCTGTCCAACCCCGCGATCCGCCCCGTCCCTCGCGTCAGAGCGAGACACGCAGGACGACCGAGAACTTCTGGTCGTCCGGCTTCACTCCCTCCGGTGGCACCGAGTCGTGCAGGTACTCGTGGTTCACCACCAGTGACACGTTGCTCAGCAGCTTGCTGGTCACCGCCGTCGTGGCGTCGATGAGATAGTCTCCCATCAGGTCCACCTGGGGCTGGTAGAAGAACGTGTGATCGAAGGCGGCCCCGTCGCCGAAGCTATGCTCGAACTTGAAGCGCCCGCTCCAACGCACGAGACCCTTCGAGGGCTGAGCGTCGGTGTACCGCTCGAAGTCCCAGAGCGCCGCGAGGCTGACCGAAGCCTTGGTCTTGCTCTCTTCCGTCCTGAGAAAGGTGTAGTTGGCGCCCGCGCCGCCGTTGACCTTCTGCTTCAGCTTGCGGATGCGGTCGTACGATGTCAGTCCGTAGACGAACGGAGCGAAGGTCTGGTCCGGCTTGTAGTCGAACTTCAGGGTGAGCGAGCCGTCGTCGGCGATGGTCTTCGAGTCGTTCCGGCCGTGGCGTACGAGTGCCGCGGCCTCCAACTCGAAGGTGTTGGTCTGGAGACGCTTGACGCTGATGCCGCCGCGCAGGATGGAGAACGAGCTGTTTCCGGAGGCTCCGGTCATGCCGAACTCGAGCTGGGTGCGCCAGGACTTCTGGTTGGCTTGCTGGGCGGCGGCGGGATGGTGTGCTGAGAGGCACGCGATAGCGGCCAGGGCGCCCGCGACTTGGGCGGTGGCTCGTGTCATCTGCAATAGGTTGGGTGGTGAGGGGACGCGGAAGGAAACCCAAGGTCTAAACGTCGCTCCGATACTTCAAGGCGGGGGAGGCGCTCCGGGTGGAAGGGCTTCCGAGGTCGACGGAGCGGAAATCTCCGCCAGGGGCGACGTGGAGGCAGGGAGAGGTTAGTATACCCCTCCCAGGGACGATTCGCGTGCGAGTCGAGGCTGCGGTGCCCCCGATGCGGGCTGCCGCCTGTGCGCGTAGCTTTCCTGGTCCGGGACGCGGTTCCTCCCAGCCGCCCGTGAACGTCGATGGCGAGGGTCCCTCACCGAAGCGCCACAGGGGGCGTACGATGTCCACCGAATACGAGCAGGAACGGCTCACAGGAGCGCCCTTTGGAATGACGAACCTTTCGGACATCCAGGCGGTCATCTCCAGCGCCAAGGCGCGCGGTGGCATGGACGCCCTCGAGCGCTTCATCAAGCGTCGGCTCCCGGAGGCCGAGGACGCGGAGGTGCACGAGGCCGCCGAGGTGGCGGTGGAGATCATCGACTCCATCCCGATCTTCCTGGCACGGGCGAGACAGGAGGCCGAGGAGAGGGGGCTCACTTCAGTGGTGACGCCTCTGCTGGACCACGCCGAGCGGTACTTCCTCCAGCCCATGGATCTCATTCCGGAAATGACTCAGGGGCTGGCTGGACTCCTGGATGACTCGTACCTGGTCATCCGCATGCTGGAGCATCTCGAGAAGGGCCCGGAGCCGTTCCTGGACTGGGATCTCGTCTATCCCGCGCAGTTCCTGCGGAAGCTCGTCGGGGAGGACATCGCCCGCACCCTGGACGCCATGGTGGTGGACGCCATGAAGCAGGTGTCGGCGCACCTGAACGAGCTCTGGAGCCGGATGTCTCATCCGGCCTGAGCCTCGGGGGGAGCGGGGCCGTCAGCTCCTTCGGCCTGGACCGACGGCCGGCACGTCGCGACGGGACACCAGCACCGTGAGCGACTCGAGACGGTCGGCGGCGGACTTGACCCAGCCCATCCACCGACCTCTTCGGAGGAGGAACTTCGAGACGTAGACCCGGATCTCCGTCATGCCACCGGCGGACGTCACGGCGAATCGGAGTCCCTTGCGGTCGCGCCACGTGATCTGGTGCTCTTCGAGCTTCACGTGCGCGGGACCCTCACGGTAGGGCTGGAAGAGCCGGACCACCCTCATGAGCTCGTCCGAGCTGATCTCCACCGGAATCTCCCTCATGGTCGACAGATGGGCGATGAGAACCCCCCACTTCTGAACCGGCTGGGAACGTCCTCCCGAGAGCTGCGACTCCTGGGCCTCCGCGATGGCGCGTTCCACGGCCTGGCGTCCGAAGCCGGCCTCGCCGGCGATGGAACGCAGCTCGTCGAGGGTGAGCGCGCGCGCGTCCTCGGACCCCTCGATCTCGGCGGCACGGCGGAGGATCCGGTCCGCGTCGAGCTTCGAGAAGAGGGGAGGCTCGATCATCTTCCGTTCCGCCCGCGGGGCGCGGGGGTCGTGTCTGCTTCTGCCTTCTTCGGCGCCGTCCAGAATCCGGCCGTTCCCTTCGCCTGGGCTACGCGGCCGTGGAAGAGCAGGGCGTTGAACAGCACCCGGAACGTGCCGAACGGCTGTCCGCGCCACTGAGGTCGGAAGCCGATGAGGACGACGTGCCCGGCGCCGAGGTCGGCGACGACCTCCGCGCCCCATCCCTGCAGGTGCTCTTCACCCAGCAGATACCCGGACATGAGGGGCGAGCCGTCCGCCGGATACGCCGACACCACGGTTCCCTCGAACCCGTCCTCGGGCGCGAACACCGGGCTGGAGTCGAAGAACACGTTGGCCATCTCCGGCATGCCGGCCATGAGCGGGTGGCCCGAATCGGTGCGCACCTGCAGGATCGAGCCGCTGGCGAAGAAGTCCTGACGCCGCACGCCCGCGACCGCGTTCTTCACGGGCAGGTGCAGCTGCGCGATGCACAGCTCACTGGACTCGTTCATGCACACCAGCGTGCCTCCGGCGCGTACGAACGCCTCGAGCGCGCGGATGCCGGGCTCTCCCAGACCTCCGGCGTACCGCGGCGGCACCGTGCCCTCGGCGTAGCCGTTCATGAGGGATCTGGATCGCGCCGCCGGGATCACGATCACGTCGTAGCGATCGCTCAGGTCGCCCGCCTGCACGTCGGCGTTGTAGAGGCTCTCGAAACGGAACCCGTAGCGCTCCAACAGCCAGCGAGACCAGCCTTCGTCCATGCTGGCGGTCCAGGGGCGGTACAGACCTACGCGGGGTCTCGGCACGTCCGTGCCGGTGGCGTGTCCGCGACTCGCTTGGAGGGCCAGGTCCCGCGCCAGGCGATCGGCGGTGGCGCCGGACAGGCCGGTGACCACGTAGCGCCCGCCCCGATCGGAGGTGTAGCGAACGTGGGCGCCGGCGTCCCACGCCTCGTTCATGGCCTTGAACGAGTTGTTCTGGGCGGGGTCCAGCCAAAGGGCGTCTCCGGACCCCGTGATCCTCCCCGCCGGCGGTCGGATGCCCGCGGCCTCGGGATTGTCGTCGAAGCCCACGCCCGGCGCCTCGTCGAAGGGCGACGCGTCCGCGACGTCCGCGTCCCACGCCACGGCCTTGCCCTCGACCGGCTTCATTGCCGCCCGAACGTCCTGGGACAGGGGTTGGGTAGCCTCGATGACACGCACCCCCATCTGATACGGGAGCGTCCAGCCCGAAGCGTCGTACGGCTGCTCCGGGGGGCCCTCGGCATACTGCCTTAGATCCGGATAGTGCTGCACCTCCAGAACCTCTCGGGCCAGCTCACCAAAGGGCTGGTTCATGGGGACCACCCAGGTGCCCACCGGATAGGTCAGGCCTTCCTGGGTCACCTGCTTGTCGAGCTGCGTCACGTGGACGCCGTTGTACGCCAGACGGCGGAGAAGCTCCACGGGCGCTACCGGGTCACGTTGGTCCTGCGGGATGAACCACGCGTACGGCGCACCCGACGTGTAGCGGGCGACGACGTCGCGGCCGGACTGATACCGGTTGTAGAGCACGTCCTCGCGATACTTGGCTGCGTAGTCCAGGACGGCGATGGAAGCCACCTCCATGTACCGCACCGCATCGGCGATACGCCACCATCCGCCGGGCCACGGGCTCGAGTAGAGCGACTGCGGCCGCAGATCACGGTAGTCCTGCGGGAAGTCGGAGACGGTATAGAAGTGCGGTGTCGCGTAGCGATACAGCGCCGTTTCCGTCCAGAACGAGACCTGGTTCTGGAGCATCGGCATGTAGTCGATGTAGCCCGGATACCACGCGTCGAAGCCCGTGCCCATGTGCGTCGCCCCGGGGAGCCCCTCGGAATCGAGGAGCTGCGCCATGGCCATGCCGAGGGTGTTCACCTCCCGGGACATGAGCGGCGGCACGTCCGCGGCAATGGGCTCGGCGAATGGGGGCAGCCAGATGCGCGTAGGGAAGGGCGCGGTCTGATGGTGCACGTGGATGATGTCGGGCTCCCAGTGGCGCCATGTCCGCTCGACCTGCCGCGACTCGATCATGTTGAGCATGTAGGCGTCGCGGTTGTTGTCGTGGCCCACGTACTTCTGCCAGAGCCGGGGTAGGGGAGAGACCTCATACGGCGTGCCCAGATTGCTCATGTACCAGTCGGCCACCATGGTCTCGCCGTCGGGGTTCAGTGAGGGCCAGATCACCACGATGACGTTGTCGAGGATGTTGTCGATGCGGCTGTCCTTGCCCGGGTTCGCTGCCAGGTCGTAGGCCAGCTTGATGGTCATCTCGGAGCCGGCGACCTCGGTGGCGTGCAAGCCCCCGTTGATGTCCACGATGACCTTGCTGTCGCGCGCCAGGGCGTGGGCCTGCTCGTCGGTAAGGCTCTGCGGATCCGCCAGACGCTCGTGGATCTCGCGGTAGTGCTCGACGTTCTTCAGGTTCTCCGGAGACGAGATGAGGGCGATGTACCAGTCCCGCCCCTCCGAGGTGCGTCCGGTCTTCACGAGCTGCACCCGATCCGACGCGGCCGCCAACGCCTGGAAGTACGCGACCGACTGCTCGTACGTGGCCAGGTGGAAGTCGGCGCCGGGAGCGAATCCCAGCACGGACTCGGGCGTCGGGACAGCCTGCGCCGAGAGCGGGTGCGGGACCGCCGCCACGGTGGCAGTGAGGGCGCTGAGCAGAACGGAAAGGACGAAGCGGACGGGCGAGCGCACGGCGCGCCTCCTCGGATAATTCCGGAGTGGAACGGACGCGCCGAATATGGCCGGGTGGCGTGGAGGTGCGCCACCGGGGGAGGGGGAGTGAGGAGAGCGGCCCCGCCCGGTTGCGCTAGATCGTCCCCACCGCCCGCATCTCCCTCAGAGCGTCGGCCCATCGACCCATCTCCTCGGGAAGGCCGAAGGAGACGCGATTCCACTCCGTCATGGGCGGGAAGGGGCGCCCCACCTGGATGCCCTTGTCGCGCATGGCACGGATGTAGGCCTGCAGGTCACCGTTGATGCGGTGCATGATGAAGTTGGTATGGGTCGGGATGTACTCGAGCCCCAGGTCGTCGAGCGTCGATGTGGCGATCTGCTTGGCGTTCGCGTTCACGTCGACGCTCCGATCCACGAGTCCGTCGTCGGCCATGGACGCGGTGCCCGCCGCGCACGCCAGCACGTTGGTGTTGTTCGCCGAGATGAAGGCCGTGAGGCGCTTCGCGGTGTCGGGGTGAGCGATGCCGTAACCGAGGCGCATGCCCGCCATGGCGAAGATCTTCGAGAACGTGCGCACGACGACGACGTTGGGCTTGCTCTCGATCCACTTGAGGGCGGTCCAGTAGGACGGATCGCCCGCGTATTCGAAGTAGGCCTCGTCCACGAGGAAGAGCGTCTCCTCCGGTGCGTCGGCGATCCAGGAATCCACGTCGCTGGACGACGTGATGGTGCCGGTGGGGTTGTTGGGGTTGCAGATGTACACCACCGACGGCCCGCTTCCCGCGGCCGCGCGCATCCGCTCCAGGTCGTGGCCGTACCCGCTTTCCACGAGAGGAATCGCCTTCAGCTCATAGGAGAATGGCCTCTGGTATCGGGGCACGTCCTCGAAGGTGGGCTCGGCGATGACCATGGGGATGCCCGGCTTCTGATACGCCTGCACCGCCATCTGGAGGACTTCGGTGGAGCCGGCCCCCATGACGAGGTTCTCGGTCTTCACCCCCAGACGCTTCGCCAGGGCGTCCACGAGCGGTCTCCTCCACGCGCTGGGATATCGGTTCGCGTCCACGATGGCATCCACCACGGCCTGGCGCGCCGAAGGCGACAGGCCGAGGGGGTTCTCGTTGGAGGAGAGCCGCACGGTGCCGTCGGGAAGGGTCTTGCCGACGCGCCAGAAGGACGCCCGGTCGAGGACCCCGGCCAGGTGCCCGGTGCCCGTGATTCCCGCGAGGGTTGCGGCCATTCCGGCGGTGACGAAGCCACGGCGATCCATGGAATTCCCCCTGATCTGACGGTCCTTGCGGCCGGCGAGGTCTCCCCGGTCGAACCGAGTGGCCCCGTGCTCGCTGCAATGTGCGCCCGGCGGGCTCGATATCGAAAGGGGCACGTACACGGGCTCGTCGGGCACCTCGACCAGGGGGCAGGGGGAGGCCATGCCTCGCCTTCCTCGATGCGGAGGACTCCGTGCGGCGGGCCACGGCATCAGATACAATGACCACCATGGATCGGACCTTCCTCATCGTGCTCTTGTCGGTCTTCGCCGTCGCCGGCGGGATGTGGGATCTCTTCAAGCGGAACGGGCGGGACCTCCTTGGCTCGTTTCTGCTTCTGGGCCTCGGTATGGTGGCCGGCGTGGGGTTGGAGTCGCTCTTCGGAGGGGGCTTCCTGGTGGGGACAATCGCCGGCTTTGCGGTGGGGATGCCGCGCCTCGTGCGTGCCGAGAAGAGGAGGAAGGACGCCATGGCGTCGATGCTACTCGAGGCTCCGGACACTGCGTCCGCGCTCCTGGTCGTCCACGATCGGCTGGACGAGTTGGAGCGCTGCAGCCCCCAGGGGAGGCTCGGCCGGACGGCGTGGTTCGTGGGACTGACCCTGATGGCCCTCGTCGGCTTCGGCGAGCTGGCGATCGGGTTGTCGTATCACGTATGGCAATTCCTCCTTGCCGGCTCGTGCCTGCTCTTCCTGCCGGTGAGCCAGATCGGGCGGACGATGGTGGAGGCGGAGGAGAGCCACGTGCTACGCGGAGTCCTGCGACGGCTTCACGCGGGCGGTGTGGACGCAGCGGACGCATTGGCACGTGGTGGGTCGGAGGGAGCCGAGCCGATGCGCGCCGGCGACGCACGCCAGCGCGTCAGACCGGAGGGAGCGCCGGTCAGCTCTGCGACGAACAACCCCCCGGCGGCGGACCCGCCGGACCCCATGCAGCCGGCGTGACCTCGTCCGATCTGCGGGAGCCCTTCGCTACACGTTGAAGCGGATGTGCAGGATGTCCCCGTCGGCGACGACGTAGTCCTTGCCTTCCACCTGGAGCTTGCCGTGGTCCCGCACCGCGGCCTCGGATCCGAACTCCATGAAGACGTCGTAGGGAATCACCTCGGCCCGGATGAAGCCACGCTCGAGGTCCGAGTGGATCCGCCCGGCCGCCTTCCGGGCGTTGCTCCCCCGCTTCACCGGCCAGGCGCGCACCTCGTCCTCACCCACGGTGAAGAAGGAGATGAGATCCAGTAGCCCGTAGGCCGTGCGGATGAACCGCGCCAGCGCGGGTTCCTCGAGCCCGAGGTCCTCCAGAAAAGCCGGTTGCTCGTCGGGCTCCAGCGCCGCGATGTCCGCTTCCACGCTGGCGGACAGGGACATGCCCGCCGCCCCCAGCTCGGCGATGCGTGACTCCAGGGCCGTACCCAGTGGCTCGGACGCCTCGGCCTCGCTCCGGTTCAGCGCCACCAGGAGCGGCCGGTCCGTGAGGAGCGCGTAGCCCTTCAGGAGACCGCGGTCCAGCTGGTCCTCGGGGACGAGGCGCAGCGGACGCTCGTTCTCCAGGGTCTGCTGCATGAGCTCGAACGCGTGGATCTCACGGGCGTCCGCTTGCTCCTTCTGTGCGCGCTCCAGGCGGCGCTCGACGATCGCGAGATCCGCGAGGACGCACTCGGCGTGGAAGGCCTCCAGATCACCCTCGGGGTCCGGCGCGCCTTCCAGGGCCGGGTTGTCGAAGCCCCGGAGGACGAGACAGAGCGCTTCCTGGTCGCGGATCTGCTGGAGCCCCTTGGACGACAGCCCCTTCTTCTCCGATCCATGCTCGCCGGGGACGTCGCAGAAGCTCATCTCCGCGTAGATCGTCTTCTTCGGCTTGAATATGGCCGATAGGGTGTCGATGCGCTGGTCCGGGACGCGCACGGTTCCCAGGCGGACCTCCCCGCCGTACCCCACGGGCACGTCCAGCCCGGTCATCGTGTTGAAGACGGTGGTCTTTCCAGAGCCGGCGAAGCCTACGAGCCCGATCTTCATGCTGCTTCGTTCCCGTCGTCTCTGGCTAATCGACCACGGCGGTGGCCGCCTTGTGCCGTCCAGGCTGCGCCTTCGGCAGCCCTTCCCATTCCCGGTCCACGCGATCGATGTAGACCGACGCCGAGATGTCGCCGCAGACGTTCAACGTGGTGCGGCACATGTCCAGGATACGGTCGGCACCCAGGATGATGGCGATCCCTTCGGGGGGCACACCTACCGTGGCCATCACGAGCATCATCAGCGGAAGCGAGCCCCCCGGGACTCCTGCGGCTCCGACGGCCGTGAGCACCGCCAGGATCACCACGACGATCTGTTGGCCGAGGTGCAGGTGCACCCCGAACACCTGCGCCAGGAAGAGCACGGTTACGCCCTCGTAGAGTGACGTGCCGTTCATGTTCATGGTTGCGCCCAGCGGCAGCACGAAGCCGGCGATCTTGGGCTGCACGTCCAGCTCGCTCTCCGCGGTGGCGATGGACGTGGGCAAGGTCGCCATGCTGGACGACGTGGAGAATGCCGTGATGAAGGGTGCATCGATGGATCTCCAGAAGCGCACCGGATTCATGCGCCCGAAGATCTTCACCAGAGCGGATATGCCGATGGTGCCGTGGAGGGTGAGACCCACCACCACCACGATGATGTACAAGGAGAGTTGCTGGAGAATGCTCCATCCGAACTGAGACGTGATACCGAAGATGAGGGCGAAGACGCCGTAGGGGGCCAGCTTCATCGCCATGTCGATGATCTTGATGACGGCTTCGCCGATGCCCTCGAGGACCTTGATGACCGGCGCCGCCGTCTCCTTCGGGATGAGCGTCAGCGCCGCGCCGAAGATCAGCGAGAAGAAGATCAGCGCCAGCATGTCCATGTCCGCCGCGGCCTGGACCGGATTGCGGGGCACGATGTTCACGAACGTGGAGACGCCGAAGTCGGGGGGGCCGCTCGGTGTCGATCCCTGGGTGGAGAAGCGGGCCATGAGCTCGTCCCGGATCTCCGGTGACAGGCCGCCTCCGGGATGGATCGTGTTCACCAGCGTGAGGCCGATGGTGGCGGCGATGAGCGTGGAGAGCAGGAAGTAGCCGAAGGTGCGTCCGCCGAGGCGACCCAGGGTCTTCATGTCGCCGATGCCCGCGACGCCCAGGGTGATGGAGGTGAAGACGATGGGCACCACCGTCATGAAGAGCATCCGGAGGAAGATCTGCCCCACGGGGTAGGCGACGTTGTCGGTCACCCACCGGACCCACGAGGCGTCCCCGAAGAAGGCGTTGGTCAGACTGCCGACGAGGGCGCCGAACACCAGGCCAAGGGCGATCTTCGTGTGCAGCTTCACGTGCTCTCTCCCAAGCTGTGGAACCGCGCGCTACGGGTGTCGTCTCGAGCGCGCATGGGTCGGAGCCGGGAATATGCGGCGTTGGTGCGCGGGCGTCACCCTCCCCCGGAAATCAGCCTTCCGGACGCACCTCCGCCCGCTCGATGACGTCGCCCTCCAGAACCGCATCCACCACGTCCATCCCGGACGTGACGACACCCAGCACGGTGTAGTCGTGATCGAGGCGGACGTTGTCCACCAGGTTCACGTAGACCTGGCCGTCACCCGTGTCTCGCCCCCGTGTGGAAAGGCCGACGGTGCCTCGCCAGTGGACCGGAAGTCCGAGCTCGTCCCGAGTGAACGCGCCGTGTCCGGAGTACTCGTTGGCGTCGGGGCTCCCGCCCTGGATGACGAAGTCAGGCACGACCCGATGGAACGTGAGTCCGTCCAGGGTGCCACTTTTCGCCTGGCGGTATAGGCGCAACGCGTTGGTGGGCGCCACCATGGGGAGGAGGCGGATCTCGATGGCGCCGCCTCGGGCCATGTGGAGCACCACCCGTGCGCGGCCCATCGCACGGAGCTCCTCGGCCGTAGGCGGGGCGAGTCGGGCCATTGGCCGGGGCGCCGGCGCATAGGATCTCCCCGTCCACGACGCCAACACCGCGGCGGCTCGCTCGGCCACCGCTGGATCGTAGTCCGCCAGATACGGCTCGACACGGGGCGTCAGGCGCTCGTCGCCGGTCTTCTCCACCAGATCGAAGAGCGCCAGGCGGGCGTCCCGCAGGGTCTCCTGGCCGGCCCGCGACAGGCGGTCGATGGTACCCAGCGCGGTACGTGTCGCCTCGCCATTGAGGGACGTTTCGGCGAGGAGGTTGGACGTCGTCAACACGAGCTGCGGATCGTCGGCGACCGCCAGCTCGCGGATGAGCAAGGTATCCGCGTCACGGCCCTCGACCGTCGCCAACTGCTGGACGGCGTCGGTACGGACGTTCGGGACCGAGTCGTCGGTGAGCGCATGGAGCGTCCCCCCGTCTCGGGCAGCACCCGCCGCTCGGGCGGCGTACATGCGCACGAAGGGATCGGCGTGCGCGGCGAACGCGGGGAGGAGCTGCCGGGCCCGTTCCCCGTTCACGTGGGCCAGCGCCACGAGGGCGTGCGCCGCCTGGTGCCAGCCGAGTCGGTCTCCGGGCCTGAGCGACTCGGCGACGGATGCGAGCTGACGCACCTGCTCCGCCAGGTCCGGGCACGGGCGCGCCAGGGCGTCCAGGGCCGCGAGGCGGACACCCGTGTCGGCATCTTCCGCCGCGATGGTCTGGAGGCGGGTGCAGGCGCCTCCGTCCAGGTGCCCGCGGGCGATCGCACGCACAGCCTCCACGCGAACCTGATCAGAAGGGTCACCGAGCGCCCCTTCCAGGAGGGTCTCCCGGTACTGCGCCGCTACGCCGGGGAGTGTCGCCGCGGCGGCCCGGCGTACTGCAACCGCCGGGTCGGCCAGCGCCGACGCGATCTCGTCGGGACCCAGCTCACCCACCGATCCCAGTGCCAGTACCGCGAGCTCGCGCACGCGCCCGGCGGGTAGGTCGTCCGTGGCCCTTCCACGGTACGTCTCCAGAGCGCGGAGGCGCGTCACCAGGGCCGCGTCCACCTCCCTCCCGCGCGCGTGACGGGCGAACGACTCCATTCCCAGAGCGGCGCCCACGAGCTGGTCGCTGGGCGCGTCTTCCGTCCCGCCCTCGAGGCTCAGAGCCACCAGGGCGCGCGCCACGGAATCCCTCGTGACTCCCTCGAGGGTGAGCCGCCCAAGCGAGCGCGCGAGGACGCCGCGGACGTAGGGATCCGTCTCGGCGTCGACCCGCTCCAGGAGCGGCTGAGCCGCCGAGTCGCCCGCTCCCCTCGATACGGCCTGGGCCAGGGCGTTGGCCGCCTCGGCTCGCACCGTCGCGCTCGCGTCCACCAGGAGCGGCTCGATGGGCTCGATCATCGAAGGGTTCTCGAGCCGTCCCAGGGCCCGGACGGCGGCGGCCCGGATCGAGGCGTTCGGGTCACGTTCTCCGTCGAGCAGCACGTCGAGGTCGTGCCCACCGGTGGGCCGGGCGTCCTCCGCGGCGACGATAGCCAGATAAGCACCGGCAAGACGATGGTCCCGCCCCGCGTCGGGGGGGCGGCAGGCGACCACAGCGACGAGCACGACGAGGAATGTGCGCACGGACGACCTCGACATCGTGGGCTCCTCCGAGAGACGGGTGGAACCTATGCGCCGGCGCCTGCGGGCCGCTACTCGCCGCCGGGTGCAACGCTCCCAACACTCATGACGTCAAATATATTGTATGTCATGATAGTGGGGTGGGTCGAAGCCGGCGCGCCGCACACCCCGCTGACGGTCGGCCGTTCATTCACGGGGCGCACGCCATGAGCCGCACAGATCCCGAGACCTTCCTCCCGCTCACGACGCCGGAGTACCACGTCCTTCTGGCGCTGGGCGACCAAGCCCTGCACGGCTACGGGATGATGCAGGCGCTGGAGGCCAAGACCGGGGGCAGGGACGCGCTCCTTCCGGGAACGCTCTACACGACGCTCGCCCGCATGGTGGGCCGGGGACTCATCGAGGAGCTGTCCGAGCCGCCGGAGCCGGGTGCAGACGCCCGCCGACGCTACTACCGGGTCACCCGGCTCGGACGCGCGGTGGCTCGCGCGGAGACCGCACGCCTGTCCCGCCTGGTGCGACTGGCGGAGTCCGAGAAGCTGGCGCCGGGGATGTCGTGAGCGGAATCACCGGGATGCTGGCGGTTTGGCTCTTCCGGGCCGCGCTGCTCCTGCATCCGGCCTGGGTGAGGGACCGATACGCCGGAGAGATGGAGGCGGCGTTCGGGGCGACCTGGCGGAAGCGCAGGCGTCTCGGGTCGTGGCGGGCTATGGGCTATGCCCTGCGGGCCTCGGCGGACGTGGCGCGGAGTGGATTGATGGCGCGCCGTCTGGGACCGGAGCCCGCGGGAAGAGGACCGATTTCAGGCCCCGACGTTGCACGGAAGCGAGGGAGGAGAGGAGGGCCCATGTCGACAGGGGGATGGTGGACGGATACGCGCGTCGCGGTCCGCGCGTTGAGGAAGACGCCGGGCTTCACGGTGGCGGCCATCGTGGTGCTCGCGCTGGGGATCGGTGCGAACTCGGCCGTCTTCTCGGCCGTGAAGGCCACACTGCTCACCCCACCTCCCTATCCGCATCCGGAGCGTCTGGCGCTCCTCGACCTCACGGAGTCGTCGACCACCCGTCCAGGGCCTCCCCGCGCCATCCCGTGGTCGTACCCGAAGTACCAGGTCATGGCGGCCATGAAGGACCTTCCCCTGGAGGCATCGGCGGCTTACGCCGTGCGCTCTGTGACGCTCACCGGTGCGGGTGACGCGGCGTACCTTTCCATGGAGGCGGTTACGCCGGACTACATGAGGGTCCTCGGTGTCGAGCCGGCGCTCGGCCGTGACTTCCGGGCGGAGGACGACGTCGACGGAGCGCCCGCGGCGGTCATCCTCGGACACGGGCTGTGGCGGGACCGATTCGGCGCCGATCCGGGTGTGGTGGGCCGGGACGTCACGCTGAGCGGACAGGCCGTGACCGTCATCGGTGTGGCACCCACCGGATTCAAGGGTCTCAGCGGGCAGGCCGAGCTCTTCGTGCCGGTGCACACCGCGGCCATCCTCGTGAGCCCCATCCTCGTTCGGGGCGCCCAAGCACACTGGCTGGTCGCGGTGGGCCGGCTCGCTCCCGGGGCATCGCTGGCGGGCCTGGACGAGCGCATGCGTCAGGTGGGGAAGATCGTGGAGGAGACGTACCCCACGTCGGATCCCACGGCGGTGCGGAGCGGCTCCGCGGAAGCGCTCGTGTCGGAGCGCGTCAACGACCAGGCAAAGCGGTCCGTGGTGATCCTGAGCGTGGCCGCGGGCCTGCTGCTCCTGGTCGCGTGCGCCAACCTCGCCGGGTTGCTCCTGGCCCGCGCCAGCGGGCGGCGGCGGGAGGCGGCGGTCCGGGTCGCCATGGGCGCCGGGCGGTGGCGGGTGGCCCGGGGCTTTCTCCTGGAGGCACTTCTGCTGGCCGTGGGTGGTGGAGCGGCGGCCCTGCTGGTGGCGCGCTTCGGCGCGCGAGCCCTCGCGGCGGCCTGGCCCACGCGCTTCCTCGACGGCACCTGGAACGTGCGTGGGGTGGACCTCGCCGCCCTGACGGTGGATGGAAAGGTGGTGGTGTTCGCGGCGCTGGTGGCGATCGTCGCCGGGCTTCTCTTCGGCGCGCTTCCCGCGCTTGCCGTGAGCCAAGCCAACCCCGCCCGGGACTTGCGCGCGGGAAGCCCCGGGGGGCAAGCCCGCGGGCACCGTCCGGGTCTTCGTGCAGGGCTGGTGTCGGGTGAGATCGCCGTCGCCCTGGTTCTTCTGGTGGGGGCCGGCCTCCTGCTGCGCTCGCTCCAGGAGCTGCAGTCGGTGGATCGCGGATTCCGTCCGGGCAACCTCGTGACCTTCTCGTACGACATCCCGCGAGGGAGTCGTTGGTACGACCGGCGAGCGGAGTTCAACGAGCGATTCGTCGAGCGTCTGAACGCGCTGCCGGGCGTGGAGTCGGCGGCGATCACCTGCGTGGCACCGGTGGCCGGGCACTGCATGATCACTGGGGTGCGTCGGGCGGGTGACCGGACGTGGAGCGAAGGCACACGGCCACGTATCGGCGTCAACTACGTGAGCGACGGCATCTTCGAGACCTTGGGCGTTCCCGTGATCCAGGGCCGCACGTTCACGTCCGAAGACCAGCAGGGCTCGCGCCCGGTGGTGGTCCTCAGCGAGGCCGCCGCCCGGGAGCTCTTCCCCGACGGACACGTGTTGGGCCGACCGGTGGCCATGGGCATCGACCTCACCCCCGAAGCCGGGAGCGGGGTGGAGGTCACGGGCCAGGACGGAGGCTCCGCCGAGGTCATCGGTGTCGTGGGGGACGTCCTCTACGATCGGCCGGAGAACGGCATCATGCCCGAGGCGTACATCAGCGAGCGCCAGGAGGCGGGCTATGCGACCATCATCGCGCGCACGCGCGGAGAGCCCCTGTCCGTGATCCCCGGTGCCAGGGCTGCCATGGCGGCCCTGGATCCGGATGTACCCATCTACGGCGTCTCGACCGTCGCCGATGTCGAGGCCAGGGCCACCGCCGACACGCGTGTGCTGGGAGGCCTTCTGGCCACCTTCGCCGCGCTGGCCCTCCTGCTGGCGTGCACGGGCGTCTGGGGGGTGGTCGCGTACGGGGTGGCGAGACGCACGCCGGAGCTCGGCCTGCGCGTCGCGCTGGGGGCCGAGGCCCGCCAGGTGGTGGGCCTGGTGGTTCGGGGAGGGCTCGTGCTGGCCGCTGTGGGGGTGGCGGTGGGAGCCGCCGGGGCCTGGGCCGCGGCGCGGGTCCTGGGGAGCCTCCTCTACGATGTGGCGCCCACGGACCCCATCACGTTCGTAGCGGCCGCGGCTCTGCTGTTGGGGGTGGCCGGCGTCGCCGCCTGGCTGCCGGCACGGCGCGCCACGCGCGTGGATCCCATGCAGGCCCTTCGCGTGGAGTGAGCTTCCGGATCATCAGGCCGCCGGGTACCTCTCCAGCAGCCTCGTGAGGATCGCCTCCAGCTCCGCCACGGTGTGACCCTCGAAGTGGCGTGCGCACACACCGTCGTAGGCGGCGCACAGGGCGCGGCACGCCGGCTCGTCGATGAGCTGGTCCGCCATGTTGAAGAGGATGTTGTCCTCCTTCATGATGTGCGCCCTGATGAGGTCGATGTACCCTCGTGCGGCGCTCACCAGGGCCCGAGTCGCATCCACGTTGCCCTCCCGGGCTCCGGGAAGCGCGTCGACCATCGTCTTCGCGTAGGCACGCCCCCGCTGATGCTCGTGGAGCATGACGGCGATGGGGCCCGTGTCCCTGGGCATGCCGCGCTCCACCAGCTCCGGAAAGAGGAGGGCCTCTTCCTTGCCGTGGTGGAGCGCGTCGGCATAGAGCCGGATGAAGGACGCACAGTCTGCGATGGCGTCGAAGTCGAACACACCGGGCTGGTGCTCGTTGGCCAGGATCTCCTCGAGGACGTCGGCCACCTTCAGGATGTTCCGGTGCTGGTCCCGGAGGATGCGGGTCGGGGTGTCGTTGGCGCTCATGTCTTCATCTCGTAGAGAGGCTCGAAGCGCGCGGTGAAGTGGCGCAGCACCGGCGCCTGCTCCACGAAGCGGAATCCGCCGATGCCTTCCCGGCGATCCCAGACGTCGAGCACGACGTCCACCAGGTAGTCGATCTGGCTCTCCGTGTAGACACGCCGCGGGATGGCGAGTCTCACCAGCTCCATGCGCGACGGCACTTCCTCCCCGGTCTCGGGGTCGCGGTGACCGAACATCACGGTGCCGATCTCCACGCCGCGCACACCACCCTCCACGTACAGCTCGGCGACGAGAGCCTGCCCCGGCAGCTGAAGCGGCGGCACGTGGGGCAGGAACGCGGCCGCGTCCAGGTAGACCGCGTGCCCTCCGGGCGGCTGCACGATGGGCACGCCCCCCTCGGTGAGGTGACGTCCCAGCCACCGCACCGAAGCGATGCGGTACGTGAGGTAGTCTTCGTGGAGGACCTCCTCCAGGCCCACCGCGATGGCCTCCAGATCCCGTCCCGCCAGGCCGCCGTACGTCGGGAAGCCCTCCGTGAGGATGAGGAGATTCTCCTCCTGACGGGCGAGGGCGTCGTCGTTCGTCGCGAGGAATCCGCCGATGTTCGCCAGCCCGTCCTTCTTGGCGGACATGGTGCACCCGTCGGCCAGGGAGAACATCTCCCGGGCGATCTCGCGCACGGGACGGTCCGCGTAGCCCTCCTCGCGCTCCTTGATGAAGAAGGCGTTTTCGGCGAACCGGCACGCGTCCAGGTAGAAGGGGATGCCGTGCTTGCGGCACACCTCGCCCACGGCCCGGATGTTCGCCATGGAGACGGGCTGCCCACCGCCGGTGTTGTTGGTCACCGTGAGCATGCAGATGGGAATGCGCTCGGCGCCCACCTCTTCGATGAGGGCCTCCAGGCGACCGACGTCCAGGTTTCCCTTGAAGGGGTGCATCTGCGCCGGGACGAGCCCCTCGGGGATGGGGAGATCCACCGCCTCCGCTCCTGCCGCCTCGATGTTCGCGCGGGTGGTGTCGAAGTGCGTGTTGCTGGGCACCACGTGGCCCGGCCGGCACACGGTGGTGAACAGGATCCGCTCCGCCGCCCGGCCCTGGTGGGTGGGGATCACGTGGCGGAAGCCGAAGATGCCCTTCACCGCGCTCTCGAAGCGGTACCAGGACTTGCTGCCGGCGTACGCCTCGTCGCCGCGCATGACCGCCGCCCACTGGTCTGCGCTCATGGCGGAGGTCCCCGAGTCCGTGAGCAGGTCGATGAGGACGTCCTCGGCGCGGAGCTTGAAGGCGTTGTAGCCCGCCTTCTTCAGGTGCGCCACGCGCTCCTCCCGGGTGGTGAGCTTGATGGGCTCCACCACTTTGATCTTGAAGGGCTCGATGATCGGGCGGCGGCGAGCGCTCAGCCCGGTGTCACGACCCGCCGCCGGTCCGACGTCCGCGCTGTTCGGTGGGTTCACGGGATTCACGCTGCTACCGTCCTTTCCACACGGGAGGTCGCTTCTCGAGAAAGGCCGTGAGCCCCTCCCGGGCGTCCTCGAGGCTCATGAGCTCATCCAGGTAGATGCGCTCCACGGCCGGGAGCGCATCGGCCAGCGAAGCGTTGGCGCCCTCGTCCACCGCGCGCTTCGCCAGGCGCAGGACCGGGCCGCTCAGCTCGGAGATGGAGCGCAGGTACTCTTCGGCCGCACCGGGGAATTCGTCCTTGGGCCACACCTGCTGGACGAAGCCCATGTGAGCGGCCTCCTCGGCCAGGACCGTACGTCCGGTCAGGCAGAGGTCCAGCGCACGGGCGCGTCCCACCATGCCAGGGAGCACAGCGGAGGCGAACGGGGCCAGCACGCCCAACAGGATCTCCGGCTGGCCGAGCTTGGCCCCGGCACGGGCCACGGTGATGTCGCACGCGAGCGCCAGCTCCATGCCGCCGCCGAGCGCGGCGCCGTTCACCATCGCGACGGTGGGCATCTCCGCAGAGCGCACGCGTAGCAGCGCCTCGTGGAAGGACTCGATCATGTCGTGCACGCGGTCCTCGGTGTGATCGGCCACGTCCACGCCGGCGCAGAACGCTCGGCCCGCTCCTGTGATGGCCACGACGGCGACGTCGGCATCCGCGGCGAGGAGGTCCATCGCGGCCGTGAGCTCCCTGAGCATGTCGATATTCAGCACGTTGAGCGGAGGGCGGTCGAGGACCACCTTGGCCGCTCCACGGACGCGCTCCACGTGGAGGTACTGGAAGCCGGCAGCCGTGGTGTCGCTCGAGCCGGGTTCGTTGTCGGCAGTCTTGCTGTCCAACGGCGTCATGCTGCGTGTTCCTCCGTTCGGGCCGGCAGAAGCCGGTCGTGGTTGTGGGTCAGGCGCTCCAGTCCGGCGTCAGGATCACGCGCTTGCGGAACTCGTGATCGGCGACGCCCTGCAGGAGCCGTGGCGCCTCGCTCATCGGGTGGGTCTCGATGAACGGCTTGAGCGTGATCTTCCCCTCGGTGATCATCCTGAGGGCGTCCGGATAGAGCTCCGGCTTGCAGCCCCAGGTGCCCTGGATGGTGGCGTCGAAGGCCATGGCGTTGCTCAGCCGCAGGGGCACCTTGTCCAGAGTGAAGCCGACGACCAGGAGCGTGGAGGCGAAGGTGAGCAGGCCGTAGGCGGTCTCCTGGCCTCCCGCGTGGCCGGAGCACTCGAAGATCTTCCAGCTGTGCTCCGGGACGCCCCATTCCTTGGCCTGTCCGCGCACCTGCTTACGGAGTGCCTTGAAGTCGGTCTCGGCTGAGTTGATGGTGAGACCGGCCCCGTGCGCCTCCACCGCGTCCAGATTCGCCTGGTCCACGTCGATGGCCACGACGTGGGCGCCCAGGGCCGCGGCGATCTGCACGCAGTACGTCCCGACGCCGCCGACCCCCACGACGATGGCGAGATCGCCCGACTGCAGCCCGCTCCGGTGAATGGCCTGATAGGGCGTGGTCACGGCGTCGGCGATGACGGACAGCTCGTGCAGGTCGTAGCCGCTGCGGTCCTCGACGACGCAAAGACCCCGGCCGGGCGTCACGAGGTATTCCGCGAAGCCTCCATCCATGTCGTTGCCGGGCATGAGCTGGGCGCGGCAGATGTTGCCGCGACCGCCGCGGCACAGGTCGCACTCCCCGCACGGCATCACCGCGGGCACGATGACCTCACGATCGCGCAGCGCCTCCCAGCGCGAGCCCGTCTCGACGACGACACCGCTGACCTCGTGGCCCAGCGTCAAGGGAAGCCCCTTCCTGGTGGGGACTCCGTCCTTCCAGAAGCCGATGTCGGTGTGACAGACGCCACAACCGGAGACCTTCACGAGGACCTGGTCCTCGTTCGGCTCGGGCCGGGGCACGTCGTGCACTTCCAGCGGTGCTCCCACTTCCATCAGTCGAACAGCCTTCATGGCGCACCTCGTACATGAGAGGTCGGCTTGAACCACAAGGGTGGTGAGGTCTGCTCCGGCGCGCTCATCGGTCTCGCCCTCTTCAGCGACACGCCAGTCCTCCCAGCAGGTGGTTGGCGAATTCCGTTCCCAGCTCGCGAGCGTGCATGGCGCCCTCCGGACGATACCACCTCGCGATCCAGTTGATCGCTCCGAGAATCACGAACGCCGCGACCTTCGGGTCCACTTCCCGGAACTCCCCGGCATCCACGCCCTGCTCGATGAGCTTGCGGAGGTCCCGCTCGTAGCGGTCCCGTGTCGCGATGATCTCCGCTTGGCGCTCCGTCGAGAGCGCCGGCACCTCCAGGGCAAGAGGCGACCCACCCAGGTTTCCCGTGATGACCCGCACATGCTCACGGATGACGTAGCCGAGGCGCTCGGTGGCTGTCCCGAGCTTCATGGCTTCCTTCATCACCCGACGGATCTCGCTCAGGGATTCGCGGTGGCACTCGTAGAGGATCGCTTCCTTGTCGGGGAAATAGTGATACAGCGCCGTCTTGCGGACGCCGATCTGTTCCGCGATGTCGTCCAGGGTCGTGGCGTGGTACCCGTTCTCTCGAAACGCACGCAAGGCGGCGTGCAGGATGTCCCGCTGGCGCTGCTCACGCCTCTGCCGCACATGGGCTGAGGCATTGTCGACCGTGCGCTTGCTGGACACCGAGGGGGGGCTCCCTTACGATGTTGTGAACGGACGTTCGAAGTTTGAACGCCTGTTCAAACAGGGTCAAGAGTTCCTCGCCGCGTAGGCCTCCCGAGGGCGAGTTCCACCATCCCAGCTCAAGTGTAGAGCGCCCTCATGTCACGACCCGGAACGTCCGATCAACCTCTTCGCGTCGCGGTCGTCGGCGCGGGACCCGCAGGCTTCTACGCCGCCGAGCACCTCCTGAAACAGGAGGACCTCACCGTCGAGGTCGACCTCTTCGACCGGCTGCCCACCCCGTTCGGGCTGGTACGGGCCGGCGTCGCGCCGGATCACCAGAAGATCAAGAGCGTGACGCGGGTCTACGAGAAGACGGCCGCCAAGCCGGGATTCCGCTTCTTCGGGAACGTGACCTTCGGCTCTGACATCAACCTCGACGACCTGCGCTCCCATTACCACGCGGTCATCTTCACCACCGGCGCGCAGACGGATCGCGCGCTGGGGATCCCGGGAGAAGACCTCCCGCGGAGCCACTCGGCCACCGAGTTCGTGGCGTGGTACAACGGCCACCCGGACTACCGCGAGCTCGAGTTCGATCTCTCGCAGAAGAGCGTGGCCGTGGTGGGCGTCGGCAATGTGGCCATCGACGTGGCGCGTATCCTGTGCAAGACCGCCGAGGAGCTGGCCGGCACCGACATCGCCGATTACGCCCTGGACGCCCTTCGGCAAAGCCGCGTGGAGGACGTGTACGTGCTCGGACGTCGCGGTCCCGTCCAGGCGGCGTTCACGGACCCCGAGATCAAGGAGATGGGCGAGCTCTCCGGAACCGACGTGATCGTGCTTCCGGAGGAGGCCCGCCTCGATCCCCTCTCCGAGAGGGCGCTGAGCGAGAGCGAGGACCGCGCCCTGGCCAGGAAGGTCGATCTGATCCAGGGGCTCGCCGGAGCCACTCCGCACGGGCGACCCCGCCGCCTGCACCTGCGGTTCCTGGTCTCTCCCGTCGAGCTCACGCCGGCGGCCGACGGCGGCGTGGGCGGCATGCGCATCGTCCACAACGACCTCTACGCCGACGGACGGGGCAATCTGCGCCCCAGGGCCACCGAGCGAACGGAGCATCTGGAGGTGGGCCTCGTGTTCCGGTCCGTGGGCTACCGGGGCACGGTGCTTCCTGGCGTTCCATTCCGGGACGACTGGGCCGTGATCTGCAATGACCACGGCCGGGTGGTGGACGATTCCGGATCGCCCGTGACCGGGCTCTACACGGCCGGGTGGATCAAGCGGGGGCCGTCCGGTATCATCGGCACCAACAAGGCGTGCTCGGTGGAGACCGTGAACCTCCTCCTGGAGGACCTGGCCTCGGATAGGCTCCTCGCTCCGGAGCATCCCTCGGCGGAGACGGCGGACAGCCTCGTCCGGTCGCGTCAGCCGGTGGTCTTCGACTTCGAGGATTGGAGGCGCCTCGATGAGCTCGAGAAGGAAAGGGGCGCGGCCCTGGGCCGGCC
This sequence comes from Gemmatimonadota bacterium, assembly GCA_022340755.1. GTDB lineage: Bacteria > Gemmatimonadota > Gemmatimonadetes > Longimicrobiales > Gaopeijiaceae > SZUA-318. Next base: position 58,278 of record JAJDNI010000105.1, read on the forward strand.
TCGCGTGAAGTTCACGACGGTGCGCGAGATGGCGGAAGCGCTGGGGCGTTGATCCGTTCAACCCGAACAGGATCGGTGGGCGAAATGTCGACGGGGCGGACAAGATGCCACGGGCGGTGCGCAGGGCTTCTGGGGAGCGTAGCGGTCTTCCTTGTCGCTCCCACGGCGTATGCGCAGGAGCTGCCGCCCTTCCAGCTGGGTGAGCTCGTGGTGACGGCGGGTCGCCCGGTCTCGGAGCAGGCCGGCACCGTGAGGGTGATCGACGCCCGGGAGATCGAGGCCATGGGCGCGAGCACGCTGGACGAGGCGCTGGCGCTGGTGCCGGGGCTGAACATCCGTACCGGAAACCAGGGCGTGCCTCGGGTGGACCTCCGGGGCCTGCGGTCCCGACACGTGATTCTTCTCCTCAACGGCATCCCGCTGAACTCCACGTTCGACGGGCAATTCGACCCGTCGTTCATCCCGGTGGAGAACATCGCGAAGATCAAGGTCGTGACGGGGACGGCTTCGGTCCTGTACGGACAGGGTGGCCTCGCCGGGGTCATCGACATCGTCACGAAGCAGGGGGAGGCCGGGTGGAGGGGGAGCGCCTCGGGAGAGCTGCAGCAGGTGGACGGGCGGCTGGCGCGAGGCGTTCTGAGCGGCGCGGTGGGCGGGGTGTCGCTGATGGTCACGGGGAGCGCGGCGTCGGTGGCAGGCTATCCCTCGGTGGCGGGCTCACCGACGCTGGGTGCCACGGGGTCGGCCGAGCGCCGCAACAGCGGTCGCTCGAGGACGAACCTCTTCGCCCTGGCCTCGGCATCGCCCACCGACCGGCTCCACCTGGGCTTGTCCGCGGGCCACAGCGACGGCAACTACGGGATCCCCACGAGCGTCATCAACGACAACTCCGACCCCTTCGCGACCAAGCCGAGCTACGACCGGGTAACGGACCGGAGGGGTGATTTCGTGCAGGCGGCGGGCTCCTACGAGGCGAGCCGGAGCGTGGGCGTGCGCGGCTGGGCCTATCTGAACACGCTGGACCAGCAGGATGCCCGCTACGACGACAGCACCTACACGGTCATGGTGGACCCCGCGGTGAAGGGCACCTACCGGCAGAGGAGCCGGACGTCGGTGGGGGGAGGGGCCGCGCAGGTATCGGCGGAGGGCCGGTGGGGCAGGGCCACCCTCGGACTATCCGGGGAGCACGACGCGTGGCACACGGACCTGACCATCCGGGACGTGGACCTCGGAGGTAAGCCCCGGACGTACGGCCTGCGGGCGTACACGGATGGCCGCAGCCTGGATACCTACGGAGCCGCGCTGGAGTACCAGGCCCGGCCCGTGGAGCGGCTGGGTGTCGTAGCAGGCTACATGCACCACTGGCTCGGCCGGGACTCGGGCACGACGGGGGCGGACGGGTACATGGCCGCCGCGTATTACGACCTCACGCCCGGCACCCGGCTGCGGGCGGCGGCGGCGCACAAGTTCCGATTTCCGACGATACGGCAGCTCTACGACGAGAGCGGGGGGAATCCGGGCCTGCGCACCGAGCGGGCGAACGTCTACGAGGTGGGCGTCTCCCGGGATCTTCGCGGGGACTCGCGGGTGGGCCTCAGCGTCTACCGCATGGACGTGCGGGACTACATCGAGCGGCCGGCGCAGGGCGAGCCCTTCGCGAACTTCCAGGCGTACCGCATGAACGGCGTCGAGGTGACGGCGGAGACCCGTCCGCTGGAGCGCCTGTCCCTCCGCGGCAGCTACTCCTTCCTCGATGCACGCGACGACTCGCCCGGGGGCGCGCGGGAGGAGCTCCAGTACCGGCCCCGTCACCGCGTCGCGGTGGCCGGCGACTACGGCTTCCGGTTCGGCACCAAGCTCACGGCCTCCGTCCTTCGCATTGCCGACCAGTTCTACTACACCCGCAAGGACCCCCTGGAGAAAGCGCAGCTGCCGGCGTACACCCTGGTGGACGCCCGCGTCTCGCAACCGGTGCTGTCCGGGAGAGCCGCCCTCTACGCAGGAGCGTCCAACCTTCTGGACGTCGCGTACGAGGACCAGTATGGTTTCCCACAGGCCACGCGCGTGGTCTACGGGGGGATGTCGATCCACTGGTGAGCGACGCTGTCGGAGTCCCCACGCGGCTTCGGGGAAGCGTCGGCGTCGGACGGGGAGGAGCCGAGCCATGCCGTTGAGTGGAGAGGAACGCAGATGACCGCCGCCGATGTGCTTCCGCTGGACGAGCCGCTGCGTGAGCAATCCCGACTGCATGGGCTGGCGGGCGCTCGGGAGGCGGGCGTCCTGGAGGTCGCGACCCTGGTGACGATGGGAGTGACATCGGGTCTCCTCACCGCGTTCGTGCAGCTGAACCTGCGCATCCCCGGTCACCACATCCTGTTCGCCGTGTTTCCCATGGCGATGGGCTTCGCGCTGGTGCCGCGGCGGCGGGCCGGCCTGATCATGGCCCTGAGCGCCCTGGGGTGCACGGGGGGCCTCCATATGGCCGGCGTGGGCATCGGGGGCATCGGCGCCATGACCAGTCTGCTCGCCACGGGCCCGCTGCTGGACCTGGCGCTGCGCTGGGGCCGCGGCGGCACGCGCCTCTACGCAGCCTTCGTCGCCGCCGGCGCGGCGAGCAACGCCCTGGCGTTCGTGGTGCGCGGTGGTGCCAAGGCCCTCGCCCTTCAGGGTATGGGTGGGGGAAGGGCATTCAGCGCCTGGTGGCCCCAGGCCATGGCCACCTATGCCGCGGCGGGTGTCGTGGCAGGGCTCATCAGCGCCGCGGCTTGGTTCCGTCTGCGGCGCCGGAAGCGGCAGGCGGTGCAGGCCGCGGGGTAGACGCGGACGCC
>JAJDNI010000030.1 GCA_022340755.1 Gemmatimonadota bacterium
CCCCGTGAGCATGACGGCCTGGATGGCGGGGTTGAACGCGCGCAGCTCCTTGAGGGTCTGGATGCCGTCCATGCCGGGCATCTTCAGATCCAGGACCGCGATGTCGATGTCGCCGTCCTGACGCACCCGGCGGATCGCCTCCTCGCCGTTGTCCACGTCCACCACGTCGTAGCCGCGGGCGCGCAGGCGCTTGGCCAGGGAGGTGCGGAAGCGTTCCTCGTCGTCGACGAACAGGACCTTGGACATGGTCTAGCTCCCCTCTGCGAGGCAGTCTCCCTGCATGATCTGCCGGGAGAGCTCGTCGAAGAAGTCGCTCAGCCTGAGGATGCCCACGGTCTCGCCGTTCGTGGTGACCAGCAGCGAGAGCGTCTGATGAGCGAGGAACATGGGGATGGCGTCGGAGAGGGGCGCCCGCTCGTGGATGCTCACGGTGACGGAGGTGCAGACGTCGCACACCATGACGTTCCGCGCCCGCTCGCACACGTTCACGAAGTCGCCGGTGAGGAAGTCCAGCATGCGCATGGAGCTGTCGCGCATGTCGTCCGCCACGCCCGCTCGGTCGAACAGCTCCTGCGCCGCCCGGGCCTTCTTCTCCGGGAGCAGCGCTCTCAGGAACGCGAAGTGGTGCAGCTTGCCGACGATCGCCCCGTAGCGGTTGCGTACCAGGATGGCGCGATGCGGCTGCCGGCCCGGAGGGAGCTTCGCCTGCGACTCCTGGAGGGCCTGCAGCGCGTCGAGGATCGTGGCGTCCTCGTCCACGACGGCGTATTCCGACAGCGGCACCATGATGTCCGCGACAGTCTTGGCCATGGCCGCTTCTCTCTTTGCTCCTCGCTCAGACGGATTGCACCGGGAGCTTCACGGTGAACGTGCTGCCCTTGCCGGGGGCGCTCACGACGTAGAACGCCCCGCCGAAGCCCCGGATGATGGTGTAGCTGACGCTCAGCCCCAGGCCGGTTCCCTTGCCCGGGTCCTTGGTGGTGTAGAACGGCATGAAGATCTTCTCGAGCTGCTCGGGGCTCATGCCGCACCCCGTGTCCCGGATGGAGATGGCCGCCTGTCCGTTCTTGCGCTGGGTGGTGACGGTGAGGTGGCCGCCCCCCGGCATGGCGTCCAGGGCGTTCTTCACCAGGTTGACGAACACCTGGCAGAGCTGGTTCCGGTCGGTCAGAATCAGCCCGATGCTCCGGTCGTAGCTCCGCTCTACGATCACGTTGGAGATGGCCAGCTCGTTGCCCAGGAGCACGTCCAGCACCTCGTCCAGGATGTCGTGCACGTCGTGGAGCTCCACCTTCACTTCGGCGGCGCGCACGAAGGTGAGGAGCTTCCGGGTGATGTCCCGGCAGCGGAACACCGCGTCGTGGATGGCGCCCAGGTGCTCGGCCATGTCCACGGGCTCGTCGTCCTCGGAGGAGAGCTCCGGGTCCATGGAGTCCTTCAGGACGCCCACCTCCTCGGCGATGATGGCCAGCGGGTTGTTGATCTCGTGGGCGATCCCCGCGGCCAGCTCACCCACCGAGGCGAGCTTGGCGGCGTGCACCAGCTGGCCGGAGAGCTCCGCCTCGTGCTGCTCCGTGGCGAGCTGCACCCCCACCACCTGGCGGGCGCGCACCAGGATCACCACGCCCATGAAGAGGAACGCGCCCAGCGTCACCAGGAGCGGCTTGCTCAGCATGCCCGGAACGGCGGCGCCGGACTGGGTGCGGGCGTCGATGACCACCAGCGCCCAGGGGACCTCGTTGAGCCACGCGTACGCGTAGTCCGGCCGGTCCACGCCCCGCCGCCTTGAGACGAATCCCCGGGGGGCGGTGGTCGGCGGCACGAACGCCGACATTTCGAGCGGCTCGCCCACCCGGGAGGTGGAGAGCTGGAGCACGCCGGCGCGGTTGGCCACTGCGGCCTGGACCTCGGTGGCGCCCTCCAGCGTGGTGAGGTACTCGGTGAGGCGCTCGGGAGACAGGGCCGCCCGCAGGACGTAGGACGTGCCCCCGTCGTCCTTCCGCACCGCGATGGTGAAGTGCGGCTTGCCCCGCACGCCAAGATAGATGTCGGTGATGACCGACGTGGTACCGGACCCGCACAGCGACTGGAACCACGCATCTCCCGCGTAGCTTACCGGCGCCGTGTAGCGCACCGGGCCCGTGTAGGCCACCAGCGCGCCGTCGGAGCGCACGACCCCCAGGTCCACGAAGGCGTCGCTGATGTGGCGGAGCTCCTCCAGGAAGCCCGCCAGGCCCGCCCACGTGGTGTCCGCGTCGAAGCGGGGGTCCCGGAGCGTGTTGTCCAGGTTGGCCAGGCGCTCGCGAAGGTACAGGTCGAAGGTGTGCGCCTGGTGCTCCGCGAGCCCCTGGAGGTGCACGCGGATGCTGTCCCGACGCACGCTCCGGTACTGGAGCTGGAAGAAGACGGCGAGGAGGAGCAGGGGGAGGAAATACAGCAGCACGAGCCGACCCAGGGTGTGCCAGAAGAGCTCCCGGGAATGGTGGGCTCCCGGTGAGCCGGCGCCCTTCTCCGACGACTCGCCAGCCATCCGATCTATGTGGAAGGCGGCGCGGGGCCGCCGTACCACTCCTATGGAATGCCGGCCGGATGTCGGGGCAGCGTCATGTCCACCCGGCTGGAGCCAGCCGACACGAACCCCGGGATGCGCGGATCACCACGCGCCGGGGTGGCAGGGGGAATCGTGATAAAAATATCGGATTCCGGAGAGGCCGACGGAAGGGGGTGGAGAGCGACCGATGAGGGACATTCAGGGCGGGAACGAGAACGGCGCTCCCGGGGGACCGATGCTCAGGTGTCGGCTTGGAGCATGGCCAGAAGCTCGGTCGGAGTCACCACGGGGATCGAGTCGGACCGGAAGTCCTGGGTGTTGCGAGTGACCAGGTAGTCGGCACCTGACGAATCGGCACAGAGCATCTGAAGAGCATCCTCGAAGTCGGGCCAGCCGAGGGCGAGGCTCTTGAGGATGGATTCCTGGTCGAGGGGCGCCACCGAGACCAGCTTGAGGAGGTCGAGTAGCCTGGCAGTGGCTCGACGTCGCCCGAGCTCCTTCGCGGTGAGATAGAAGAGCGTCGCGACGGAGTGGGCCGCGACGACCCCGTCGAACTCGTCGGTGTCGAGAAGGGAGAGGACCGTGGCGGAGTCCTCGAACCACGGCTCACGTTTGGCCAGGACGTCGAGGACGACGGTGATGTCCAGGAAGAGCTTCACCTGGAGTGCTTCCGCTCGATATGGCGGTGATAGTCCTCGACGGACACCTCGGTGGGGAGGATGCCGATCAAGCGCCGGACCGTGGGAGAGTACCGGCCTTCCGTCCCGGACTCGGATAGGCCAGCGAGATAGTTGGAGACGAGCTGGGAGATACTCGTGTTGTGGCGCCGGCTGTAGCGGTGCGCACGGTCGATGATCTGCTCGTCGACGCTGAGCGTGAGCTTCTTGCGAGAGGGCATGAGTGCTCCGGGTGTACGTATGATTCTAAATCATGTATACGTATCACAGAATTGGCAAGGTGTGCGGGTCAGCCCGCGGTCCTGGATTGGGCGAGAATGGGGTTGAGCCGTAGGCTGGGGACGCGCTCGAAGCGGCGGATGTTGCCCGTGACGAGCTCGAGGTCGTGGAAGATGGCCGTGGCCGCCGGCAGCACACGTTGCTCGATGTTCTCCAGGTGACGTTCTCTCGCAGCGGAACGATAGGCGCCCTTGAAGAGCTCACCGACGGTGACCGCGCTCGTGTACTGGGCATCACGGGGGACGACCTCGAGCCAGTCCATATAGGGATCGAGCGGACGCGGGCGCAGCAGCTCCGAGATTGCGTCGGTGTCGAAGAGAAAGGGCACGGTGATCAATCCAGCGAGGAGCCGCTGCGGATACCCACGCGGGACGACGTGTCCAGGATACGAACGAGATCGTCCGAGTCCTTCCAGCCGCCGGCGACGCTTGCGAGGCCCCCTTCGGGACCGGCTGCGCGAAGGCGTTGGAGCGCCGCGAGCTCATCGGGGCCGACGATCACAGCGACCGCCCGCCCGTGGCGAGTGATCACGACCGGGTCGCCATGCTCGGCGGCCCGGACCTATTCACTGAACTTGGCCTTGACCTCGGAGACGGTTCGGTTCGACACGGGAGCGCTCCTGGATGAATAGATCAAAATGACCA
>JAJDNI010000051.1 GCA_022340755.1 Gemmatimonadota bacterium
GTGGGCGAGCTGAATGCCGGGCACCGCTCCCTGACGCGTGACGAAGTCGGCGATGCGGGCGAGCATCTCCATGTGCGGGTCATCCCAGACGCCGAGGTCCTGCGGCGTGATGCGGCCTTCCGGCAGAACGGCTGCGGCCTCCGAGAGGACGACGCCCGCGCCGCCCGTGGCGAAGGCACCGAGATGGACGAGGTGCCAGTCGTTGGCGAAGCCGTCTTCGCTCGAGTACTGGCACATGGGTGAGACACCGATGCGATTGCGTATCTCCACGTCGCGCATCTTCAGCGGGGAGAAGAGCATGGACACGGTGGAAAGACCTCGGTTCAATGGACTCGTCGGTACTGTCGAAGGAAGCTACACCCGAAGCCTCGCCTGGATCATCCTGCCGGCGTGAGACTCCCCGCGTGAAACTCATGAGAAAGTGGTGGCGTCGTACCTTACAGGCAGGGTAGAGGTGGAGACACGGGGGGGATGAGGTATGGGTGGATTCATGCGTGCATTTCGTATGTCGTTGCGCTCCCTGGCGCGGAGCCCGGGCTTCACGATCCCGGCGCTGCTCATCCTGGCCATCGGGATGACCGCAGCCACGGCGATCTTCACGGTGGTGGACTCCATCGTCCTCCGGCCCCTCCGCCTTCCTGACTCGAATCGCCTCGTCATGATCTGCGAGGAGCATCCTCGCCTGCAGGGCTACTGCATCGGCTCGCCGGGAAACGTGGAGGACTTCCGGCGGCAGACACACACGCTGTCGGACGTGGGCATCGGGCGCACCTGGCCCTATTCCCTCGACGACGATGTCGGTAGCCGCGGCATTGCCGGCGGTCTCGCCAGCGCCGGCTTCCTCCGTGCCTTGGGTGCGCGGCCGGTGTTGGGCAGGCTCTACACCGAGGACGAGCATGGCCCCGACCGCGACAAGGTGGTGCTGCTCAGTCACGCGTTCTGGACCACGCGCTACGGCGCCGATCCCGACATCCTGGGCAGGACCATCCACCTGGACGGTGAGCCCTACGAGATCATCGGCGTGCTTCAAGAGGGGTTCGAGGCTCCTTTCGACCTGGCGGGAGTGCCGCTGTGGAAGCCCCCGCACTTCGACCCTCTGGATCCCGAGATCCGTTCCTGGCGTGGCTTCAGGGTCATCGGGCACCTGGCGTCGGATGCCACCCTGACGTCCGCAGGTGAGGAGCTCCGAGGCATCTACGCCCGCATCGCACAGACGCACGAGGAGGTCAACGACGAATGGCATCTGCGGGTGACATCCCTCCTCGACGTCGTGGTGGGCAACACGCGTCCGGTCCTCCTCGCCTTCCTCGGCGCCGCCGCGCTGCTGCTGCTCATCGTGTGCGCCAACGTGGCCAACCTCCTCCTCGCGCGGGGTCTGGGCCGACGACGTGAGCTCGCGGTGCGGGCGGCGCTGGGCGCCGAGCGGGGTAGGTTGGTCCGGGGCATCCTGGGGGAGAGCCTTGTGCTGACCGTCCTAGCTACCCTTCTGGCGGTCGGCCTCGCCGAGGTCGCGACCAGGCTGTTCCTCCGCTTCGCGCCGCCCATGCCTCGTCTGGACGAGGTGACCATGGATGGCCGTGTCCTGGCCTTCGCCGCACTGCTGTCCGTGGTGGCTACGACGTTCTTCGCCGTGCTTCCCGCGCTACGGGTCACGGCGTGGGACCTCGCTCAGACCATCAAGGTCGGTGCCGCGGAGGCCGAGGCGCGTGCCTCGGCGCGGCTACGGGGGGCTCTGGTGGTGGCGGAGCTTGCGCTCTCCATGGTTCTCCTGACGAGCGCCGGGGTCCTCACCCGGAGCTTCGACCGCTACGTGTCCTGGGATCCGGGGTTCGATCGCTCGGGGCTGCTCGCGGTGAGCGCTTTCGCGAACACGGGGAAGTATCAGAGCAGGGAGCAGCTCTTCTCCATGTGGCGTCAAGCCGAGGCCCGGGTCGCAGCCGTCCCGGGCGTCACCTCCGTGGCCACCGCATCCGCGGGACCGCTCTTCGGAGGAGGCGACGGCGCCACACCGTACGTGGTGGAGGGCACCGACGAGACCGCTGCGCTTCCCTCCGTGTGGTGGTTCGACGTGGGACCCGGTTTCTTCCACACGCTCGGAGTGCCCGTGCTGGAGGGGCGTGAGATCACGGAAGCGGACGGCCTGGGCGTGGAGCCCGTGGCCGTGGTGAACCAGACCATGGCCCGGAACGCGTGGCCGGGCCACAGCGCCGTGGGCAAGACGGTGCGCCTGCCGGACCTGCGCGGGCTCACGTTCCGGATCGTGGGGGTAGTGGGGAACGTGCGACCCCTCACGCCGGGTGAGGCACCCCACCCGGAGGTCTATTGGTCGAATCGTCAGAACGGTCGACCTGCGACGTTCTTCCTGGTGCGCGCGGGAGGCGACCCGGCGGCTCTCGCCAAGCCGGTGCAGGACGCGCTGCTGGCGGTGGATCCGGACCTCTCCCTGGGCACCCCGCGGCCGCTGGCTTCGACGGAGGCTCGCATGCTGGTGCTGCCACGCTTCCAGATGCTGGTGATCCTGGTCTTCGCGTTGGCGGCCCTGGCGCTCGCCGCCGTTGGCGTGTACGCCGTGGTGTCCTATGCCGTGGCGCGCAGGGTACGGGAGATGGGGATCCGTATGGCCATTGGGGCAGGGGCGTCCGACGTCGTCGCGCTCATGTTCCGGTCGAGCATGCTGCTCGCCGTCATCGGTGTGGCGGTCGGCCTCGTCGCGACCCTGGGGACGGCGCGCATCGTGGACAGTGTGGCGCACGGGGTGAGCCCGACGGATCCTCTCAGCCTCGCAGGGGCGGCGCTCCTACTGTTGGGGGCGGCGGCCCTGGCGGCCTATGTGCCCGCCCGCAGGGCGACACGCGCGGATCCTCTGCGCGCGCTCCGCTCCGAGTAGCCTATCGACCGATCACGCCTGGTCGAATTCCCTCGCGGTCGTGGAGCGGACGCGGAGCCGCTCGCGCCGCGAGGGACTCAGGCGTGGTCCTTCTTGCGCTCGTCCTTGAGGAGACTCCCCAGCAGCCAGCTCACCACGGAGATGACCAGGCTGCCCCAGATCGCGGCCCACAGCCCGGACACCGCGAGGTGCGAGCTGAGCGCAGCGGTGACCAACAGCATCAGCCCGTTCACGACGAAGGTGAACAGCCCCAGCGTGACCAGAATGAACGGGAGCGAGAAGAAGAAGACGATGGGTTTCAGCAGTGCGTTCACCAGCCCGAAGATCAGAGCCACCACGAGGATGTCCCAGAGCGATCCCGTGAGGCTGATGCCGGACACGAAGTGAGCGGCCGCCGAGAGGGCTGCCGCATTCAGAATCAGGCGGATTGCGAAGTTCTTCATGCTGTGGGCCTCCTGCCTCCATGCCGGGGTGACACGAGCCCCTACGGGTGTCGCCGGACCTGGGGTTCGCTGGCCGGTCAGTGTGTCCGGTTCATCTGGCCGATCCGGACAGAATGTCCGCTGCGCGAGCGGCGTCCTCCAGTAGCACCGTATCCCGTAAAGGATTTTGTGATAACGACTTGTCGGAATTCGTCTGGGCTGGCATCGCGCTTGCCATTGTCTATGTACGACAACGAAAACGGAGCGGCGGGCTGCGGGTCCCGTTCCCCTCCTGCTCCCGAGGGGAAAGGCTCGAGCAGAGCGAAAGCAGCGACTCCCCCCCAGGGTCGGGCCCCGCAGTCCCCACAACTCCATGAGGGGCCCACATCCCTCAGGCTCACCAGAGGGCCCCTCGGCCCCGCGGGCACGCCCGCGGGGCCATCGCTTTTTCGCAGAGGTCGTGGCGCCCGACTTGCGGGGACGCCGCGAGGCCGCAAGGCTTCCCGGATGAGCCCGTCTTCCGAGCCGATCATTTCCGTCCTGGTGGCCGACGACGAAGAGGACCAGCGTGTCCTCATCGAGACCATCCTGCGCGGCGCGGAGGGTGTGCGCCACGCGGTCACGTGCGTGCCTGACGGACGATCGGCCCTGTCGGAGCTCCGCGAGCGGGTGTTCGATGTGGCGCTCCTCGACCTGAGCATGCCGGGTCTCGACGGCCTGGAGGTCCTGGAGGCCGTGGCCGGTGATCCCGTCCGTCCCCAGGTGGTCTTCGTCTCGGGGCACGGAACGGTGGCTACCGCGACCCGGGCGATGAAGCTCGGAGCCTACGACTGGGTGGAGAAGCCGGTGGATCGAGACCGGCTCCTCGCGTTGGTGTGGAAGGCCGCGGAGGCGCGCCGGCAACAGGCGAGGAGCGCACGTCTCGAGGTGATGGTCAGCCGGGACGTGGGAGGCGCGAACATCGTCACCGACGACCCACGCATGCATGACGTCCTGAGCCTCTTGGAGCGCATCGCCCCGTCCGACGTCTCGGTGCTTGTCACCGGCGAGTCGGGGACGGGGAAGGAGCTCGTGGCGCGTATGCTTCACCGACTGTCCGGGCGCCGCGATGAGGCGCTCGTGGCCCTGAACTGCGCGGCGGTATCGGAGGCCCTGGCGGAGTCCGAGCTGTTCGGCCACGAGAAGGGGGCCTTCACGGGTGCGGCCACGCGCAAGATCGGGCTCATCGAGGTCGCGGACGGGGGAACGCTCTTCCTCGACGAGATCGGGGACCTCGACGCGAGCCTGCAGGCCAAGCTCCTTCGAGCCCTGGAGACAAAGGCGTTTCGGCGAGTCGGCGGCGTGAAGGAGATCCCCACGGACTTCCGGCTGGTGTCGGCCACCAACCGACCCCTCGAGAAGCTCGTGGAAGGCGGCTCGTTTCGGGAAGACCTGTACTACCGCATCAACGCCATCGTCCTGGAATTGCCTCCGCTCCGGGAGCGGCCGGGAGACATTCCGCTCCTCGCTCGGCACTTTCTGGACGAGGTGCGGCCGGCGCAGGTGGGGACCTGGACCATCCAGGCCGACGCCCTCGAGGTCCTGGTGGCGTATCCGTGGCCGGGCAACGTCCGCGAGCTGCGCAACGTCGTGGAGCGGGCAGCGCTGCTGGCGTCGAATCGGACGGTCCGGGCCGCGGACCTCGGGACCGCACTCGTGCGCGAGGCTCCACCGGTGTCCGCCACGCCGTCCGGGACCACGGACGCGTTACCGGCGTTGGAGTTGGGCATCCTCGAGCGGATGGCCATCGAGGAGGCCCTCGACCGGACAGGGTGGCACCAGGGGAGGGCGGCAAAGCTCCTCGGGATCTCCGACCGCACGCTCCATCGGAAGATCCGCGGCTTCGGGCTGCGCCGGCCGAACTAGGGAGGCCGTGCCGCACGCCGGGGCGACCGCCGGGCACTGGCGGGAGAGGTCGAAGGAGTACCGACACCCCGGGTCCCGGAACGAGGCCTGGGGCCTTATCTTGCACAAGCCGCGTGGCGCTCCCGCCTCGACCCTTCAACCCGCCGCGGCCTCGACAACGACAAGGGATCATCCCCGGAGTTAGCAGCATGGCCTATTCCGACATCGCGAAGGGGTGGATCTGGCGTGACGGCACATTCGTGCGCTGGGAGGACGCCACCATCCATGTCATGAGCCACGTGGTCCACTACGGATCCTCGGTCTTTGAAGGGATTCGCTGTTACGACACACCCGAGGGACCGGAGATCTTCAGGCTCGACGACCATCTCCGCAGGCTGGTCGAGTCGGCCAAGATCTACCGCATGGAGATCCCGTACTCGGTGGCGGAGATGAGGGAGGTTTCCCACGAGCTTCTTCGTCGAAATGGCCTCCGGGAAGGCTATATCAGACCCATCGTCATCCGCGGCGCCGGCGCCGTGGGCGTGAACCCCGCAGGAAGCCCCATCGAGACCTTCTTCCTGTGCTGGCCGTGGGGCGCCTATCTGGGCGCCGAGGCGCTCGAGAAGGGTGTGGACGCCTGCGTGTCCACCTGGTTCCGCCCCTCGCCGAACACGTTCCCGTCCCTGGCGAAGGCCGGTGGGAACTACCTGAACAGCCAGCTCGTCAAGATGGAGGCGGTGGCCAACGGATACCACGAGGGGATCGCCGTGGGACCCGAGGGTCTTCTGAGTGAAGGAAGTGGCCAGAACGTCTTCCTCGTGAAGCGTGGCGTCCTCTACACGCCGGTGCTGGACGGCACCATGCTCGGCGGCATCACGCGGAACACGGTGCTCCATCTGGCCCGGGAGCGGGGGATCGAGACGGTGGAAGGTCCGATTCCGCGGGAGATGCTCTACACCTCCGACGAGGTGTTCTTCGCCGGTACGGCCGCCGAGGTCACCCCGGTGCGCACGGTGGACCGCATCCAGGTGGGCGAGGGGCGTCCCGGCCCCGTGACGGTGCAGCTCCAGACGGCGTACCTGGACCTGGTCAAGGGCAAGAGCGAGGATCCCCACGGCTGGCGGGACGTGGTGGCGTGGGAGGGAGCGGCCGTCTCCGACTGATGTGCCCAGGGGGCCGGGTCCGCGGGGCCGGCCCCCTGGTCGTTCACGCGACTTCCGTATCGGACTCGATCAGGACGGCCACAGCCAGCCGAACGTGCCTCCGGTGAGGAGTCCGTAGACCAGGCCGTCGAACGTGTTCTTCAGCGTGGTGCTCCACGGTTGATTGTACCAGATGGAGCGCTGCCAATCCGCCAGCGCATAGGCCACGAACGCAGTGCAGCCCGCGAAACGGTGAACCTGGAGGTACTCCGCGCCCGGCCCCAGCGCGCGGCCGGCCACGTACGCGGCGAATATGCTGACGATGACGCAGTAGAAGAACCACTGCGTAAGCTGTACCCCCATGCTGGAAGGGTTGCCGTCGGGGGCTGGGGGAAAGACGGTGAGCATGCCCACCGGCCCTTTGCGCACCTTGTCCTTGAATTCTTCAGACCTCATCAGGGACATGTCGCCGCCCGTCGACGGGAACATGTAGTCCCCAGGCGGAATCGAGAGCTTGCCGAGGGCGTCCAGGGCGGCGTCCTCGTCCGGGAGCTTTCGGAAGTCGCTCTTGTGATAGGGCAGGACCATGTGGATGACCGCGCTCACGACGAACACGATCACCGAGGCGATCAGGATCGGTAGCCAGAGAGACAGGATGTCGATCATGGCATGCACTCCGGTGGAGGGGGAACCGCCCGGGGGAACGCCCTCACAGTAGGCGCGCCACCTCGACCTCTGCCAGAGTCACGTGTCCGTGGGCGCGCGGCGCCGGCGCCGTCCCCCGCGCCACGAGCGTGCGGCGGTGCGTGCTACCGATCCCTCCCGGATCCCGTGCGGAACAGGGGGAAGACCTCGTGCACGACATGGGCCCGGACGTCGTCCAGGAGGGCGCGGGCGTCGGGTCCCTGGGGAGAGGCGCTCACGGTGTTGGAGACCGCGATGGCCGCCACTTTCGCGGTCGGATCCATGATGAAGAACGACAGGAACGCGGCCTGCGTGCCCGTGTGTCCGACCAGGTGATGACCCGCGGCGTCGTCGTACAGGAAGAAGCAGAGTCCCATGCTCTCCTTGCCGATGTCCGAATCACCCACGGGGACCACCGTGTGCCACATCTCCTCCAGGCTCGTACGTGGCAGGACGACGTCGGCATCCACGCCTGCGGGTGGGGATCCCATGAGGAAGGCCAGGTATCGGGCCATATCCGGGATGGGGGCGTTCAGGCCTCCGTTGCTCACGGTGATGCCGGTGTTGAAGTCGAGGCCACCGGCCTCGGGCTTGCCGTCCCGCAGGTAGTAGTGGTTGGACCGGTAGGGGACGAGGTGCCACGGCGTGACGTCGAAGTAGGCGTGGGTCATCCCCAGGGGGCGGAAGATGTTCTTCTCGATGTAGGCCTCGTACACGTCCCCGGTGACCTTCTCGATGGTCCGCCCGAGGAAGATGAGCCCTGGGTTGGAGTAGCTGTACTTCGATCCCGGAGGAAAGAGGATCTGCGTATAGGGCATCATCGCGACGAGCTGGCTCCACTCCGTCGGCTCGAACGGCTGCCACGGCTGATCACCGCCCCACGGCCACGTCGGATCGCGGAATCCGGCGGAGTGCGACAGCAGCTGCCGGATGGTGATGGCCTCCATGGAGCCGTAGGGGTCGTGCACCTCCCGGAGCTCCGGCACGTACGTGACGACGGGATCGTCGAGGGAGAGAAGCCCCCGGTCGCGGAGCTGCATGATGGCGATGGCCGTGAACGTCTTCGTGATGGACGCCCAGTGATAGATGGTGTTCTCGTCCACGGGGCGGTTCGTGGCCAGGTCGGCGAACCCCAACGTCTCGGTGCGCGCCAGGCGGCCATCGGCGATGAAGGCGAGGCTCGCTCCCACGATCCCCGCGTCGGTGGTGCTCTTCCTCCACGACGACGCCACGCGGCTCCAGGTGGCGTCGAAGCCCGGCGGCAGCTGGGCGCTCATCGGTACGGTCACGGACAGGAGCATGGCGACGGTGGCGGCGGCGCCGGCGAGCAGGCTCGGCGGACGGACGCGGAGAAGGGTGCGCATGGCGACTCCCTGCATGGCGATTCCCTGGAGGATCGACAGCGCCAATTTGACCGCCTCCTGGTCGTGAGCGAAAGTTCTCCTCGTTCCGGTTTCGTCCAAGGACGATCCTTCCGCTTCCCGAGCCCCCCGATTCGGGATGACCTTTCCCTTGGACCCGACGCGCTGCCGCCGCTCGCGCGACCGGGTCTCCAGTCAGGAGGCGACGCGACCATGACCCGTCCAGCAGCGGACGAGTTCAACGAGTACTACAGGCGCTACATCGACCTCGTCCCGGACGGCGACATTCTGGCGACGCTCAAGGCCCAGATGGCCGAGACGCAGGGGTTGCTGGCCTCGGTGCCAGCGGACCGCGAAGAGTACCGTTACGCCGAGGGGAAGTGGAGCGTCCGGGAAGTGGTCGGACACCTCGTGGATACTGAGCATCTCTTCGCGTTCCGTGCGCTTTGGGCGGCGCGTGGGGCGGCGGCCGAGCAGCCGTCGATGGAGCAGAACGCCTGGGCCGACGTCTCCAACGCTGGAGGCAGGCCGCTCGCCGAGCTGGCCGAGGAGTGGGCCGCCCTGCGTCGGGCCGTGGTCCTCATGGGTGCGGGCTTCGACGAGGGGGCGTGGAGCCGCCGGGGTGTCGCCAGCGGCAATGCCTTCTCCGTGCGCGCCGCCATGTGGATCGTCGCCGGTCACGAGCTTCATCACCGGCGGCTGCTGGAGCAGAAGTACCTGGGGGAGGGCGCGTGAGTCGACCGCCGGCCGACACAGGCGCTCCGGACGACCGGACGCGCATGCGTCGCCTGGACCGGGCGAAGGACGACGTGTGGATCCGGGAGTTCCTCCGGACCGCGCCCTTCGGGTTCCTCGCCACGCTGGGTGAAGACGCTCAGCCCTACCTCAACTCGAACCTCTTCGTGTTCGACGACGAGGAGCGCTGCCTCTACCTGCACACGCACCGGACCGGCCGGACCCGTGCCAACGTCGACGCTCATGAGAAGGTGGCGTTCAGCGCCGCGGGCATCGGTCGCCTGCTCCCGGCGAGCCAGGCTCTGGAGTTCAGCGTGGAGTACGCCGGGGTGGTGGTCTTCGGCGTAGGGCGGGTGGTGGAAGATCCCGAAGAGGCGAGCCACGGACTGCGTCTCCTCCTCGAGAAGTACGCTCCGCATCTGGAGTACGGAGTGGACTACCGTGGCACGACCCCCGACGAGCTCGAGCGCACTGCGGTCTACCGCATCGACATCGAGGCATGGAGCGGCAAGCAGAAGGAGGCTCCCGCCGACCTCCCGGGCGCGTACGAGCTACCCCTGCCGTCGATCCCGTTTCCCCGACGGACGGTCTGACCTCCTGGTGGCGAGGGCTCCGACGCGGATGGGCGTCGACCGCTAGCTCGAGATCTCCCCACGCACCCCTTGCCACTCGCTCTGCAGCGTATCGAGCATCTTCTCGAAGAACGCCTTCTGCGACGCGTCGTCGGCGGACAGGGGTGACACCCACCCCTCCACATCGTTCCTGAGCCGTGCTACTCGCGACGCCAGCTCCCCCGTCTCCCGGGCGAGGTCTTTGACCTTGGCCGCGATTTGGCCGGAAACGCCGGCATCTTCGTCGATCCGGCG
Source organism: Gemmatimonadota bacterium (assembly GCA_022340755.1). Lineage (GTDB taxonomy): Bacteria > Gemmatimonadota > Gemmatimonadetes > Longimicrobiales > Gaopeijiaceae > SZUA-318. The sequence goes on from JAJDNI010000051.1 coordinate 9,982, forward strand.
CGCCGCCTCGGCCACGTCGCGCGAGAGCCCACGCGCCTTCACCTGGAGGTCGGTGAGCTCCAGGAGCGTTCCGGTCCACTGGGTGCGAACGGAAGGATCCATGTGGATGCGCGGGTCCTCGAGGACGCGCACGACCTGCTGTGAGGTCACGCCCCCGGCGGTGAGGCTCACGGTGTAGAGGCCGGGCAGGACCAACGGGCCCTGGATGCCACGTCGCCCCATGCCTTCACCCGAAGCCTGCGGGGCCCCGTCGTCGGCGCCCTGCACGTCGTACCGCAGGTCCCACACGACGCGGTTCACGCCGCGGTGGGTGGAGCCCTCGACGGAGGCGACCTCGTCACCGCTGCCGTCGAGGATCGCCAGGGTCACGGGGGTCCCCTCGTCCTTCAGCCAATAGTCGAGAATGGCTCCCGCCGGGGGGTTCTCCCCCTCGAAGATCATTTTGCCGGTGTGGGCCCGCTCCGGTCGGTAGCGGATCTCCTCCGCCGGGTCGACGCCGAAGAGGTGGGACGGCGTGGCCGCCACCTCGGGGGTGAGCTGTTGGAGAGCGTCCACCTGGTCGAGGATCCAGATGCCCCGTCCGTGGGTGGCCAGGACGAGGTCGTTTTCCCGAGGATGCACCACGAGGTCGTTCACCGGCACGGTGGGCAGCCCGCTCTCGACCTGCGCCCAGTTGTCGCCTCCGTTCCACGACCACAAAAGGCCGAACTCGGTGCCCATGTACAGCACATCGGGGTTGCGCTCGTCGTCGCGCACCACCCGCACCACGCGCCCAGCCGGCAGGTCGCCCACGATGGACGTCCACGTGTGCCCGTGGTCGTCGGAGCGCCACGCATAGTTGGCGTAGTCGTCATTGCGGTAGTTCGTCGCCGCCAGGTACACCCTGCCGTCCACACTCTTCGACGCGTGGATGGAGTTGATCCACGCCATCTGCGGCAGCCCGGGCACGTTGCCGGTGACGTTCGTCCATGTCAGGCCGTCGTCGGTGCTCACCTGCACCTGGCCGTCGTCGGTGCCCGCGTAGAGCTCACCGGGCTCGTGCTCGGATTCGGCGACGGCGCTGATGGTCGGCCAATAGGGAACACCGTCATCGAGCGACAACGTGAACGAGTCGGGGCGCTGACCCATGATCTCCAGGGTACGGCGGTCGGTCTCGGTGGTGAGGTTCCCCAGGGACACCCAGGTGTTGCCTCGGTCTACGCTCTTCCAGAGCTGGTCCAGCCCGGCGTAGAGCGCATTGGGATCGTGGGGGCTGATGACGAAAGGCCCGTCCCAGTTCGCCGGCGGCATTGCGTTGCCCAGACGCTGCATGGGGTTGGACAAGTCCGGCCAGGTGGTCCAGTTCCGGCGGGCCGCGATGAAGCCCTGAGGCTGGTCGGGGCGGATATCCCGGCTCGCCCCGGTGGCCAGGTCGTTCCGGGTGAGCCCCAGGAACTGGCTCTCCGCGTAGAGGATGCGGTTGTTGGTGGTGTCCACTCGGCTCTGGAATCCGTCGCCGCCGCCCCAGCGCACCCAGTCCTGATTGAGGATGCCCTCGGCGCGATACACCTGGTTTGGGCCCGCCCAGCTCCCATTGTCCTGGAGGCCGCCGTAGACGTTGTACGGATGGGCGTTGTCCACGGCCACGTGGTACCACTGGCTCAAGGGGAGGTCGCTGATCCAGAGGAAGTTCTCCCCCCGGTCGTAGCTGATGCCAAGACCACCGTCGTCGGCCTTCATGACGTGGCGGGAATCGTGCGGATCCACCCACACGAAGCGATCGTCGCCGTGGGTCCCGTTGTTGCGCGGCACCGTGAACGTCTTGCCGCCGTCGTCGGAGAAGGAGTACTGGTTGACCATATAGACGCGCTGGTCGTCGTTGGGATCGACCACCGGCTGGCTCGCGTACATGGGGCGGGGGTTCCAGCCGCTCATGAACGTCCACGTCGCCCCCGCGTCGTCGGAGCGGTAGATGCCCCCTTCGGGCTTCTCGTAGGTCGTGGAGGCGCTGTAGCGCTCACCCTGCTCCACGGACACGTACACGATTCGCGGATCCTTCCTGTAGACGGCGATGCCGATGCGGCCGATGACGCCCGTGGGCAATCCGTTGTCCAGCCCGGCGTTGGTCAGCTTCGTCCAGTGCTCGCCCCCGTCGGTGGACTTGTACAGGGCGCTCCCCGGCCCCCCGCCGTGGAAGCCCCACGGGCGGCGCATGCGCTGGTAGGTGGCGGCGTACACGACGCTCGGATTCCGCGGATCCAGCGCCACGTCCACGGCGCCGGTCTCGTCATCCACGTAGAGGACCCTCGCCCAGGTCACTCCCCCGTCGGTGGACTTGTAAAGGCCCCGCTCCTCGTTGGGGCCCCACAGGTGCCCCATCGCGGCCACGAAGACGGTGTTGGGGTCGTCGGGAGAGATCACGATGCGCCCGATCTCACGGGATTCCTTCAGCCCCATGTTCTTCCACGTCCGGCCACCGTCGGTGGATTTGTAGACGCCGTCCCCCCAGGAGTTGCTCTGCCGGCTCGCGCGCTCGCCCGTCCCGACCCAGACGATGGACGTGTCCTGCTGGCTCACCGCGATGTCGCCTACCGAGTGCACGGCCTCGCGATAGAACACCGGCGTGAAGCGGACCCCGTTGTCGGTGGTCTTCCACACGCCCCCGGTGGCCGCGGCCACGTAGAAGACGTCGGGATTCGACTCCACCACCGCGATGTCGACGATCCGACCGCTGACGACGGCGGGTCCAATCTCTCTCGGTCGCAAACCCGAAAGGTCCTTCGCCGTGAAGGCCTGTGCTCCAAGGCTTCCGGGCAACAGAGCGCACGCCGTGAGAACGAGGACCTCGAAGCGGGTGGCGCGGGGCATGGACGGACTCCCTGCTTGGGGTGGCTGGAGTGGGGAAGATGCCCGTCGGCGCGAGCCGGGTGCAAGCGCCTTGCAGGTCCGGGGCTCGGCGCGCTCGCCGGGTCGCGGATCTCCGAAGCACCACGCTAGATTGGCGGAGCCCTGAAGCCTCTGTCGCGACACGGGTCGCCCATTCGCATGCCTCCTGCGGACCACAAGAAAGAACTGAGCGGCCTCGCCCGTTCCATCGATACCCTTTTCCGGAGAGGTCCGGTGGTGGTGTCGTCGGCTCCGGAGGCGCCCTCCGGGGGCGTCGAAGCACCCGAGACGGGTCCGGACGCTCTGAGCTATGCGGTGTCTCGTTTCCTGGAGGCTGATCGCGGCGGCCGCGAGGGTCTCGCCGAGAAGGTGCTCGCCGCCGCCGCCGCCCTCAGGGAGGAGACGTCTCTGGACGAGCTCGCCGACGCCGTGGGGCGGCTCGCCCGGGCGCCGGGCGGCACCCACGAAGGGACGCCGTGGGCCTTGGCGAGGGCCGTGCTCACACCCGGCATCGCCGGCCGGCTCGCGGAGCGGCTGGGCTCGGCGCGGGACGAGCGTGGCCACGCCGACCTCGTGACCGTGTGTGTGCGGCTGGGTCGGGACATGGCGCTCGCCCTCTCCGACGCACTCTCCGACACGACGGATCGCTTCGCACGCCGGGCCTACATGGACGTCATGGTCCAGATGGGCGAGGACGGCATCGCCGTGGCGGAGGAGATGGTGGAGGACGGCCGTTGGTTCGTGGTACGAAACGCCGCCGCCGTCCTGGGGGAAATCGGCGGCGAGCGAGCCGTGGGGCTGTTGGCCAGCGCGTTGGCTCACGAGGATGCCCGCGTGCGCCGCGAGGCGCTCCACGCGCTGGCCAAGGTCGGCGGTGAGGACGCCGGGCAGCTCGTCTACGGGATGATCGGGGACCCCGACTCGGATGTGCGCGCGGCCGCCGCCATGGCGGCAGGTGCGCTCAGGGTGCCGAGAGCGCTGAGACCGCTGTTGGTGCTACTGGAGGAAGAAAGGGACCCGGACGTGGTGGTGACGGTCCTGCACGCCTTGGGGCAACTGGCGGATCCGGCGGCCACCCCTGCCATCGAGAAGAGGGCCGCCCGGTCGTTCTTTTCTCGCCCCCCCACCGACGTCCGCATCGCCGCGTATCGCGCGCTCTACAGCATCCGCACGCCGCGTGCGAAACGCGTGCTCGTGGGAGCTGCCGACGACAAAGACCCGAGGGTCAGAGCCGCCGTGCGGGAGCTCCTTTTCCAGCGCTGAAGAGAGCGCGGCGGGATGGCTCCGCGCTTGTCGACCGACTACACCAGCCCGAGCACGCGCGAGAGGGCTTTGAAAAACGCGGCCGTCTCCCGGGCGCCTTCGACGAGGCCCGGAAACGGATCTTGCGAGGAGTGTCCGAAGAGGCTCGTGACGGTGGGGCCTGTCACGACGTCCCGAGGCAGCGCGTCCCTCAGGCGGAAGGCCTCCGAGTAGGGAATGAGGTGGTCCTGCCGCCCGTGAAGCAGATGGACCGGCACGCGTACCGCTCCGAAGGCCTGGGTCGCCTCGAGAGACGGCTCCACGCGACGGCCCGCTGCCGCCAGCGCGGTGGCCATGGCTTCCCCGGTCTCGTGATCGGGCTCTTGGGGAGACACGGGGGCGAACAGGTCGAAGACCGGACGGTGCCCCGGAGGGAGGGCGTCGCGGAGCGCGGCCTTCGCGTTGTCGAAAATCGGCTCCCAGGCCATGACTCCCGCGTCCCCGGCCATCCAGGCGAGACGGAGGAGGCTATCCGCCACCGCTGCCTCGTCCTCGTGCCCCGGGACCGCGGTGAGGTAGTTTGCCCCTACGATCCACCGTCCGTACGGGTCGGGGCGCAGACGGTGACGACATCCGTCCCACTCGTGATCGCCGGTGAACTGGAAGTGCAGCGTTCGCTCCAGGTCGCAGAAGCCGCCGAACCCGACGACGCCGGCGACGCGGCCCGACAACTCGGCGTGGGTGGACGCGGCGATGGCCTGCGGCGCGCCGAATGAGAAGCCCACGAGCCCCACTGACCGGCAGTCGACGTCCTGCACTTCCTCCAGCGCGGTGAGGGACGCGCGGACGGTGGGTACCGTCAGCTCCGTGGCCAGGCTGAGCTCCCGCCACTCCGGGACTTCGGGGACCAGCACGGCGCGGCCGCTGGCCGCCAGCGCCCGGGTGAATCGAACGAGCTGCGGGTGCGCGCGGCCGGGGCGCGTAATGCCGTGGAGCACGACCCAGGTGGGCAGGGGGCGTGGCCCCTCGCGGGGCATCACCAACGTTGCGGGAACGCGCACTCCGTCCCTGTCCAGCACGACTTCCCGAACGTGAAGGGAATCCCTACCGGTGAGCCAGGAGGCGGTGTAGCGGAGTGTGCGAAGAGCGGAGGAGGACATCTTCAGGAAGCTATCCGATACCGTGGATGCCACGCCAGCGGCGTCGCCGCTCCCACCGGAAATTCGCACGGGCGCCGCCGCGGACGGCTTGCGCCGGCCGCGCCGCTTCGGACATCATCTGCTTCGAATACGAATGCGGTCGGTCGCCGGAGCAGCTCGACGCACCGCCGCCGCACCTGGAGGAGTCGTCTTGTATCGTCGTTCATTCCTGACCCTTCTCGGAGGAGGCGCCCTGGCGTGGCCCCGTACGCTGGAAGCGCTCGCCCGTCACTTCGATTCCGGTGGCGCCCCCGACGACGAGCTGTTCTGGGCAGAGGTGCGCACCGGCTTCCTCATCGCCCCGGACCGTATCTACCTGAACAACGGAACGCTGGGTCCTTCGCCGAGGGTCGCCGTCGACGCCGTAGCGGAGCACACGCGCCGTGTGGCGGCCACCTTCCCGCCGGGGGTCAACTGGGAGGACCTCAAGCGCTCCGTCGCCGGCCTGGCGGGAGGTGACCCCGACGGGTTCGTCTTCCCGCGCAACACGACCGAGGCCATGAGCTTCGTGGCCAACGGCATGGATGTCGGCCCTGGGGACGAGGTCGTGACCACCGATCATGAGCACATCGGCGGAAAGGAGCCGTGGCGCCTCGCCACCACGCGGAGGCACGCGAAGTACACGGTGGTCTCCCTCCCGGTGCCGGCCCCGTCTCCGGAGGCGCTCCTGGAGACGGTCTGGTCCGGAGTGTCGCCGGCAACCACGGTGGTCATGGTGTCGCAGATGACGTTCACCACGGGCACCATCATGCCGGTGGCCGAGCTTGCGGCGCGTTGCAGGGAGCGGGGAATCACCCTGGCCGTGGACGGGGCTCATCCCCCGGGGATGATGCGTCTCGATATCGGCGCTCTGGGGGGGGATTTCTATGCGAGCTCTCCCCACAAGTGGATGCTCGCCCCGCAAGGCAACGGCATGCTCTGGATGGCGGCCGACTGGCGGGAGCGACTCTGGCCCACGCTGGCGTCCGGCGGATGGGACGATCTGTCGTTGGGAGCCCAGCGCTTCAACCACCTGGGCACCTTCGACGAATCGCGCATGGCGGGACTCATCGCCTCCGCTGAGTTCCTGCAGCTGTTGGGAATGGATCGTGTCGAGGCCCGAGTGCGGCACCTGCGGGGGATCCTGGAGAAAGGGCTGCGATCGATCCCGGGCCTTACGGTGGTCACGCCGACTGACGAGTCCTTGAAGTGTGGCATGGTCTCGTTCCGCATCGACGGGGTCGACTCCCTCGACCTCCAGGTCCACCTGGCCCGAACGGCCAACGTACGCACGCGGGTGATCTCGGAATACGACTATGGCTTCATGCGTCTGTCGACGCATATCTACAATCGGCCCGCCGAGTTGGAGCGAGTCCTCGAGCTGCTCTCCGACGCGGCCCGCAACGGCGTTCCCTCCAGAGGCTCCGACGCGTGACGAGCACGGAATCGGAAGATCCACAGGTCGCGGGGACGCCTCCGCCCCTCAGAGACGGCGGGGCTCGCCCACCGTATGGTCTCGCCCTGGCCACGGGGCTGGCGCTCTTCGCCCTGTACGTGCTGACCCTGGCCCCCAACACGGCGTTCTGGGACACCAGCGAATACATCGCGACGGCCTACATCCTGGGGATCCCCCATCCCCCGGGGAATCCCCTCTTCGTGGTTCTGGCCCGGACGTGGCTGTTGCTGCTCTCTCCCCTCGGGCTCTCCGTCGCGGTCCGCGTGAACCTCTTTGCCGCGGCCACCAGCGCCGCCTCGAGCGCCTTCCTGATGCTGGTGGCCCACCGGATCCTGGTGCCCATTTTCGGGAACGATCGGCGCGCGTGCGTGGGTGGCGTCGTGGCGGCGCTCCTGGCGGGTACCGCGTTCACCGTGTGGAATCAGTCCACCGTGAACGAGAAGGTCTACACGGTGTCCGTGCTCATCATCGCTCTGGTGACCTGGCTCGCGGTGCGCTGGCGGGACCGCCGGGACGAGCCAGGGGCCGAGCGGTACCTGCTCTGGGCGGTCTTCCTGCTGGCCATTGGCCTCACCAACCACCAGATGTCGGTGCTGCCATTGCCGGCCCTGGGGCTCTTCGTGCTTCTCAGCCAGCCGCGGGTCCTTCTTCGTCCCCGCGTCGTGGGGAGGGCAGTCCTTCTGGCGGTGGTGGGGCTCTCCTTCAATTTCGTGTTGCCCGTGCGGTCCGCCCTCGACCCCGTCATCAACGAGGGGGAGCCCGTCTGCTCGTCGGCGGCGGGCGCGGCGGTTGCCATCTACACCAACGGGCACGCGGGATGCCCCGCGCTGGCGTACAACCTGGCGCGCAAGCAGTACCAGAAGCCTCCGGTAACGCAGCGGATGGCACCGTTCGCCGCGCAGGTAAGAAACTACCTGCAATACTTCGAGTGGCAGTGGGGGAGGGGACTGGATCCGACGGAGCTCCCCGGCTCCCGACGCCTTCCTGTCGCGTTGCTGTTCGGCGCGTTGGGCCTGGCGGGCTTGTGGGTCACATGGCGCGCGGACCGTGTGACGTTCGCGTATATGTTGACGCTCAGCCTGACGCTCACCCTCGTCCTCGTCTACTATCTCAACTTCAAATACGGCTACTCGCTCTCGCCCGAGATCACGGATCGGTCGCTGCACGAAGTGCGCGAGCGTGACTACTTCTTCATCGCCAGCTTCCTGCTCTGGGGGATGTTGGCGGGCATCGGCCTCGCGTGGATGTGGGGCGCTGTGGCCTCGACGCTGAAGGGAGCACGCAGGTACCTGGTCACGGCGCCCATCCTGGCGGTGGCGCTCATCCCGCTCGGCTTCAACTGGATGTGGGCGAGCCGGGCAGGGGATTGGGCCGCGCACGACTGGGCATGGGACCTGCTCACCAGCGTGGAGCCGTACGGGATCATCTTCACCAACGGCGACAACGACACCTTCCCGCTCTGGTACCTCCAGGAAGTGGAGGGCGTGCGCAAGGACGTCACCGTCATCGTCGGCCAGTACCTGTTCACGGACTGGTATCCGCGCCAGCTCGCCCGGCTGACCGCTCCGGACCGTCAGCGTCCCTTCGACCCTGACCTCGTGCCCGGTCTGTACGCCGCGCCCCCCGAGCCGCCGACCCATTCCATCACGACGCTCACCGACGATCAGATGAATGCCGTCGGCCCTGCCAGGTTGAGCGAGGACGCGACCATCCACCTCCCGCGGATCGACGTGGTCTACCCCGCGGGCGCGGAGCTTAACCGCGCCGACCAGCTGGCGCTGGCGTTCATCCACGACTCCATCGAGGAGCGCCCCATCTATTTTGCAGGGGCGGGGGGCCTGATCACCGACCTGGGTCTCGACCGTTGGGGCGTGCGCCAGGGCCTGGCCGTGAAGCTCGAGCCCCGTACGCTCGCCGATTCCCTCCCACCGGGCCTGGTGCGAGGGTCCAGACCCTACGGTGCCGAGGTCTTCGACCTGCCGCGCTCCCTGGAGTTGTACCAGAAGGTCTACCGTTATGGTGGGCTTCGTGATCGGGCCGTGTGGGCGGACCGGTCCACGCTGAACATTCCCTGGCACTACTACGCCATGGCGCTCCAGCTCTCCGACGTGGTGCGCACGGCCACGGCGGATTCAAGCCTGGTGAGAGACCTCCAGAGCGATGCCCTGGCGTTCCGCGTGGTGTCGGAAGGCGGTGCCCTCGGAACACCGACGGATTCCGGCGGCTAGAGCGTCGAGGGACTCGGGAAGGTCGAGCAGGGGCCGGTCGGGACGGCACCTCAGCCGGCGTACAGGTCCGCCCGTGTGGGTGGCAGGGAGACCGAACCGTCTGCGGCGGGCTTGCCCCAAAGCGTCTGCACCACGCCGATGTGACCCGCGGTGAAGAAGTGGGCGCTGCCGGCCATGTAGATACGCCATACCCGGTACGTGGCCTCCCCAACCAATCTCCGTGCCGCTTCGTGGTTGGCCTCCAGGCGGCGCACCCAATGGCGCAACGTGCGTGCGTAGTGCTCGCGCAGGCTTTCCACGTCCCGCAACTCGAGTCCTTCCCGTTCGCCCGGCGCGGTCAGCTCCGCCACGCTCACGAGCTCGGAGTCGGGAAAGACGTACCGGGGGATGAAGGATGTCAGTGGTCTGAGAGCGATCAAGCGGACGCGCTGCAGCCGGTCCGGCGGGCCCTCGAGCGACACGATCCCATGGTTCAGGAACAGCCCACCGGGCTCCAGGTGGCAAGCGACTTCGCGGAAGTAGGTTCGCATGCGCCGCCGGCCCACATGCTCGACCATGCCCACGCTGGCGATCTTGTCGAAGCGCATGTCGGATGGGAGGTCCCGGTAGTCCCGCACCTCCACGGCGCACTTGTCTTGCAGACCGGACGCCGCGATGCGCTCCCGGGCCTGACGGGCCTGAGGGTCGCTAAGGGTGATTCCCAGCGCGCGCACGCCGTAGCGCTCGACGGCGTGCAAGACCAGCGCACCCCATCCGCACCCGATGTCCAACAGGCGGTCTCCGGGGCTGAGGCGGAGCTTCCGACAGATGTGATCGAGCTTGGCTTCCTGTGCAGCGTCCAGGTCTGTGGATTCCGACGGGAAGTACCCGCAGGAATAGACGAGCCGGCGGTCCAGGAAGAGCCGGTAGAAGTCGTTTCCGACGTCATAGTGGCTGCGCACCGCTGCGGCGTCGCGGGCACGCGAGTGCCTTCGGCCCCGTTGGGCCCGGGCAGGGGACACCCCGTTGGGGCTGTCCTCGGCCTCCTCCCCACGGGGGAGCCGTAGCGCCCCGGTCACCAGCCGGAGCAACCGCCCGGGATGGCGGAGCCGGTCCGCGACCTGCTCCGCGACCGCCGTCGCTGCTTCGGCGCTCCCTTCGAGGTCGATGTGTCCCTGCGTGTAGGCAGCGCCCATCGCGGCCTGTGTCGGTGGTAGGAGCATGCGCCTGAGGGCGCCGGGGTGACGGAGAGCGAGGACGAAGGCGACTTCGCCCGACGGCCGGTCTTCGCTGCCATCCCAGAAGCGCACGGCGAAGTTGCGTTCGGGCAGCGGCCCGAACAGCGCATCCAGCAGGACGCGGGAGCGTGACAGCGCCGGGCCGGTGAGGACCTCGTCCTCGCGAGGGGGTCGGGAGTCGGGCGTGGAGGTGGTAGCCGCTTCCCGGACTTCTCGGGACGGCGTTCGCCTCCCCTCGGGCCGTGAACGCGTGTACTGCCGATCTCGGCCCCGATCCTTTTGCTGCTTACGCGTCGAGGGCATGACGTCACACCTCGTGCGGGCGAACCGGTGCCCCTCAACATGCGCACCCTTCGCGACGAGCGCCAACCCCGGTCGTTGAAGGGGGGCGTTCAACCGGCACCACGACTCCCGGTTGACACCGGGGCCCGCGCCCGGCGAAGGTGCGTGTCGACCCGGCGGATGGAGGTGCGGTTCGCCGAACCACGACGGAGAGGTCCCTTGAAGAAGAACGGAAAGGGAATGGGTGTCCTGAGCCTGGCGGCCATCGGCATCGGCGGCATGGTCGGTGGGGGCATCTTCGCCGTGTTGGGCCTCTCCGTGCAGCTGGCTCATGGAGGCGCCCCGGTAGCGTTCTTCGTGGGCGGCGTCGTGGCGCTGCTGACGACGTACGCCTACGTGCGGCTCACGGTCTCCCTCCCCAACCGGGGTGGGACCGTGGCGTTCCTGAACGCCGCGTTCGGCTCGGGGCTCCTCAGCGGGACCCTGAACATCCTGCTCTGGATCAGCTACATCGTCATGCTGGCGCTCTACGCGTCGGCGTTCGGCTCGTACGGAGCCAGCTTCTTCTCCGACGCTCACGCCGCGTTGGCGAAGCACCTCCTCCTGAGCGGGGTGGTCGTGGCCATCACGGTCCTGAACGCCCTGAGCGCAGACCTCATCGGGCGTGCAGAAGACTTCATCGTCGCCGTCAAGCTCGTCATCCTGCTGGTGTTCGTGGGGGTGGGGATGACGCAGGTGCACGCAGCGGCGGTGGCTCCCGCGACGTGGTCGTCCCCGCTGGGCCTCATCTCGGGCGGGATGATCATCTTCTTGGCATTCGAGGGCTTCGAGCTCATCGCCAATGCCGCCGAAGACGCGGCGGACGCGAAGCGCGACATGCCCCGCGCGTTCTTCGGGGCCGTGCTCTTCGTCATCGCGCTGTACGTGATGGTGGCACTGGTGACGGTGGGCAGCGTGCCCGTGGACAAGATCGTCGCCGCCCGCGACTACGCCCTGGCGGAGGCGGCCCGGCCCACCATGGGGCAGGCGGGCTTCAGCCTCATCGCGTTCGCCGCGCTCCTGTCCACCGCCAGCGCCATCAATGCGACGCTCTACGGGGCGGCGCGGCTGTCCTTCACCATCGCCAAGTCCGGGGAGCTTCCTGAACTCCTGGAGAAGAACGTCTGGCATAAGCCTCTGGAGGGGCTGCTCATCACGAGCGTCGCCACGCTCCTGCTCGCCAACCTCTTCGACCTGACCAGCATCTCTCTTATGGGAAGCGCAGGCTTCCTGTTGATCTTCGCGGCGGTGAACCTCGCGAACGTGAAGCTCGCGGCGCGGACCGCCAGCCGTGCGTGGATCTCGTGGCTGGGCGTTCTTGCGTGCGCCGGCGCGTTCGCCGTCCTGGTGGGGCACGTCCTCACCACGGATCCTGTTCGGGCGACGACCCTCGCGGCCATGGTGGTGCTGTCGTTCCTCGCCGAAGTGGCCTACAGAGTCTTACGCGGCAAGGGGATCTACGTGCACCGGGAGGGGACCGGCTGAGGGGGGGCATCGCACCGGCCGGGACGTCGACCCGGCGATGCGCCTCCGACGTCACGCGCTCACCCGCCCAGGCAGGGACTCGGCGGATACACGAAGGACGGGGGCTCGGGCTGCGGGTACAGCTGGATCAGGCCTTTCATTGTGGTCAGCACGTCCACGGGTCCGTCGGGCGCGGGCGTGATGTCCCCACGGGGATGGATGGTCTCGCCGGCGTAGTATCCGCTGCCGATACGCCCGTTCAGGACGAGATGGTGATTGGCGATAACACCGCTCACCCCGGCGTCCAGAACGTAGTCCGGATTGTCGCCCTGGATGCTCAGACGGTACTCGACGTGGTCGACGATGCCCGTCAGGCCGGACCGAGGATGGAGGAGTTGCATGTACCCGCAGGCCCGATCGCCCACGTACACGGTTCCGAACCAGTCGGCCCCGTCCGGATTGAGCTCGAATCGGAGTGCCAGCGATGACGGCGGCTCCGGCTGCAGATTCAGGTCGACGACAGGCTCTGCGGCGCGCCCCATTTCCGCGTCCGCCGGACGGGGTCGCGTCACCCCATCGGTGCAGGCGGCGGTGGCAACGAGAGCCAGAGCGAGCGTGGCTCCGGAGATGCAGTGGTGGTCCCGGCACGACATGACCGACTTGCGGTGCAAGAACCACGCCGAACGGAGTGCCAGGGCTGGCGACGGGGGCCACCGCAAGGTGACCCCCGTCGGGGCGAGCCGGGCGAAGCCTCTCTCTACTCTTCCCCTCCGCCGCGGGCCGCCTTCTTCGTCGTGATGTGGATGACGCTCTTCCCCGCGGATCCGCCCTTGACCACGTCGATGTGGTCGATGGTGGAGACGTCGAGGGTGGACGGATCGCCGTGGAACGGCTTGCCGTCGAGGGTGACGGTGGCCTCGTCCCCGGCGAAGCTCGGGTCTTTCTCCAGCTTCGTCACGCCGGTGAAGACCGTCGTGTCCGTGACGGGCGGCAACGGCTCCGTTATCTCCTTCAGCCGCTGCCGCTCGAACTCCTTCTCCCGTACCGCGCGGGGGGTATCGAGCCCCTTCTTCGTCGTGACGCGGATGACGCCCCCCGCCGCGGCCTGCCCCATCATCGCCATGGCCGCCGGGCCCTTGACGACCTCGATGCTCGCGATGTCGGCCTCACCGAGGGAGCCCACGATCTCCGAAGGCTTCCCCGGGACGAGGACCTCATCCACGAACACCAGGGGCTGCTCGCCGATCTGCCGGGCCACCACATCCGCTACCGATGCCGTGTCCTCCATCACCGTCGACAGCCGGTCGTCACTTCCCGGGGTCCGCAAGCCCGTGGGGGCCGGTGCCTCGCACGCCAGCGCCACCACCAACACCGCCGCGGCCGCCGCTCCCAGGGCTTTCATTCTTCCTTTTTTCCGGGCACCTCCGACGATCATTCTGAGCCTCCGTTCCAGTAGAGAGGGGGGATTGGAGAGGGCGGCCACCGGAAGAACGGAGAGAGGGAGGCCGGGGACGTGGGTGCCGATCTTCAGGAGCACGGCACCGTAGGCCGCCGGAGACGCACCCCGGCGGAGGACGCGGGCGTCGCAGTCGAGCTCCACCGCCGCCCGCAGGCGTCGGATCTGCCACCAGAAGGCCACGTTCCATGGCGCGGCCACCACGGTGAAGGCGGCGGCCAGGAGGGCCGGGGCATCGCCTGCGCGGCGATGCTCCGCCTCGTGGAGGAGCACGAGGCGCAACTGCTCCGGCGCCAGCCCGAGCGCCCAGCGAGGCACCACCACCCGGGGACGGCCGAATCCGAGGAGCGCGGGCCCGAAGCCGTCGGAGACGAGCAACTCCGTGTCGCCCGAGTGTGCCGAGGGCCATCTGCGGGCCTTGAGCGAGAGTCGGGCGAGGCCTCCGATCAACCCGCTACCGAGTAGGACCGTTGCCACCACCCAGAGCCCGAGAATCCACGGCTCGAGCCGCTCCAGGGCCGACGGGACCGTCGACATGGCTCCCAGGCCCTGCGCGAGGAGCTCCAGGGGGAGCGCGGTGACGCCTGTCGCAGCGCCGGGCGCCGCCAGAGCGCCTGCCGGTCTCACCAGAGCCAGCACCGGGAGGGCCACCGACACCGCCAGGGCCGCCGCCCAGGCGAAGCGGCCGGGACGTCCACGGGCCCGAAGCGCCCACTCCCCGGCCGCCGCCGCCACCGACACCAGCCCTCCCACCAGGAGGGTGTATCCCATCCACAGCGCCATCACCCCTCCTCGCGCTTCGCCGCCTCGTCCAGGAGTGCCTTCATCCGCTTCACTTCTTCGGGCCGCAGCGGCCGCTCGGACACCAGCCGCGCGAGGGCCATCTCCGCCGAGCCCTGAAAGATCTTGTCCACGATCCGGCGCAGAGCGTCGCCACCCGCTTCCTCGGGCTCGACGACGGGGAAGTAGCGGTAGGCCCGGCCCTCCGCCTCGTGGCGCACCATGCCCTTGTCCTCGAGGATCTGCAGCATCTTGAGCACGCTGGTATAGCCCAGGTCGTCGCGGAGGGCGTCGCGCACCTCCGTGACGGTGCCGGAGCCGGCGCGCCACAGCACGCTCATGATGTCCAGCTCTCGCTCGGTGAAGGCCGTCTCACCGCCCATGGTGGTTCTCCTGGTGCGGCGGGCCACGTCCGGCGACGTCGTGACCCCGGGAGCGCCGCCGGTAATGAACCGCGAAAGCAATACGAAGATCTTCGTAGATAGTAATGCGCAACGCTCCCGCTGTCCATGGTGACGTGAGCCCTGGGGGCCCCGTGCGCTATCCGGGGCATTGGCCGACGTCGTGCCGCACGGCCGCCAGAGGGGGCGCCTCTCCACCGTGAAGCCCAGGAACCCTCTTCCGCCGTGGGGGTGCAACAGTCCCATGAGCCTGCCTGATCTCTCCCGCCCCGAGCTCCTCCGATACGCCCGCCACCTGGCCCTCCCCGAGGTTGGCACCGAGGGACAGCGTCGCCTCAAGGCGGCCAAGGTGCTCTGTGTCGGTGCCGGTGGTTTGGGCTCTCCGGTGGCGTTGTATCTGGCTGCCGCCGGCGTCGGCACGCTGGGCCTGGTGGACTTCGACGTCGTGGAGGCCACCAACCTCCAGCGCCAGATCCTCCATGGCACCCGGGACGTCGGACGGTCGAAGCTCGACAGCGCCACCGATCGGATTGCCGACGTGAACCCTCACGTCTATGTGGTGCGCCACGAAGTCCGCCTGGACAGCGCGAATGCGCTGGAGATCCTCGCAGGGTACGACGTCGTGGTCGACGGGACTGACAACTTTCCGACGCGCTACCTGGTGAACGATGCCTGCGTGATGCTGGGGAAGCCCAACGTCTACGGCTCGATCTTCCGCTGGGAAGGTCAGGTCTCCGTCTTCGCCAAGAAGGGAGGCCCCTGCTATCGGTGCCTCTTCCGGGAACCCCCTCCGCCCGGGCTGGTGCCGAGCTGTGCGGAGGGTGGGGTGCTCGGCGTGCTCCCGGGCATCATCGGATCGCTGCAGGCGATGGAGACCATCAAGCTCCTTCTGGGCGCCGGCGACACGTTGGCCGGAAGGCTGCTGCTCTTCGACGGCCTCGAGATGTCCTGGCGGGAGGTGGCCCTACGGCGGAATCCGGAATGTCCTGTCTGCGGCGACCATCCCACGCAGACGGAGCTCATCGACTACGAGGTCTTCTGCGGCATAAAGCCCGCCCCCGGGACCGCCGGTGTCGAGCAGGAGGTTACCGCGGTGCCCGAGTTGGGAGCGGAGGAGGTGGGGCGTCGACTGGAGGGACCGGCGCCTCCCTTCCTCCTGGACGTACGCGAGCCTTGGGAATGGGCTGCGGGCAGCCTGGAGCCGTTGGGTGCTCGGCTCATCCCCCTCGGCGAGTTGGAGGGGCGCATGGAGGAGGTCCCGCGCGACCGCGCCGTGGTGGTCTACTGCCGCGTGGGCGACCGGAGCCGCACCGCCGCGCTGCGCCTCATCGCGGCGGGTCACACGGAGGTATACAACCTCACCGGAGGCCTGCAGGCCTGGGCACGGGAGGTCGACCCCGACCTGCCCGTGGCGTAGTGGTGCCTCCCGCCGCTCAGGGAGGGGCACGGGACACCGGACGGCCCCGCGTCGTCATCGCGGGTGCGGGGTTCGGAGGCTTGTGGGCGGCCCGCACGCTGGCCGGCCATCCTGTGGACGTCGTCCTCGTCGATCGGCGGAACTACCATACGTTCCTGCCTCTCCTGTACCAGGTGGCGGCCGCGGAGCTGGGGCCCACCGACATCGCCTATCCGGTGCGGTCCATCTTCCGCTCGGCGGCCAACGTGGACGTCCGGCTCGCGGAGGTCACCGGCGTCGACGCGCATGCGCATGAGGTGGACACGTCACAGGGGTCCCTCCGCTACGACTACCTCGTGCTCGGTCTCGGAAGCGTAACGCACTACTTCGGCGTGGAGGGCGCCGCGGAGCACGCCTTCCCCCTCCGCTGGATGGACGACGCCATCCCACTCCGACATCACGTCCTGGCCTGCTTCGAGGCAGCGGCCGCCGAGCCCGACCCCGAGCGTCGTCGTCGGCTCCTGACCTTCGCGGTGGTGGGAGGGGGGCCCACAGGCGTCGAGTTCGCCGGGGCGCTGGCCGAGCTCATCCACGGACCGCTTCTTCCGGACTACCCATCCATCGACCGCCGCGAGGTGCTCGTCGTCCTCCTGGAGATGGGGGACAGGCTCCTGTCCACGATGCCGCCTCACCTGGGGGGCTATGCCGCCACGCGTCTCCGCAAGCGCCGCGTCGACGCCCGTCTCGGAGTGCGCGTGGAGGCGATCCGTCCCGGCGAGGTGCTGCTGGCCGGGGGAGAGCGCATTCGCACGGAGACCGTCGTCTGGACGGCCGGAATTCAGGGCGACCCGGCGGTGCGGGGGTGGGGTCTCCCGGTGGGGCGGGGTGGGCGCGTGCTCGTGGGCGACGACCTGAGCGTGGAAGGGCACCCGGGCATCTACGTCGTCGGAGACCTGGCGTACCGTGAGGACGATTCGGGTCATCCCCTGCCGCAGGTGGCCCAGGTGGCCATTCAGCAGGGACGCGCGGTGGGAAAGAACGTGTTGCGCAAGCTGCGTGGAGAGCCCGCCAAGCCGTTCCACTACGTAGATCCGGGAATGCTGGCGGTCATCGGTCGCAACGCGGCTGTGGCGCACGTCTTCGGTCGCACGTTCAAGGGAATCGTGGCATGGATCCTCTGGCTCACCATCCACATCACTTGGCTCATCGGGTTCCGCAACCGCGCGCTCGTGCTGGTGAACTGGGCGTGGAACTACGTGTTCTTCCGCCGCTCGGTCCGCTTGATCCTGCCGGGGCTACGGGCCGAAGTGGCCGCCGCGGACCGCCCTGGCTGTGATGCTCCATCGGAATGAGCTCGACAAGCGCCTGACGGAGGGCCTCCGTCCTAGAAGGTCGCCAACTCCACGATGGCCTCCAGCACGTTCTGCGCCTGCGGCAGGATGGCCTCTTCGAGCTGGGGCGAATAGGCCACCCAGGTGTCCAGAGACGCCACGCGACGGACCGGAGCGTCCAACCAGGGGAAGAGCTCGTCGGCGATGCGCGCCACGATCTCCGCTCCGACGCCCCAGGAGAGGCTGTCCTCGTGGGCCACGATGACCTTGCCGGTCTTCTTCACCGAGGCGGCGATGCGCTCCATGTCGAAGGGCTGGATCGTGCGCAGGTCGATGACTTCCACGCTCAGCCCGTGCTCCTCCTCGGCGATACGCGCGGCGTCGAGGCTGCGCTTCACCAGCGCTCCCACCGTCACCACCGTCAGGTCGGACCCTTCCCGCACGACCTTGGCCTTGCCGAACGGGATCATGAATTCCCTACCGGGATCTCGGCCCTTGTTGTAGACCTGGCGGTAGAGGTGCTTGTGCTCGAGGAAGAGCACCGGGTCCTCGCACCTGATCGCGGTACGGAGCAGGCCGTTGGCGTCCTCCGCGGTGGAGGGGAGCACCACCCTCAATCCGGGGCAGTGCGCGAAGATCGACGCGCCGGTCTGGGAGTGGTAGATGGCTCCACCTTTGAGGTAGCCGCCGTACGTAACCCTCACCACCACCGGCGCAGAGTACGTGCCGTTGGAGCGGTAGCGCATGGTGGCGAGCTCGTCGCGGAGCTGCATCATCGCCGGCCAGATGTAGTCGAAGAACTGGATCTCCACGACGGGGCGCATGCCCCGGACCGCCATGCCGATGGCGCGCCCGACGATGTTGGCCTCGGCCAGCGGTGAGTTGTACACCCGGTCGGAGCCGAATCGCGTCTGGAGCCCGTGGGTGACCTTGAACACCCCGCCCTTCCCCTTCACCTCCTGAAGTGCCTCCTCGTGGGAGGCGTCCGCCACGTCCTCACCGAAGATGACGATGCGGGGGTCCCGCTCCATCTCCTCGCGGAGACAGGTGTTCAGCAGGTCGACCATGGTCAGCTGGCGGTCGTCCTGGTAGTCGGGCGCGTCCTCCGTGTCGAAATCGGCCGACGTCGGGTCCACGTCCTCGGAGTACAGATGCCGCATGACCGTGTCCGGCCCGGGCTGCGCGTACGCCAGCGCCTCGTCCGAGGCCGCGGCCACGTCTGCCTGCACCTCCGCCTCCAGGGCATCCAGCTCCTCCTCGCTGGCGAGCCCCAGGTCCAGGATGAGCTGGCGCGTGCGCTTCAGCGGATCGCGCGCCTCCTGCATCTCGCGCTCCGCCTCCGTGCGGTACATGCGCTCGTCATCGGACATCGAGTGCGAGTAGGGCCGCGTGCAGTGGGCGTGGATGAGCGCCGGACCCTTGCGCTGGCGAGCGTGCATCACCGCTTGACCGGCGGCCCTGTACACAGCGGTCACGTCGGTCCCGTCGCACTCCTTGATCAGGAGGTCGGGGAAGCCCGAAAGCAGCTTCGATATGCTACCTCCGGCCGTCTGCACGTCAACGGGCACGGAGATGGCATAGCCGTTGTCCTCGACGACGTAGACCACCGGCAGCTTGAGGTTGCACGCGGTGTTGAGGGACTCGAAGAACTCCCCCTCCGACGTCGTGCCGTCCCCGGTGGTGACGACGACGATCTCGTCCTCCTCGAACTTGTCGATGATCTTGCGCAGCTCGTCGCTTCTACTGATGCGCAGACCGGCTTCGGCGGCCCCCACCCCCTGGAGGAACTGGGTGCCGGTCGGAGAGGACATGCTGGCGATGTTGTAACGGACGTCGCCGAAGTGCGCCGGCATCTGCCGTCCACCGGACGCGGGATCGTCCTCCGCTGCCACCGCTTGGAGCAGATGGTCCAGGGGCGTCTGTCCCAGAGCCAACGCGAAGGCGCGATCGCGGTAGTAGAAGAAGAACCAGTCGTGGGCCGACTTGCAGTGCGCCGCCACGCCGGCACCGATGGCCTCGTGGCCCGCGCTCGATATCTGGAAGAAGATCTTGTTCTGTCGCTTCAGGCCGATCTCACGGTCGTCGACGCGCCGCGAAGTGATCATCGTGCGGTAGAAGCTGATAATCTGCTCGGAGGTGAGCAGGGACGCGGATCGGGCCTGGTCGAGGTCTTTCTCTGTCGTCGCCATGATCTCCTTGGGCAGGTGGCGGGGGGGACGGTAAGATAGCCCGCGCCCCGGGGACTGGTCTACCGTGCGGGCGGGGTCTGGCGTTCCGATTTCCCGTCGTTCAACTGAGCCGAGAGCTCACCAGCGTCGGTGGTCGGTGCCCGGCAGGCATACCCCCGACACACGTACGCCGTCGCCTTGCCCCCCGCGGAGTCGCGGTCCTCCAGCACCGGCACCCCCACCACCGCCATCCCCGGGGCCTTGCCCGCCACGGTGCGGTTGCGGTGGAATCCCCCCAGCGCCTCTCTCAGGAGGACGCGGGTGTCCTCCGCTGCAGGGTGCCCTACCACGGCAACCTCCACGGGTTCCGCCAGAGAGCGATCCAGCGCGCTGAGGAGTCGCCCGAATGCCGTCGGGAAGTGGGCCATGGCACCGCCCTCCCGGGCAAGGACACGCCGTGCGACCTCCTCGTACCGAGATTCACCGAAGAGATGTCCCGCTCGCAGGAGAAGCTCCGTCGCCAGCGAGCTCCCAGACGGCGTCGCCTGGTCCATCACATCCCTGGGCCGCAGGAAGAGCCGCTCGCCGTCGGCCGGTGAGTCGTGGAACACGCCTTCCGCGTCGCTCCAGAAGCGCGCCAGCACCTCCTCCGCACACCAGCGCGCCTCGTGCAGCCACCGGGGATCGAGGGTAGCCTCGTGCAGCGAAAGGAGCGCGTTGCCGAGGGCCGCGTGATCCTCGAGAAAACCGGGGATCCTGGCGATACCGTCCCGGAACGTGTGCAGCAGCCTCGCGTCCCGCCGCATCTCCCGGAGGAGGAAGTCCGTGCCTGCCGCCGCCGCCGACACATAGCCGGGATCGTTCATCGCGCCGCCGGCCTCCGCCAGGGCTCTCAGTGCCATGCCGTTCCATCCCGCCAGGATCTTCTCGTCTCGGAACGGCGGAGAGCGGCGGGAGCGCGCCTCCAGCAATGCCGTCCGGAGTCCGTCCAGCCGTCGCCGCAGCGCCTCGGGCGTGGAGCCCTCGCCCCGGGCGAGGGTGTCGAGGTCGTGGGGGAGCCAGGGGATGTTGGCTCCATCGAAGTTCCCCACATCGGTGATGTCGTAGCAGCGCATGAAGATCCGGGCATCTTCAGCGGGAAGCACGGCCTCCACCTGACCCGGGGTCCAGATGTAGAAGCGTCCCTCGACACCCTCTGAATCCGCGTCCCGGGCACTGTAGAACCCACCTTCCGGAGCCCGGAGATCGGCGAGCACATAGTCCAACGTGCTCCGCACCACCGCCTTGAGATCCTCATCTCCGGTCACGCGCCAGGCGTCTAGGTAGACGCGAGCCAGAAGTGCGTTGTCGTAGAGCATCTTCTCGAAATGCGGCACCAGCCAACGGGCGTCTACCGAATATCGGTGGAAGCCACCACCCAGTTGGTCGTGGATGCCTCCCGCGGCCATCCGGCGCAGGGTGTGGAGGACCATCGTCAGGGTGTCACGGTCGCCGGTGCGGTCGTGTTGGCGAAGCAGCACCTCGAGCGTCACCGGCTGGGGGAACTTCGGAGCCCGGCCGAAGCCACCGTGGACGGGGTCGTACTGCCGTGTCATCACTCGGACGGCGTTGTCCAGGAGGCCGAGTCCGGATTCACTCCCGGACTCGGGCTCCACCTGCTCTGCGGCTCGGCGCAGCACGGAGATCAGCTCGGCCGCCCCCTTCCGGACGTCTCCCGGGCGGTCTCGCCAGGCGCTCGACGCGGCTCGCAAGATCTGTGAAAAGGACGGCATGCCATGACGAGGCGCAGGGGGGAAGTACGTCCCTCCGTAGTAGGGTTCCCCCTGGGGGGTCAGAAAGACGGTCAGGGGCCACCCCCCCTGACCGCTCAAGGCCTGTACGGCACGCATGTAGACCTGGTCGATGTCCGGCCGCTCTTCGCGATCTACCTTCACGCAAACGAACGCGTCGTTCATGAGCGCGGCCACCTTCGGATCTTCGAACGACTCTCGCGCCATGACGTGACACCAGTGGCACGAGGAGTAGCCGATGGAGAGGAGGAGGGGCCTGTCCTCACGCCGGGCCCGCTCCAGCGCCTCGTCGCCCCAGGGGTACCAATCCACCGGATTGCTCGCGTGCTGCAGCAGATAGGGGCTGGATTCTGCGGCGAGTCGATTGGCCATGCCTGTGGCTGGGCGTGAGGTGGACGGGGCACCGCCAGTGTCACCCCCTGGGCGGTCCGTCGGTTCCGTCGCGGGGGGGAAAACAGATGAATATTCATGGCGCCTCTGCAGGCCGAACGGCCGGCCCACTCAGGGCCTCGCGAGCGGCAAACCGTATGTCATACGGCCTTTCCCGCAGCGTCACCCCGTGAGACGAGATCGTTGTACGGTTTTCCCGCCGGGCGTAGATTTTGTAAAATCATCAGTGCATTGCATCGGATTCCGGTGCCGCCCCGGAGCCACCTGGCCTGTCGGCTCCATACTGCCTATGGTGCTCATGACCACCGGCCAACCGATGACGAGGTGACCCGTCGTCTGGCCAGGACCGAGGAGATGCGACAGGAGATGCGAAGGAGAGCCGGTGCGTAAGCTGATCCTGCTGATCATCCTGTTGGTCGTGGTCGTGTACTACTTCCCGGACTCTAGGACCATGGTGGGGGAATGGACCCGACCCCTCTGGACGCCGCTGCTGCGGTGGGACGCCAGGCAGGAGATGGCACAGGTGGCCAACGACGCCGTGAACGAGGAGATCAGGAACGGGAAGCTTCCGGACCAACGCCGTTGGAGCCAGTGGCTTGACTATCGGTACGCCATGGACGAGATGAAGAAGGACCCCTGGGGCTCTACCTATCAGCTCAAGGTGTGGGCGGACTCCGTCGCCGTGGTGTCGTACGGTCCTGATCGCCTACGCGGCACGGCGGACGATTTCCAGGTCAGCGCCCCCCGCCAACGTTCCCGGCGTTGAGCGGTTCTTGAGGGAGCCGCGCGCTCGTTTTCCGCATTGGATCCCGTAACCGCCCGGCTGGTCGAAGCACTCCCCGTCTATGGCCCGTGGCTGTTGTTGGCCCTGGCATTTCTCGAGACGTGCTTCCTCACGGGGCTCGTCGTACCGGCTGGCCTCGCGACCTCGGTGGCGACCGTGCTCGCCCTGGAGGGCTCGTTGAGCTTCGCCTCGGTGGTGGCGGCGGCGTGGGTTGGCGGAGCTTTGGGCGACTCCATGGGATTCTGGATCGGTCGTGCCTCGGGAGGCCGCGTCCTCCATGGAGACGGACGTCTTGCACGTATGGTGCGCAATCGGCAACGGACGCTGGATCGCTTCTTCGGCCGCACTCCCGCGCATTCGGTGAGCCTGGCACGCGTGGTCGCGTTCGTGCGAACGGTCATGCCCATCGTCGCGGGCATGAGCGAACTGTCGTACCGTCGGTACCTCATGTTCGACTTCGTCGGGCTCACCGCGTGTGTGGGCCTGTACGTCGGCATCGGCACGCTCTCCGAAGGAAGCTGGCAGGTGCTCACCGAGCTCCTCGGCCTGGGTGGCGCCCTCACCCTCATCGTGCTCGTTGTGCTCCTCTGGCAGTTGGGCCGTCGGTGGGGACGGCGTCGGGAGGTGGGGTGACATGTTGCGTGTAGCCCTCACCGGCAACGTGGCAGCCGGCAAGTCCGCCGTGGCCGAAGCGTGGAGACGCCGGGGCGTGTCCGTGGTGAGCGCGGACGATCTCGCACGTCAGGCGGTGGAGCCGGGGAGCTCGGGGCTGAACGAGATCCGCCGGACCTTCGGCGACGAGGTCATCGCCGCCGACGGCACGCTGGACCGAAGCGCGCTGCGCGCGAGGGTGTTCCGGGACGAGGAAGCCCGGCGGCGCCTGGAAGGGATCCTGCACCCCCGCATTCAGGACCTCCGGACTGCGTGGATGGCGGACCGCCAAGCCGCCGGGGACAGGCTCGCGGTGGCGGAGATCCCCCTCCTTTTCGAGACCGGCCTCGATGCGGACTACGACGTGGTGGTTCTGGTGGATGCGCCGGCGGATGTCCGTCTCCGGCGACTGGTGGAGCGCCGCGGGCTCGGGAGGGACGAGGCCCGGCGCATCATGGACGCGCAGATGGACCCGGCGGAGAAGAGGCGACGTGCGGACGTCGTGCTGGACAACGTCGGTACGCTCGAAGCCTTGTTCGATGCTGCCGCCGACGCACTGGAGGAGCTCCGCCGGCGGGCGGGCGGCGGAGACCGAACCATGCGTCTGGACCTGCACCTGCACACCGCGGGTTCCCGGGACTGCCTGTCGGATCCCCACGCCGTCCTCGAGCGAGCCCTGGCCCGCGGGTTCGACCGTATCGCCATCACGGACCACAACGAAGTGGGGGTCGCCCTCAGGATGGCGGAGGAGTTCCCGGACCGGATCATCCCCGGAGAGGAAGTGAAGACCGCCGAAGGCATCGATGTCATCGGCCTCTATGTGTCCAAGGTAATCCCCAAAGGTACGCCGGCCCTCGCGACGATCTCGCTCATCCGCGAGCAGGGAGGGATCCCCTACCTGCCGCACCCGTACGCCGCAGGAAAAGGGGGTGGAGGACGAATGGCGGACGAGCTGGCGGCGCTCGTCGACGTGGTGGAGGTGTTCAACGCACGGCTGCACCCCGGCCGTCTGAACGCGCCGGCGGAAGACCTGGCGCGACGCCACGGCAAGCTTCGCGGCGCCGGCTCCGATGCCCACACGCTGAGCGAGCTTGGGGGGGGCTTCGTCGACGTCGCGGAGCACCCCAATCGGCCCGACGCGCTCTTGCGAGCCCTCGCCTCGGCCGACGTGGGGGGGCGCACCGCTTCGAATCTCGTCCACCTCGCGTCCACGTGGGCCAAGCTTCGCAAGCGCCTTCCCGGAGCCCCCACCGGTACCTGAAGAGCGCTCTGGCTGGCCGCCGGCGTAGCGTGGCCCGGCCGTGCGTCCCTACTTTGATGGTTCCCGGGCCCCCTCCCGCCCGCGGCGCCCTCCCTAGGTGTCCATGCGCTCACAGTGTCTCCAGGGGTCAGGAGCCGGACTTGAGTTACCGCACGCCTCAACCGCGGATCGCATCGGTGAGGGAGGTGCGCAACGCGCTTCTCGCGTCGCGAAGGGCAGTTCTCACCACGCACCTGAACGCCGACGGCGACGGCGCCGGCTGCGAGGTGGCGCTGGCGTCCTGGCTCCGCGCCAACGGAACCGAGGCCTGGATCGTGAACCCCACACCCTTCCCCGACTCCTTCCGCTTTTTGATGGGCGACGAGGACTGGGTGGTGGACGCGGGGAGCAGAGCGGCGCAGAGCCTGTGCGAGTCTGCCGACCTCGCGGTCGTCCTCGATACGGGTGAGGTACCGCGGATCGGCAGGGTGCGGTCACTGATTCGTGATCTGCCGACGGTCGTCGTGGACCATCACCAGCCGGGTGAGCAGCCCATCGGGGGTATCGCGCTCCGTGATCCCGAAGCCTGCGCAACCGGGGAGCTCCTTTTCGACGTCATCCTGGCGGCGGGCGGGCCGTGGACCCCGGCGGCCATCCGGGGTATGTATGTCGCCATCCTCACCGACACGGGTTCGTTCCGTTTCGCGAACTCGTCGGCGGGCAGCCATCGCGTGGCCGCTGAGCTCGTCGAGCGGGGCGTGGACCCGGAGGAGACATACGCCCAGGTGTATGGCGCTGCGCCGGTGAGGAAGTACCGACTCCTGGCGAGGGCCCTCGCGACCTTGGAGGTGGACGAGGAAGCGGGGGTGTCGTGGATGATCGTGCCTCAGGACGCCATCGACGAGCTGGGTGCCACTCAGGATGATCTCGAGGGTATGGTGGACGTTCCCCGGGGCATCCAGGGAGTGCAGGTGGGCCTGCTCTTCAGGCGGACGAGCACCGGGGAGGTGAAGATCTCTTTCCGGGCCAATGGCCCGGTCGATGTCAACGAGCTGGCGCGCCGCTTCGGCGGGGGCGGCCACATCCGTGCCTCCGGCGCCATGGTGCCGGGTCCCATGGACCGTGCCGTCGAAGAGGTGGTGTCGGCGACCCGGGACGCGGTAGCCCGGGTGATGCACGAGGGGACGCCTGCTTGATCGAGTCGGAAGCCGAAGAGCGAGCGGAGGATCCGGGTGTGCCGGAGGCGCTTCCACGTACCCTCGCCGGGGTCCGCGAGCGGCTCGGGGCCGACGCGGTGGATCGCCTGTGGATCTTCCCGCCCATGCGCAAAGGACGGCGGGAGAGCGGCCTCGTGGCGGTCAGCGTCTTCGGATCCGGCGAGGAGCGTCGTCGCCTGCTGACGGTGGCGTACACCGCCGAGCGGACCGGGCGTGGGCTGACCATCGAGCCGGTTTTCACCCAAGAGGGTGAAGCGCCCCCGGAGCTGCTGCCACGGGTCATGGAGGGGGTCGTGCGTCGGAGCGGAGAAGCGCACGGGGATCCCCGTGAGGTGACCATCGGCGGCGACACCGACAGCTTCGCCGCCCTCATGGACGAATTCGATCCGGTGCTGCTGATCGTGGAGCGGGCATGACGGAAGCGCCGTCCGCTCGACCGTTCCTCAACTTGTTCGGGCGCTATCTGCGCGAGCAGGGGCTTCCCGTGACCCATCAGCGCGAGGCGGTGGCTCAGGTGGTCTTCGAGTCCGAGGCGCACCTGTCGGTGGACGAGATCGAGCGGCGCCTCCGTGACCGGGGCGACCGCATCGGCAAGGCCACCATCTACCGGACACTGGATCTGCTGGTCCGCTCGAGGCTCGTGGAGGAGCACGACTTCGGGGAAGGCTTCAAGCGCTACGAGCACCGCCTGTCCAGACAGCCCGTGCACGAGCACCTGGTCTGCCTCGAGTGTGGGAAGGTCATCGAGTTCCAGGCCCGTGAGATCGCTGCCGTCGAGGCGCGAGTGCAGGTGATGCACGGCTTCCTGCCGGCACGTCATCGCCTGGAGGTATATGGACTCTGCCGGGAGTGCCAGGAGGCGGGCGTGACGCTCCCTTACCAGGGGCTCACGTGCCCCATCGACACGGTATGACCCGCCCATCGGCTCCAACCCGTGAGAGGCGGTCTTGCCGAACCAGAGAAACCCACGAGCGCCGGGACGCGGAGCGGACCCGGCGGGAGCGCGCTACTCCGTGAATCCTCCGGGTTTGCCCCGGGGCCTCGAAGGTCTCGACTGGGAGCTTCCCCACACCTTCCTGGGCCTGGACGAGGTCGCTGGGGCGTTCGAAACGGCGAAAGCGGTCCTCTTGCCCGTGCCCTACGAGTCCACGACGTCCTACGGCGGGGGCACCCGCGAGGGGCCCCGGGCCATCGTGGAAGCGTCGCGGTACATCGAGTTGTATGACCAGGAGGTGGACCGCGAGGCTGGGCCCGCCCTCGGCATCCATACGCTACCCGCGTTGGAGCTTACGCGGGCCGGTGCCACAGCCGCGATGGACGAGCTGCGCACGGCGTACGCCTGCGTCGCCGAAGCGTGCGGCGACCGGTTCCTGCTCATGCTCGGGGGAGAGCACAGCGTCTCGTCGCCGGCCATCCTGGCGCAGGCCGACCGCCACCCCGAGCGCATCACGGTCCTGCAGCTCGACGCGCACGCGGACCTGCGGCTCGAGTACGAGGGCACGCCGAACTCCCACGCCAGCGCCATGGCGCGCGTGCTCGATCGCGCGGACGTGGTGGCGGTGGGGATCCGCGCTGTGAGTGCGGAGGAGATGGAGGTGTCGCGGTCGTCGAAGGCGTCCACCATCGTATGGGCCGACGAGATGTGGCAGGACGATAGGTGGATGGATCGAGCCATGGAGGCGCTAGGGCCGAAGGTCTACCTGACCTTCGACGTCGACTACTTCGATCCCTCTCTGGTGCCATCCACGGGGACACCGGAGCCCGGCGGCCCCGGGTGGTACCGCACTCTCGCGTTCCTTCGACGCGTCTTCCGGGAACGAGAGGTCGTGGCGGCGGACGTCGTGGAGCTGGCACCGACCCCCGGTCTCCACGCGCCGGACTTCCTGGTGGCGAAGCTGGTGTACAAGATCCTCATCTATCGCTTCCAGAGGATGCTGACAGGGGATTGAGGGAAGGGAAGGTCGACTTCGGAGGCGCCGTGGGTTGATCGGGGGGCGGGCACCCTCGACTTTCCAGGCTGGATCCTGATGCTGGGGCCGACGTCAGCCCCCCCGACCACCTTCGCCGGACGCCGCGTGCCAGACCGCAAGCCGAGCACCTCCGCCCACGCCCGCGCTCCCTTGGAGTCTTCGGCCGGGGGGGACGGGGAGACCGAGCGCCAGCTCTGGGACCAGGTTGAGCGGGCGACGGGGTCCTCCACGTACCGGGGGAATCAGATCCGGCTCCAATTCGAAGGCTCGGCCTCCTTCGATGCCTGGCTCGAGGCCATCGACGGTGCTCGCCGATTCGTGTACTTCGAGAACTACGTGGTCCGCGACGACCGCGTCGGGCGCGCATTTCGCGAGGCGCTCATCGCCAAGGCGCATCAGGGCGTGCCGGTCTGTGTGATCCACGACTGGCTCGGTTGCTGGGCCACTCCGAACAAGTACTGGAAGGCGCTCCGAGAAGCCGGGGTGCGTGTGCGCGCCTTCAACCCGCCCTCCCTCGCCATCGGCGACCCTCTCGGGGTGCTCCAGCGCGACCACCGGAAGCTGGTGGTGGCGGACGGCGAGGTCGCCTTCGTGGGGGGATTCTGCGTGGGCGAGGAGTGGACCGGTAGCCGCTCCCGGCCACCGTGGCG